>NZ_CP078013.2:3738333-4049861 GCF_024112395.2 Pseudomonas pergaminensis | reverse complement strand
ACGGGGCGCCTAAGATCAAAAGCAAAGCGCGGCGGCCTTAGAGCCGACCGGGTTTTTGCTGTCGATCCCTGTCAAATGTAGGAGCGGGCTTGCTCGCGAAGGCAGCCTGACAGTTGACCGCTATCTGACTGTAGCCCCGCGATCTAAATGTGGGAGCTGGCTTGCCAGCGAAGGCGGCCTTAGAGCCGACCGGGTTTTTGCTGTCGATCCCGTTCCCATGTGGGAGCTGGCTTGCCTGCGATGGCATTGCCTGGGCGCTTTGATTTCTCAAGGCCGCTGCGGCTTCACCGACGTCCCGAAGGTATTGCCCATGCGTACGCTGGTCGCCGCCGGGGTGGCCAGGCCAAGTTTATTCGGTAGGCGCTTTTCCACGGGAAGGGCCTGCGCTTCGCGGTTCTTTTGCGCGGCTTTGGCCGCATTTGTGTCGTTGCCCATTTGTTGGCTCAGGCAGCCATAGTCCGGTGCCTTGTAGCCATCCACCGTGACTTCGGCGCAAGTGCCGGCGCTGTTGTCGGCATGGGCCAGCAAGGGCAGGGCGGCGCACAGCAACAGGCTGGCGAGGGTCGGTAACGATTTCATCGGGGCCTCCTGGCTGGCCCTGGGGAGGGGGCCGGTTAGGCTTGAAAGTCTAGTGCAGCGCGCCTCTCATCACCGTGATGTTTTTTTTGCTATCACCGTAACATCAGGTTCATAAACTGGCCTCAGGATGACGGTTTTCTAGGGCGCGTCGGCCGTGCAGCGATGCAGAGCAGGGGGTGAGCAGGGAGTCTGGAGGCGCGTCGCATGCGCCCTGGTCTTGCTGTTGCTGCTGGTCGGTGGTCGCGCAGCGCAGGCAGATTCACCCCTGTTGTCGTTGGACCTGCCGGCGCAAGACCTGGAACACGCACTGCAAGCCTACAGCCGCGCCACCGGGATGGCGGTGCTGGTTGACCGCGAGTTGACGCGGGGCCGGCGTGCCATCGGGGTGCGCGGGCGCTTTACGGCGCAAGAGGCACTGGCGATGTTGCTGACAGGGAGTGGCCTGATGGCCCGTTATGCACGCAGCGATGCGTTTACCTTGCAGGCCCCGCAGGTCAGTCAGCCGCCCCCCACCCGTGGTGCGGCGGCACGCAGTGCTGTGCGGATCAACAACAGCTACGCGACGGCGCTGCAGCAAGCCATCGAAGGCAGCCTGTGCCGTTCGCCGCTGACCCGGCCCGGCAGTTTTCGTGCGCTGGTGCAGGTGTGGGTCAACCCGGACGGGGTGATCGAACACAGCCGGCTGGTCAGTTCCACCGGCGATGAACAACGCGATGAAGCACTGGTGCGCAGCCTGGCAACGGCGCGGGTCGAACGCCCGGCACCAAGCTCGTTGCGCCAACCGGTGACTTTACTTTTGATGCCTGACACAACAGGAACACGCATGGAATGCACAGCAGCGAAAGGAGCCTCGGGGGGATGAAAAATTCCGGGCACAGCACAATGGTCAGCTTGTTCCTGGCCTCCTACGAAGACTTCAAGGTGCGTTTGCGCAAGCGCCTGGGCTCGGAGGACCTGGCCAACGACGTGCTGCACGAGACGTACCTGCGGGTCGACCGCATGGACGTGCCGCCGAACCTGCAGCAGCCCAATGCCTACCTGTACCGCATGGCCCTGAACATCGCCGCCGACCGCCGCCAGGCCGATGCGCGCCTGCTCACCGGCAGCGAGGTGGAAGAGTTGCTGCAAAGCGCCGACGAAGCCCAGGACCCGTCGCGGGTGGTGGGCGGCCAGAAAGACATCCAATCCCTGGTCAAGGCCCTCTACGAGCTGCCGGCACGCCGGCGCAAAATCCTCATTGCCGCCCGCCTGGAGGAGGCGCCGCACCTGGAAATCTCCCAGCGTTTCGGCATTTCCACGCGCATGGTCGAGAAAGAAATCAAGGCTGCCCTGGGCCACTGTGCCAAGCGCCTGGAAAGAAAAGTGATTCAGCGGTTCGGTCCCGGGGCCGGAAAACCGTCTTAGTGTCGAGTCCCTGATAAATCCGTGAGTACGTGCGCGCTTGAATATTTTTAGCCTCTCCACCGCCCGGCAATCCGCCGCCAGCCCCCTGCACGATGAAGCCCGCGATTGGCTGGTCCTGCTGACCTCGGGCCGCGCCACCGTGGCCGATGCCAAGGCCCTCAAGGCCTGGTGCGCACAAAGCCCGGAACATGCCCAGGCATTCGAGCAGGCCAAGACGCTGTGGCAGCACGTGGCGCCTGCGCTGGAGCACGTCTCGCAACCGCGCAGCTTTGGCCGGCGTGCCTTCCTGGGCGGTGCGATCGCCGCCTCTGCCGCTGTGGTAATGGTTCGCGTCGGCGTACCGGGTGGCTTTGCCGGGCTCACCGCCGATTACCGCACCGAGGTCGGCGAGCAACGCCAAGTCCTGCTGAGCGACGGCATCAGCCTGGAACTCAACACCCAGACCCGCATCAGCCGGGTGGGGCAGGGCATCGAGCTGCTCGAGGGCGAAGTCGAAGTGGTCGCCCACGTGGTACAACCGCTCAAGGTCCAGGCCGGCGAAGGCTGGGTAAGCGCGGCACAGGCGCGCTTCAACCTGCGCAATACCGACTACAACGTGTGCGTCACCTGCATCGAAGGTTCACTTCTGGTGGACATCGCCGGGCGCAGCGTGCGCCTGGACAGCGGCCGGCAGCTCACCTACGGCGCTGCCGGCGTCAGCGACGTGACGACGGTAGACACCCAAACGGTCGTGGCCTGGCGTGAGCAAGTGCTGGTCTTCAACAACGCCACCCTGGCGACGGTGGTGGATGAAATCAACCGATACCGCCCCGGCATGCTGGTGCTGTTGAATAAGCAACTGGGCCAACGCCGGGTGCAAGCGCGGTTCAGTTTGCAGCAACTGGCGGGTGTGGCGTTGTTGATTCGGGATGCGTACGGGGCCAAGTGTACGGAGTTGCCGGGTGGGGTGGTGTTGTTGAGTTGAAGGCCTTGATTGTTCATCCCGTGCCTCAACAATTGGTTTTCACGCGGGCTGCCGGTTGCGCGCATGGAAAAACTGGCGACAACCTTGAGTGTCAACAAAGCGTGGCTTGAGACAGGCCAGCGCGAACGTTGACGGCGGCGGGACGGCCAAGGGGCCGCCCCTACTTCAACGGCCCCACGACCTGCCGGTATTTTTCTACCCCCTGCGGCGTCTGTCGCACCAGGCTGATCTCCAGTCCCACCGGGTCTTCGCGTCGATTCCCGCTCAGCTGCCGCCAGCCTTTTTCTGCTTCCCACACCCGTACCTGCAAGTCACTGACGCCGGTCAGCACCACTACGCCGTCCTTCGCTGCCGGCAGGGGGTAGCGATCCCGCGCCGGGGCGGCGGCGCGATACAGTGCGTCGCCCTTGAGCCACCAACGTACCCGTTGCAGGCCATCGCCTGCCATGGGGGCGCTGCGGATCACGTCGAGGCGAAAGCCTTTGCTGTCGGAGCTGCGCACGGTCACGGCGGCCAGGCCTTCCGTTTGTGCCGTGTCCGTGGGCGTCAGTTCGACACGGGCGCGCAGGCTGATGTCCCGTTGCATCTGGTTCAGCGCACGCAGCAATACCTCGGTCTGCTCGGAGCTCGCCTGCAAATGCTGATCCGCCCGGGTCACGCTGTCGAGCCCACGCCAGGCGATCAGGCTGACCACCGCCATGAGCATGATCGCCACCATCACTTCGATCAGGGTGAAGCCTTGCTGGGACCTGTTCATGGTTGGCTGACCACGCGCATCAGGCCGGCGGCGTCGCGTTGCAGGCTGAGGCTGTGTTGGCCGTCGGACAGCACCACGCGCAGCGGCGGGTTGATCCATTCGGCGTTGAGCACCAGGGTTTGTCGGGGTTCGATGCTGATGTTCATCGGCGTGCTGTCCCAGAGGCGCGGGCGCAGTTGATCGTCGTTTGTAAACGTTTCGATGCCCTGGCCGTCGTCCCGTTGGCGGTTAAAGCGAAACCCTTTGGCATCCGCGCGCCAGGTGATGGGGCGGCCGTCGGCGTGGGCTTCGGCCTGGGCGACTTGCAGCAGTTGGCTCAAGCGCTCGGCGTCCTTGCGCAGCAGGTGCAACGGGTCGGGTTTGATCGTGAGGCTGATGGCGGCGCTGGCGATACCGATGATCACCAGCACCACCATCAGCTCGATCAGGGTGAAGCCTTGCTGTTTCATCGGTGACCACCTGGAGAACTGGGGAGTGTGTGAAATAAAAGCGTGCGAATTGACCTGTAGGCTGGTGCGACGGACAAACAGGAGGTCCTGCCCATGACATTCATCCCTCGCTTCACCCTGGCCCATGGAGTGCAGGCGCTGGGTATGTTGGCCGCGCTGACGGGCGTGGCGGTATGGACGCCGCTGCTGCTGACCACCGCCGAATCCCACACACCGCCAGCCGCGCCCCAGGCACTGGCGGCGCGCAGCGACAACCCGGCGCTGCAGTGGTTTTCCAATGCGCCGACGGCGCTGCAGGTGAAGGTCACGGGGGTGCTGGCAGGCGCGCGAGGGGCGGTGGCGATCCTCAGTCTGAATGGCGGCCCGCCGCGCAGTTTTCTACTGGGTGAACGGCTCAGCCCCGGCGTGCGGCTGACGGCCATCGAAGGCGACGGCGTGGAGATCGAGCGCGGTGGCGAGACGCTGCGCGTCAACCTCGACAAGTTGCCGCAAGGGCCGGCGTTGCCGCTGCTCACTCGGCCATGACCTGGGTTTCCAGGCGCGCCAGGGGCGGGGCTGCGCGACTGGCGTCGAGCACCTGCAGGTTGATCTGAAACACGCGGCCATCGGCGTTGATGGTCTGCTCGCAACGCAGTTTCAGGCGGCCCTGGTCGCATTCGAACGTCTTCTGGCCGCTGCGCAGGTGTCCCTCCAGGCGCAACTCCGCCAGTCGACTCTGGGCCGCCAGCAAGGCGATCGACTTGTCCCGCAGCAGCCCGTTGCTCTGGGTCATCAGCCCGGCCACGCGCACGGCGGCGGCCATGGCCACGGCGATGATCGCCAGCGCCACCAGCACTTCAATCAGGGTAAAACCTTGCTCCTTGCGACAGCCGTACATGGCGCTCTCAAAGCCTGGAAACAGGCCCGCAGACTAGCGCCGGCAGTTGACCGATTGGCGACCGAAACTCCCGAGGATTTTCAATACGACTGACATGTGTTCTTGCAACACTGCGCCACGAATTGCACTCAAGCCAAGGAATGTCGAGATGGATATCGCGTGCCTAACGTCCCCGTTGCCAGGCCCTCGCGGGCAGCGTGGCTTTACGTTGATCGAGATCATGGTGGTGGTGGTCATCCTCGGGATCCTGGCGGCCATGGTGGTGCCCAAGGTTCTCGACCGTCCGGACCAGGCGCGGGCCACGGCGGCCAAACAGGACATCGGCGGGTTGATGCAGGCGCTGAAACTCTACCGCCTCGACCACGGCACTTACCCGAGCATGAACCAGGGCTTGAAGGTGCTGGTGGAACGCCCGGCGGATGCGAAGAACAGCACCTGGCGCGCCTACCTGGAACGCTTGCCCAATGACCCGTGGGGCCACCCTTATCACTACCTCAACCCAGGCGCCAATGGCGAGGTGGATGTGTTCTCCCTCGGCGCCGACGGCCAGCCGGATGGCGATGGCGTGAATGCCGATATTGGCTCCTGGCAGCTGTAAGGCGCGCCATGAAAGGGTGTTCGCCCCCAGCGGCGAAGCAGCGCGGTATGGCGATTATCAGCGCCTTGCTGATCGCGGCGGTGGTGGCAGTACTGGCCGGCGCCATGCTCACGCGCCAGACCGTATTCACCCGCAGCCTGGAAGCCGAGCAGTTGCGTATCCAGGGCCAGTGGCTATTGGAGGGTGGCCTGGAGCGCAGCCGCCAGCTGCTCTGGGATGCGCGCCAGAAAGACGTGCTGACCCGTCTTGACCAGCCCTGGGCGCTGGTCCAGCGTGGCGCCTTCGAGGGGCGCATCGAGGATGAGCAGGGCAAGTTCAACCTGCGCAACCTGGTCAATCGCCAGCAGGTGGACACCGAACAGTTGCAGCGTTTCGAGCGGCTGTGCCGGCTGATCGGTGTTGATCCGGCGGTGAGTCGGCGCATCAGCCAGCGGGTGATCGCGTCTTATGTAGCGCCCGTCAAATACCCGATGCTGCGCAACCTGGATGACCTGGGCGGCATCGAAGGCCTCGACCCTGTCGTGTTGCAGCGTATGCAAGCCTATATCAGCGTGCTGCCCGGCCCGACCTGGGTCAACGGCAACACCGCGAGCGCCGAAGTGCTCAGCGCGGTGGTGCCTCAGCTGAGTCTGTCCCAGGCCCATGGGCTGGTGGCCGAGCGTGACAGTGGGCAGTGGTTTATCAACCGTGGGGATTTCGTCAACCGTCTGCACTTGCCCCAGGTGGCGGTGGAGTCGGTGCAGGTGGGCATTACCAGCGAGTGGTTTCGCGTGCAGGGCCAGGCGCGTCGCGAACAACGCCGGGTCGCCCTCGACGCCTTGTTGCACCGCCCTGAAGACCGTCAGCCACGGGTGATCTGGTCGCGGGTGGGTGTATGAAACGCTTGCGCATTGGCCTGCCGCCACTGGATCAATTGAGCGCCGAAAGCCTGGTCAGGTTTGCCTGGCTGGAGCGTGGCGTGGTCGTTGAAGAGGGCTCTCAGAGCCTGGCGCAACTGGGTAAATCGCGCCAGGCGGCAGACTGTTTCCTGCATCCCCGTGACAGCCTGCTCACCAGCCTGGAGCTGCCGCCATTGCCGGCGGCGAAGACAGCGGCCGCCGTGGCCTGTGCGGCGCAGGCGCTGATCCTCGGCCCGGTGGAGCAGATGCAGGTGGCCCACGGCCCGCGTGAGAGCGATGGCCGCGTGCAAGTGGCCTGGGTGCCCAAGGCCGGGCTGGAGCGGTTGGCGCAATTGCCACTCAAGTTGCGCGGCCTGTACCCGGCGCCCTATGCCTTGCCGGTGGGCGCAGCGGCGTTGGATGAAGGCTATCTGTTGACACGTGAGAGCCTGCAGCAAGGCGCGGTGCACCCGTTGGGCGTGCAGGCGTTGGAGGTGCCGCTGGTGGAGGCGGCCCAGCGGTGGAGTGGGCCGGTGCCTGCCTGGGGGTTGCACGGTCGCCTCAACCCGCCATCGACTGGCGGCTGGGGCAGGGCGCTGGCCTGTGTGGCGCTGGCCGTGGCCATCTGGACCCTGGGACTCAACCTGTACGCCGCACGCCAAGTGGAAGAAGGCCAGCGACTCAAGGCGTTGATGAGCCAGCAAGTGCGCCAGGCGTTCCCCGAATTGCCGGTGGTGCTCAACCCCTTGCAGCAGGTGCGTCAGCAATTGGCCGCACGCCAGAGCGGCGCGGCGGACGACCCCGGACAACGCTTCACCCGCTTGTTGCAACTGGCGGGCAGCCACCTGCCGTTCATGGTCGGCAGCGTCGACAACGTGAGTTATGAGCAGGGGCGCCTGCACGTCGAGCTATTGGCTGACAGTCGCAACCCGACGGCCGAAGGTGAATGGCAGGCGGCGTTGGCCCAGGCCGGCTTTGCCGCCAGCCGCGATGAGCACGGTTGGACCATCGCCCCGGCGCCGGCGGCGGAAAAGCCAGGGGCCGCTGATGAATAAAATCCAACGACTGCGCAGCCAGGCCCAGGTGTTCTGGCGTGGCCTGGCCCTGCGCGAGAAACGCATGCTCGGCGCTGCCGGCCTGGTTTTAGCGAGCCTGTTGACCTGGCTGGTGCTGGTGGCGCCCGCGCTAAAGAAGATCGATTACTGGCAGGCCGAAACCCCCAAGTTGCGTGCCCAGGCCGAAGCCTTGCAGGTGCTGTTGCAGGATGTCGCCGCGCCCCGGCCGGGTAACGAAACCGCACTGCGCCAGGCCCTCGATAGTGCCGGCCTGCGAGGCCACTACCACTTGCAGGCGCTGGCACCTGGTGGCTGGAGCCTGACGTTCGACAACGCCCCGGCCGACGCGGTGGTGGGCTGGCTGCTGGGCAATGCCCGCTCGTTTTCCCTGGAGGTGTCCGAGGCGCGTTTGCAGCGCGCCCTCGACACCGTCGACAACGCGGCCGGCACTGTGTCCGGGACCGTTCGCATGGATCAGGCGCTTGGCGCTAAGGAAGCTTCATGAAGTGGTCAGTCCCCCCGTTTCGTCTGGTCGCGCCGCTGCTGGTGCTAGCCCTGAGTGCGTGCAGCAGCCAGGAGCCGGCCAAGCCGTTGCTGGTGGACAGTGAACTCGGCCAACCCCTGGCGGAAACCCGCCGCAGCGGCGAAACCTTGCTCGATCGCCAGCGCGAACCGGCACCCAAGCCGCCCGTCCAGCATCGGGTCACCAACAGCGCACGCGGCCACGCCCCGGCGGCGGTCAAGGCGCGCAACCCGCTGGGCGACCAGCCGGTGCAGCTCAACTTTGTCGATGCCGATATCCAGGCGGTGGTGCGCGCGCTGTCCCGCGCCACGGGCCAGCAATTTTTGGTGGACCCGCGTGTGAAGGGCAACCTTACTTTGGTCAGCGAAGGCCAGGTGCCGGCGCATCAGGCCTACGACATGCTGCTGGCGGCGCTGCGCATGCAGGGCTTCAGCGTGGTCGATGTGGGTGGCGTGGCCCAGGTGGTGCCCGAAGCCGATGCCAAGTTGCTCGGCGGGCCGATCTACAGCGCTGGCAGCAGCGGCATGCAGACCCGCACCTTTCGCCTGCAATATGAAAACGCGGTCAACCTGATCCCGGTGCTGCGCCCCATCGTGTCGCCGAACAACCCGATCAATGCCTACCCCGGCAATAACAGCATCGTGATCACCGACTACGCGGAAAACCTCGCGCGGGTGGCGCAGATCATCAACGGCATCGACACCCCCAGCGCCATCGACACCGACGTAGTGATGGTGCAAAACGGCATTGCCGTGGACATCGCCGCCATGGTCTCCGAGCTGCTGGAAACCCAGGGCGCCGACCAGACCCAGAAGATCAATGTGATCGGCGACCCGCGTTCCAACTCGATCATCATCCGCTCCGGCAGCCCCGAGCGCACCGAGCTGGCCCGCAACCTGATCTACAAGCTCGACAATGCCCAGAGCAACCCCAGCAACATGCACGTGGTGTACCTGCGCAACGCCCAGGCGGGCAAGCTGGCCCAGTCACTGCGCGGCTTGCTCACCGGCGAAAGTGATTCTGGCGTGAGCGATGACGCACGCGGCAAACTCAGCGCCATGGGCGGCAATGGCAAGAACAGCCAAGGCACCAGCACTGCGCAAAACAGCAGCGGCACACCCACCGGCAGCGGTGTGCAGTCGGGCTATGGCCAGGCCCCTGGTTCGACGACCAGCCCCAATGGCGCCAACAACGAGAATCAGGACACCGCGTTCAGTGCCGGCGGCGTGACTATCCAGGCGGACGCCACCACCAACACCTTGCTGATCTCCGCACCGGACCCGCTGTACCGCAACCTGCGCGAAGTCATCGACATGCTCGACCAGCGCCGCGCCCAGGTGGTGATCGAGAGCCTGATCGTGGAAGTCGGGGAAGACGATGCCACTGAGTTTGGCGTGCAGTGGCAGGCCGGCAACCTGGGCGGCAAGGGCGGTTTCGGCGGGGTCAACCTGGGCGGCAGCGGGGTGAACAGCACGCCGACCAGCAAGACCAGCATCGACGTTTTGCCCAAGGGCCTGAACGTGGGGCTGGTCAACGGCACGGTGGACATTCCCGGTATTGGCAAGGTGCTCGACCTCAAGGTGTTGGCCCGTGCGTTGAAGAGCAAGGGTGGCACCAACGTATTGTCCACGCCTAACCTGCTGACCCTGGACAACGAGGCGGCGAGTATTTTTGTCGGCCAGACCATCCCGTTTGTCACCGGCAGCTACGTGACCGGTGGCGGGGGGACCAGCAATAACCCGTTCCAGACGGTGCAGCGTGAAGAGGTGGGGCTCAAGCTGAATGTGCGGCCGCAGATTTCCGAGGGTGGCACGGTGAAGCTGGATATTTACCAAGAGGTCAGCACCGTAGATGCGCGGGCCTCGGTGGAGGCGGGGACGGTGACCAACAAGCGGGCGATCGATACCAGTATTTTGCTCGATGACGGGCAAATCATGGTGCTTGGTGGGTTGCTGCAGGATGGCTATAGCCAGAGTAATGATGCGGTGCCGTGGTTGTCGGACATTCCGGGGTTGGGGGCGTTGTTTCGCAATGAGAAGCGCAGTGTGAACAAGACCAACCTGATGGTGTTTTTGCGGCCGTACATTATTCGGGACAGTGGGGCGGGGCGTAGTATTACGTTGAATCGGTATGAGTTTATGCGCAGGGCGCAAGGGGGGTTGCAGCCCGAGCATAGTTGGGCGATGCCGGATGTGCAGGCGCCGCAGTTGCCTTCGGTGGAGAAGGCGATTCCTGTTTCTGGGGGGCGGCCGTGATTGAGTACATATCCGTTGCTGCGGTCACGGCTACTTATGGTTCCGCTCTTACAGCGGGTCACTTTTGGAAAGGCCCAAAAGTAACCAAAAGGCCTTCGCCCCACCACTCGGCGCCTCGCCTAGGCTCGGTGTGCCCTCACTCCGGCTTTGGAGCGTGGGCCGCCGCGATGGGCCATCCTTGGCCCAGCGCGGCTAACCCGGCGTCCTGCCGGGTTACCCACGCTCCAAAGCCTGCGTTCGGCCAGCGTGGTTTTACGGGGCGCCTAAGATCAAAAGCAAAAGCCAGAGCCAAAGCAAAAGCAGAGCGCGTCGGCCTTAGAGCTGACCGGTATCTGACTGTCGAACTCGGTCAAATGTGGGAGCTGGCTTGCCTGCGAAAGTATCACCTGGGTGTAGCTGACTCACCGAGGTGCCTGCATCGCAGCGATGCGGCAATCCGACAAGCCAGATCCTACAAGACCGCGTATGCCTTTGCTCCACACCACTCAAGCCGGCTGTCAGGCCGCTGTGCTTTTGCTTTTGATCTTGATCTTGATTTTGATCTTAGGCGCCCCGTCAAACACGCTGGCCGGAATTCGGCAGGGATTTGGGGGGTAAACCGGCAGGGATGCCGGTTTAGCCGCCCCGCGCCATGGATGGCGCGTGGCGGCGGCCCCCCAAATCACTGTCGGATTACGGGCACACCGAGCCCAGGCGAGGTGCCGAGTGTTGGGGCAAGAGCGTTTTGCTTACTTTTGCGCTTTTCAAAAGTGAGCCGCTGTAAGAGCGGAACCAATAGCCGCCGTTACCCAAAAAACGGATATGTACACCTAAAAGCGGGTCCAACCCAATGAGCCTATTGCCGTACGCCTGGGCCAAATCCCAACGCATCCTCCTGCGCCCCACCGAAGCAGGCCACCTGCTAACCGTGTGCCCCTCAACCCCCGGCTGGTCCATCAGCGAAGTCCACCGCCAATTCGGCCAAACCCACCTCGAACAGGTCCGCGACGACGAACTCGACGGCCTGCTCACCAGCGCCTACGCCGACACCGGCAGCGCCGCCGCCGTAGTGGGCGCCGCCGAAAACGAAGTCGACCTCGACCGCCTCATGCAAGACATGCCCGAAGTCACCGACCTGCTCGACACCCAGGACGGCGCCCCGGTGATCCGCATGATCAACGCCTTGCTCACCCAGGCCGCCCGCGATGAAGCCAGTGACATCCACATCGAACCCTACGAAACCCACTCCGTCGTGCGCTACCGCGTCGACGGCACCCTGCGGGACGTGGTGTCGCCACGCAAGGCGTTGCATGGCGCACTGGTGTCGCGGATCAAGATCATGGCCCAACTCGATATCGCCGAAAAACGCCTGCCCCAGGACGGTCGCATCGCACTGCGCGTGGCCGGTCGTCCCATCGATATTCGGGTGTCCACCGTGCCCACCGGCCATGGTGAAAGAGTCGTCATGCGCCTGCTGGACAAACAAGCCGGGCGCCTGCAATTGGAGACCCTGGGCATGGAGCCGCAGTTGCTGGCGCGCCTGGACACGTTGATCCGCCAACCCCACGGCATCGTGCTGGTCACCGGGCCCACCGGCAGTGGCAAGACCACCAGCCTGTACGCCGCCTTGGCGCGGCTGGATGCGAGCACCAGCAATATCCTCACCGTCGAGGACCCGGTGGAATACGACCTGCCGGGCATCAGCCAGATCCAGGTCAACGCCAAGATCGACATGACGTTCGGCCTGGCGCTGCGTGCGATTCTGCGCCAGGACCCGGACATCATCATGATCGGTGAGATCCGCGACCTGGAGACCGCACAAATCGCCGTGCAGGCTTCGCTCACCGGGCACTTGGTGCTTGCGACCTTGCACACCAATGACGCGGTGTCGGCGGTCAACCGGCTGATCGACATGGGCGTCGAACCGTTTCTGTTGGCGTCGTCCTTGCTGGGTGTGTTGGCCCAGCGCCTGGTGCGCCGCCTGTGCCCGCACTGCAAGCAGGAGGACCCGGCGGCGCCCGGCACGTGGCGTCCGGTGGGGTGCGCGCAGTGCAACCAGATGGGCTACAGCGGCCGTACCGGGATCCATGAGTTGTTTTGCGTCGATGATGACGTGCGCAGCCTCATCCACCAGGGCGCCAACGAGCAGGACCTGCGCCTGGCCGCCCGGCGTGCCGGGATGTTCAGCATGCGTGAAGACGGCGAGCGCTGGGTGCGCAGCGGCGCCACCGCGCCCGAAGAAATCCTGCGCGTGACACGGGACGCCTGATGAATCGCTATCGCTATGAGGCCGCCGATGCCAGCGGCAAGGTTGAGGCCGGGCACGTGGAGGCCGACAGCCAGAGCGCGGCATTTGCCAGCCTGCGCAGCCGAGGCCTGACGGCGTTGCTGGTGCAAATTGAAGGCAATCAGCAAGCGGCCTCCGGCAGCAGCCTGTTCACCGCCAAGCTGTCGGACAACGACCTGGCCTGGGCCACGCGGCAACTGGCAAGCCTGCTGGGTGCGAGCCTGCCATTGGAAGCCGCCTTGAGCGCCACAGTGGAGCAGGCCGAGAAAAAGCATATCGCCCAGACCCTGGCCGCCGTGCGCGCCGATGTGCGCGGAGGCATGCGTTTGGCGGATGCGTTGGCAGCGCGGCCACGGGACTTTCCGTCGATCTACCGCGCGTTGATTGCGGCCGGGGAGGAGTCGGGTGATCTGGCCCAGGTCATGGAGCGGCTGGCCGACTACATCGAGGAGCGCAACAACCTGCGGGGCAAGATCCTCACCGCGTTCATCTACCCCGGCGTGGTGGGGCTGGTGTCCATCGGCATTGTGATTTTCTTGCTGAGCTACGTGGTGCCCCAGGTGGTCAGCGCGTTCTCCCAGGCGCGCCAGGATTTGCCGGGGCTGACCCTGGCAATGCTGAACGCCAGTGACTTTATCCGCGCCTGGGGTTGGCTGTGTTTTGCCGGGATCGTTGGCGGTTTCTGGAGTTGGCGCCTGTATTTGCGCAACCCGGTGGCGCGCTTGAATTGGCACAGCCGTGTATTGGGCCTGCCCCTGATCGGGCGTTTTGTATTGGGCCTGAACACCGCGCGCTTTGCCTCGACCCTGGCGATTCTCGGCGGTGCCGGCGTGCCGCTGTTGCGCGCCCTGGAAGCGGCGCGGCAAACCCTGTCCAACGACCGCCTGAGCCAATGCGTCAACGACGCCACCGCCAAAGTGCGCGAAGGCGTCAACCTCGCCCCGGCGCTGGCGGTGGAAAAAGTCTTCCCGCCGGTGCTGATCCACCTGATCGCCAGCGGCGAAAAAACCGGCTCGCTCCCGCCGATGCTGGAGCGCGCGGCGCAAACGCTGTCGCGGGATATCGAACGCCGCGCCATGGGCATGACCGCGTTGCTGGAGCCGTTGATGATCGTGGTGATGGGCGCCGTGGTGCTGGTAATCGTCATGGCGGTGCTGTTGCCGATCATCGAGATCAACCAACTGGTCACCTGAATACTCCCTTTCACCCCAAGAGCTGGTTTGCCAGCGATAGCGATAGGTCAGCCGACACAGATAGCACTGACCCACCGCTATCGCTGGCAAGCCGGCTCCTGCAAATCGATATTTTTTCGGCAGTGTTTTGTGCGTGGCCCCGAACCTCGGGTTCCTCATTCCGTCACATCCCGACGTCCCACGGCGCTTGCAGCCCATTGCGCTGAAACCTCGCTGTCACCTGTGCCCAAACCGCTCAAAACGATGACCAAAACACCCGAGAATCTTTTTAAAAATCAAGGTGTTCCTCCCGAGGTTTTTTCCTACAACCGTCATCGGAAACTGCGAATTTCACTCCCATGGTTTTCACCCCCGGCCACCCCCGGAAGACGGCTTGGGACCGAAGCCATGGCGTCATGCAAGAGCCATCTACCCCAACGTACAAACACGACGAAAGGAGATTCTTCATGTTTAAGCGCAACGTTCTCGCGGTATCCATGACCCTCGCTGCCCTGTGCTCGGCACAGGCTGCAATGGCTGACATCAACGGCGGCGGTGCAACCCTGCCACAACCGCTGTACCAGACTGCCGGCGTACTCACTGCCGGCTTCGCCCCTTACATCGGCGTGGGCAGCGGCAACGGCAAAGCGGCTTTCCTGACCAACGACTACACCAAGTTCGTGGCCGGCGTGACCAACAAGAACGTGCACTGGGCAGGCAGCGATTCCAAGCTGACCTCGGCTGAGCTGTCGACCTACGCTTCCACCAAACAAGCTGCCTGGGGCAAGCTGATCCAGGTGCCATCGGTTGCCACCTCGGTTGCCATCCCGTTCAACAAAAGCGGTACTGCAGCGGTTGACCTGAGCGTCAAAGAGCTGTGCGGTGTGTTCTCCGGCCGTATCACTAACTGGTCGGGCATCTCCGGCTCTGGCCGTACCGGCCCGATCACCGTGGTTTATCGCAGCGAAAGCAGCGGCACTACCGAGCTGTTCACCCGCTTCCTGAATGCCAAGTGCACCACTGAGCCTGGCACCTTCGCTGTCACCACAACCTTCGCCAACAGCTACAGCCTGGGCCTGACGCCGTTGGTTGGCGCCGTTGCCGCCACTGGCAGCCAAGGTGTGATGACCGCCCTGAACGCCGCTCAAGGCCGCATCACCTACATGAGCCCTGACTACGCCGCGACCACCCTGGAAGGTCTGGACGACGCCACCAAAGTCGCTCGCGTCGGTAAAGACGTGGCCAACGGCATCGAAGGTGTATCGCCAGCGCCAGGCAACGTGTCGGATGCCATCGCACTGGTTCCAGCCCCTAACGATCCTAGCGCTCCACTGGACATCACCCAACCGGACAACTGGGTGCCAGTGTTCGGTAAAGACGGTGTGGCCGGCGTTCAGCCTTACCCGACTTCGGGCTACCCGATCCTTGGTTTCACCAACCTGATCTTCAACCAGTGCTACGCCAACGCTGGCCAGACTACCCAGGTGCGTGACTTCTTCACCAAGCACTTCGGCGAAACCGCCAACAACGACGACGCCATTTCGGCCAACCGTTTCGTACCGCTGCCCGCTAACTGGAAAGCAGCCATCACCGACACGTTCGTAACGTCCACCAGCGCCCTGAGCATTGGCAAGACCAACGTCTGCAACGGCATCGGTCGTCCGCTGTAACCCAGGCTACCCAAGACCCGCACCACCTGATCAGCAACGGCCTGTGCCGTTGCTGATTTTTTTGCGTTACCAGCCGCATGTGAACTTTCCATGACAGAAGTTCAGTCGCGCCCCTTGCCAACCGCCTAACCCTCATACGTGAGCTTGTCTTGCCCCTGGGCTAACACCAAGAAGGAAGATTCCAGATGGTCCGCTGCAAATCACCGGTTAACCTCAAAGCCCCAGAGACAATCCTGCGCCTCAAACCACTGGCCCAGGCCATTGCGTTGTTGATGGTGGCGGGGAATGCCCAGGCGGCCACGGCGTTCAGTTCCGGCTGGTTTGCCGACAAGGGCGCGTCCCAGGCGGCCACGGCGGCGCGCACCGGTGCAGGCCAGGTGCCGGGGATTCCTTCGTTGAACCAACAGGCGCGCGTCAAGCAGCAGTTGTCGCGCTCCATCAGCACCTTGAACACCAGTGTCGCGGCGATTGCGGCCCAGCAGGCGGCGCAAGCAGCGGGGCGCCAGGCGGCGTTCGGCCAGGTCTCGAACGTTCCCGATGGCATGGGCAAGGGCGGCCTGCAGGTCGATAACAGCCTCACCCAGGGCTGGACCAACGCCAAGGGCCCGACCCAGAGCCAGTCCGGCGGCAAGACCACGGTGACCATCGAGCAGACCGCCGACAAGGCGATCCTCAACTGGGAGACCTTCAACGTCGGGCGCAACACCACCGTGGATTTCCAGCAGCAGTCCAGCTGGGCGGTGCTTAACCGCGTCAACGATCCGAATGCGCGGCCCAGCGAGATCCAGGGCCAGATCAACGGCGCCGGTACGGTGATGATCATGAACCGCAACGGCGTGGTGTTCAGCGGCACCAGCCAGGTGAATGTGCGTAACCTGGTGGCCGCAGCGGCGAACATCACCGACGAGCAGTTCACCCAGCGCGGTATCTACGTCGACGCCAACGGCACCCAGCCGACCTTTACCGATGCCGCCGGCAAGGTGCAGGTACAGCGTGGCGCCGTGATCCAGACCCACAACCCGGCCACGTCCACCGATGCCGGCGGTTACGCCTTGCTGTTGGGCGCCGAAGTGGACAACGCCGGCACCCTCATTACCGCCAAGGGCCAGACGACCTTGGCGGCGGGTGACAGCTTCTACATCCGCAAGGGCGTCGGCACCACCGGCAACGACCGCTCCACCACGCGCGGCAATGAAGTGGCGACCAGCCTCAACACCGGCAGCAGTGCCGGCAAGGTCACCAACAGCGGCCTGATCATGGCCTCCACCGGCGACATCACTCTGACCGGTCACCAAGTGCAGCAAAACGGCGTAGCCCTGGCCAGCACGTCGGTGGACACGCGCGGCACCCTTCATTTGCTCAACGCTGCCACCGACACCACCGGCAGCGTGACCCTGGGCGAGGGCAGCACCACCGCGATCCTGCTGGACGCCAGTGGCAGCACCGCCCTCAACGGCCAGAAAGACAACGGCCTGATCAAGCTCGATGGCACGCCGGCCAACCTGATCACCGGCCCGTTCAACAACCTCAGCACCGTGGCCGACCGTACCGACCAGTCGCGGATCGAGATCGTCAGCGGCGGCACCGTGGACTTCCAGAAAGGCTCGATCACCCTGGCCACCGGCGGCCAGGTGGCGGTCAGCGCGACGGGGCGCAGCCTGGTGCGCGATGGCGCGATGATCGACGTGTCAGGCGCGGTCGGCGTCAAGGTGTCGATGGAATCCAACAACATCAAGATCAACGTGCAGGGCAACGAGCAGCGCGATGCGCCGGTCAACCGGGACGGCGGGCAACTGATCAACAACGATGTGTGGGTAGACCTGCGCGAGCTGGTGTTTGTACCGGCGGGCACCAACGGCTATGCGACGGATCGCTGGTACACCGCCGGCGGCTTGCTGGAAGTTGGCGGTTACCTCGGCACCCAGGGGCACACGGTCGGTGAATGGATGGCCCAGGGCGGCACCGTGACCTTTACCGGCAACGATGTGGTGACCCAGAAGGGCGCGCAGATCAACCTGTCCGGCGGTACCGTGGACGTGCAAGCCGGCTACATCCAGCAAACCTGGCTCAAGGGTCCCAATGGCCGCTTGTATGAACTCTCCAAGGCGCCGGGCGACATCCTCTATTCGGGGTTCTACAAAGGCTATGAAGACAACAGCGCGCGCTGGGGCCAGACCGAGTACTACTACAACCCGCTGATTGCACCGCAGCGCCGGTATGAGGCCGGTTACACCGTGGGCCGCGATGCCGGCAAACTGGTAATCGGCACCACCAGCGCGGTGCTGGAAGGCCAGTTGATCAGCGATGTATTCCAGGGCGATCGCCAGACCCAGGCGCCAAGTATCAACCTCGACGGTTACCAGCAATCCAAGAAGGCCATGGCCCAGCGGGCGCAATTGATCATTGGTCAGTACATTCCGATCTACAACAAGACCACCGGCACCCTGCGCTACGCCCTGAGTGGCGCCACCGACCAAGTGCTGATCGACAGCAACACGCAGAACATTGCCGATGGCCTGGACCTCACCACAGCACTGCCGGCGGATCGCCAAGGCAAGATGGTGCTCGACAGTGACCCCCTCAATGGCTACCAACTGGGCGCGATCAAGGTGGGCGCCACACAGCAGATCACCGTCAATGGCGCGCTCAAGGTGGCGGACGGCGGTGATATCACCCTGTTCGGGCCTGGGGTCACTCTCAATGCGAACCTGACGGCCCACGGCGGCAGTATCAACGCCGGCAACCTGCTCAGCCAGGTCAACCCGCTTAAAGCCGGGGCCGTTGAGGATGCAATTGCAGCGGGGGCGGGCACGGTCAACGTCGCCAGCGGCGTCAAGCTGGATGCCAGCGGGCGTTGGAACAACCTGCCACTGAACCCTTCCGACACCAGCGGCCTGGCCTATGTCAACGGCGGCAAGGTATCGCTGCGCGGTACCGGCAATGTGAGCCTGGCGCAGGGCAGTGTGGTGGATGCATCTTCTGGGGCCACCCTCGGCGTGGACGGCAAGCTCGTCGGCGGCAAGGGCGGCGACGTGACCCTGGGGGCGCTCGGTGCGTTGGCGCTGGACGGTGAGATTCGTGGCTATGGCGTCACGGGCGGCGGCACCCTGGCATTGCAGGCGCGCAAGGTGCAGATCGGCGACAGCGGCACGGCGCCCACCGCCGATACCCTGAAACTGGCAGGGGATTTTTTCAACAAGGGCTTCTCGGCGTACGACATCAGCGGCAACGAAGGGCTGCTGGTCACGGATGGCACCCAGGTGGATGTCACCACGCCCGTCTACCGATTGGGCGAGCAGACGTCGGCCACGCCAACGGGCAGCGACCCGGCGACGGCCCTGGAGCGCTGGACCCCGGCGCTTTACCAGGAAGACGCTGCCAAGGGTGTGCTGACCCAGCGCCGTGGCGCCAGCCTGGCGCTGACTGCCGGCCATCGCGATTCGACGGCCGCCGAACTGGCCACCACGGCCCTGACAGTGGGCAAGGGCGCCGTGATCAACGTCGACCCCGGCCAGGGCATCAACCTGCGCAGCGTCGGCCAATTGACCCTGAACGGCACCCTCAATGCCTGGGGGGGCAGCGTCAGCCTTGGCGGCTTGACGGTCCAGGCGTCCGAGGCGGTCAACGCCATTGGCCATGGCCGCTCGATCTGGGTGGGCGAGAACGCGCTGATCGACGTCGCATCGCGGGCGGTCACGGCGGTGAACAATCGTGGCGGTGTCTACGGCCAGGTGCGTAACGGCGGCAAGATCAGCATCGGTGGCGACATCGACCTGGCGACCGGCATTGCCAAGGCCAGCGACCTGTTTGTAGTGGTGCGCGACGGCGCGCGCCTGGACGCGTCCGGTACCCAGGCGGCGTTGGATGTGCCAGGCCAGGGCCGGGTACAGGTGGCAAGCAATGGCGGCAGCATCAGTTTTGCCTCCAATAACGGCCTGTACCTGGATGGCAGCTTTGTCGCCCGCGCCGGTGGCGCCGGTGCGGCGGGCGGTAGTTTGTCCCTGGCCCTGGAAAGCCCGTACTACGCCAAGAACGCAGTCACCGACCGCGTGCTCAAGCTGCGCGAACTGGTGCTGAGCCAGACCCACCAGGGCAGTGCATCGCCGGACACCGCCGACGCGGCGGCCGCCGACCTGGAATATGGTCATGGTCGCCTTGGCGTCGACCAGGTCAACGCGGGCGGGTTCGATAACCTCGCCGTGTTGAGCAACGGCCTGTTGGGTTTTGACGGTGACGTGTCACTGCACCTGGGCCAAAGCCTGCGCCTGTACAGCGGCGCCATGGGCCTCACGGAACAGGCGGCGGACAATTCCCGTATCAACCTGTCGGCGCCGTACCTGCTGTTGGCGGGCATCCTTGAACCGCTGGAGGCCAAGGACCAGTACCTGCACCCGGTATTGACCACCGGCATGTCGCAACGCGCCAGCCAGGCGCTGTTTGCCGCCAGCGGTAACCTGATCGATGTGCGCGGCAACGTGCTGTTCGGCAACAACAGCAACCTGCCGCTGAGCGACACCAGCCTGGTGAATGTCGACCGTCGTGGTTTCGATGATGTGCAACTGACCAGCCAGGGCGACCTGCGCTTCCTGGCCGGCGCCGGGGCGGACGTGATCGCCGAAGGCATCAGCACCCAACTGATGACGCGCGGTGACATGACCCTGCGCGCGGCGCAGCTGTACCCGGCTACCGAAGTCGGGGCACGGGTGCTGGCAGGCTTCCTGGATAATCAAGACGTCGACACCGGCTTCACCTACGACCCGACGCGCACCCTGACCATTGCTCGCACCGGTAACAGCAATGCGGCCATGCCGTACTCGGTGTTTGGCCGCCTTCAATTAGGCGGCCCCACCATCAAGCAGGGCGGTGTGGTCCGCGCACCGCTGGGGCTGATTGAAATCGGCAGGCTGGGTTCCACCCGCGTGGAATTGCTGCCCGGCAGCCTCACCTCGGTGAGCGGCAAGGGCCTGGTGCTGCCGTACGGCGGGACCGTGGACGGCCAGATCTACAAATACAACGGCAAGACCGTGACGTTCATTGGCCAGGGCGGTGCGAACAACGCCGGCAACCTGTTGGTTGGCGTGACGTTGGGCGGGCAGTCCGTGGCGGTGCTGCCGGACGCGACCCTGGATCTGTCGGGCGGTGGGGAATTGCTGGGGGCCGGCTTTATTTCCGGGCGCGGCGGTTCCACGGATGCGCGTTACAACCCATTGGTGCAATTCGGTGCGAACGGCGGTTTTGTCCTGCCGGGGCTGGGTACCAACCCGGTCTACGCAATTGTGCCGGGCGTGCAACCGGGCTATGCCCCGGTGGCGCCGGAGGGGGGCGCGGTCGACCCGCTGATCGGCCAGCAAATCACCATCGGCGCCGGTGTGCCGGGGCTGGCGGCAGGCACCTATACCCTGATGCCCTCCACGTATGCCCTGACGCCGGGGGCGTTCCGGGTGGAAATCAACGGGCTCGCCGCAGGGGCAAGCGACGGTTCGGCGCAGGCGATGCGCAATGGCTCCTGGTCCACGGCGGGGCGGTTGTCGATTGCCAACACAGGTATCGCCAACAGCCTCAACAGCCAAGTGATCCTGACCTCCGCCGATACGTTGCGCCGTTACTCGCAGTACAACGAGACCGGCTACGCGCAATTTGCTGTAGCGGATGCCGCCCGGCTCGGCGTACCTCGGGCATTGCTGCCGGTGGACGCCAAGACCTTGCAATTGGTGCTGCGTTCGGGCGCGGGTGAGGACGCCTTCTCGTTCCAGGGCATCGGGCGCTTTGAGGCGGCTGCCGGCGGTTACGGCGGCAGCGTTTCCGTGAGGAACTCAAGCAGCGTCGACACCGACATTGAAATCGTCGGGGCAGGGCGCGGTGTCACCGGTGGTTTCAATGGTGTCACCCTGAATGCGGACAGCCTCAATGCGCTGGGCGCTTCGCGCTTGCTGGTCGGTGGGATGACGGTGGTCAACTATGGCCAGGGCGGTAACTACATCAACCTGGCGGCTGGCACCACGGGTGCGCTGATTCTTCGCGATGGCGCAACCCTGGCGGCGCCGGAAGTGTTCCTGGTTGCTTCCACCGGCAGTATCGTGGTGGAGCAAGGCGCTTCGATCAACACCATCGGGCGCGGCAAGGTCGGTTATGACGCACGTGACGGTTTTGTCTACAACATGGCCAACGTGTTGGCGGTGTCCAACGGCCTGCTCAACGTCGTCGCCGCCAAGCAATCGGAAGTGGGCCAAGGCATCCAGATAGGTGTGTGCAACAGCGCGCCGTGCAGTGGGCCAACAGCCTTGTATTCGGAAGGCACCATCGCCGTCTTGACCGACAGCACCCTGCAAATGGGCGACCAGGTGCGCTACGGCACCCGCCATCTCAACCTGGGTCTGAGCAGCATCAACGTCGGCAGCCCCGAGGCGCTCGCTGCCGCCGCCGCGGCCAACCGTCTGCCTGCGGGCCTGACCCTGACTCAAGCCGTACTCGACCGCCTGCTGCGCGGCGACACTCAATTCGGCGCTCCTGGCCTGGAAACCCTGCAATTGTCGGCGCGGGACAGCTTCAACTTCTACGGCACCACCACCCTGGACACTTATGACGTGGTGACCGGCAAGTCCCTGCTCAATAACCTGATGCTCTCCACGCCAGCCGTCTACGGCGCTGGCGGTGCCAATGACGTGGCGACCATTCATACCGCCAACCTGATCTGGCAGGGCGCCGAAGCAGCGCCTGGCACCGTGGTGGCGGGGGGGGCGGGCACCGGTAGCGGGCGCCTGGATATCAACGCCGAGCGCATTGAATTCGGGTATGGCGAGTTCGCCCAGGCGAGCACCACCGCCAGCCTCAACCGCTTGGCCCTGGGGTTTGCCAACGTCAACCTGAAGGCCAGCGACCGCATCACCGCGAACCATAAGGGCAGCCTTTCGGTGTACCAGAGCCAGGGCGCCTACGACGCCATCAAGGGCTTTGCCTACAGTGGCGGGAACCTGAGTATCCTGACGCCGCTGATGACCGGCGCAGCGGGTTCGGTGAATAAAATCACCGCCGGGAGCGCCATCGATATCAGCGCGTCGGGCGGCCCGGTGGGCAAGGTCGACGGCCTTGGCGGCGAGTTGTCGCTGCAGGGCGACAGCCTGCGCTTGGCGAGTGCGGTGGTCCTGCCCAGCGGCAAGGTCACCCTCGGTGCCCGTGGTGATGTGGTGTTGACCGACGCCGCGTTGGTTGATGTGTCCGGCCACGCGATCGCGTTCAACGACCTGACCCAATACAGCGCAGGCGGTGAGGTGCTGCTGGAAAGTCGCGAAGGGGATGTGCGGCAGAGTGCGGGCTCCACCATCGACCTGTCGGCACAGTACAACCAGGCCGGCAAACTGCGCGCCGTCGCGGTGGGCGGTGCGGCGGGTAGCGTCGACCTGGCGGGCAAGGTCCTTGCCGGCAGCAGCGGAGACTACGACGCCGGTGGCACGCGGGTGCCGTACCTGGCCGGTGCGGTGGAAATACAGGCCCAGCACCTGGGCGGCAGCGGTAGCCTCAGCGACCAGTTCGCGGCGCTCAACCAGCGCCTCAACCAGGGGCAGGTCTTTGGTGCGCGCAGCTTCCAGCTCAAGCAGGGCGACCTGATCATCGGCAGCGACGTCAAGGCCAACACCGTCAACGTCTCGGTCGACAACGGCAGTCTGCGCGTGACGGGCCGGGTGGATGCCAGCGGCGAGCGCGTCGGCAGCATCAACCTGGCAGGCAAGAACGGCCTGACCCTGGACGGCAGCGCCGTACTCGACGCCCACGGCACGCAGTTGCGCGTGGACAGCTACGGCAAGATCATCGACTCGCCCAACCGCGCTATCGTGATGCTCGGGTCCGGCACCGGCCAACTGACCCTGGCCGATGGCGTGCACATCGACCTGCGCCATGGCACCGACGCCACCGGCAACGATGGGCGCAACCGTGGCACGCTGGAGCTGAATGCGCCGCGACTGGGCAGCAATGACATTGCCATCGACGCCAGTGGGCGCCTGACAATCGAGGGCGCGCGCTCCATCGCCCTTAACGGCATGGTCACGTATGACGATGCCCCGGCCAAGACCGATGCGACAGCCAGTGGCAGGCCGTACCAGGAAATCACCCAGGCCTACCTGGATCAGAAACACGCGCTGAGCACGGCGTTCATCAATGCGGCACTGCTCAACAATGACCTGGTGCAAAACAAATTGGCCGGCCTGAACAACGCCACCTACGGCGACACGTTCCACCTGCGTCCGGGCGTCGAGATCATCAGCAAAACCCCTGACGGCGACCTGGTCGTCCAGGGTGATCTGGACCTGTCCGGCTATCGCTACGCCAGTCTCAAGTCGCCGACTCACGCAGTGACCGAAGCCGGCAGCCTGACCCTGCGCGCCGGTGGCGACCTGAACATCTACGGCAGTATCAACGACGGCTTCGCCGCGCCCGCGGCCTCCAATGATGACAATGGCTGGGTACTGCGCGCCGGTATCGATTTCACCGGCGGTACCGTGGTGGTGCCAGGCAACGGCGTGACGCTGGCGGACGGCACGACATTCCCCGCTGGCGTGACGCTGAATTTCGACGTGACGATCAAGGCTCGCAGCTTGCCTGCCGGTACTCGGTTACCGACGGCGGTGACCCTCAATGCGGCGTTGACACTGCCTGCCGGCACGGTCTTGGCGGGTGCGGTACGTGATGCCGCAGGCAACGTAATACACCCGGCCGGCACACGCCTGACCGAACCTCTGGACTTGGCGAACGGCAGCATCCTGGACGCGGGCAACGTGCTGGTGAGTCTCACCAGTGTGCGGATCATGACCTGGCCTGCGGGCGTGCCATTGCCCGGCAAGCTGGGCACTACTGGCACGGTCATTCTCAGTGGCACCAAACTGCTGCCCCGTGGCGCGTTGTTGCCGGTGGGCACCAACGTCAAGTTGCCGGGCAACGCCACTTCGGTGCGATTGCGCGTGCCGGGGGCGAATGGGCAAGGCAAGTCGTGGGCGGCGGCGCCGATGCTGCCCGACGGTTCCCAAGCCTGGTCGATGCGCCTGCTGGCGGGTGCCGACACCCGGGCGGCCGACAGCCGTGCGCTGCAGTCGCAACCGCAGGCCGGTAATCTGCGCCTGGCCGACAGCCATTACGGCGTCTACGGCCCGAGCAAGATCGTTGGCGGCAGCACGCGCTTCAGCGTGATCCGTACCGGCGCGGCGGACTTGGAACTGCTGGCCGCAGGCAACTTGAGCATGGAGTCGCTGTTCGGTGTCTACACCGCCGGCACTTCTGCCGCCGCTACACCGGGTAGCCCTACCGGCGCCTGGTACCCAGAGAACGGCGGCAATTTGCTGGTGAAGGCGGGTGGCAATCTCACCGGCAACGTCACCAGCAAGGCGGGGAGCGGTGCCGGGCGCCCGGTAACCTTGGACATTGGCCAGGATTCGACCAACGTCGGCAATTGGCTGTGGCGCCAGGGCAACGGCTTGAGCGGCAGCCAGGCACAAGGCACTGCCTGGTGGATCAACTTCGGCTCATTCGCGCCTGTACCAGGCGCCGCCGACCAGATGGTGGGCTTTACCGGGTTCGGAACATTGGGCGGTGGCAACCTGAATGTCGACGTCGGGGGGGACGCGGGCATTATCGCGCCGCTGGCTGCCGGCTACGTGGCACGCAATGTCAGCCCCCGCAGCACAGGCTTGGTGCTGGCGGTCGGCAGCACCGGCCGGGTCGCGGCGGATGGCAGCCTGCAACTTACCGGCGGCGGCGATATGAACGTTCGGGTCGGTGGGGCGGTAAACCCTGGCAGCCAGATCGTTCTGGGGCAGCTTAACGGTGCGGTGGTGGACCTGCGCGGGCACGTTCAACTGACCGGCGGCAGCCTCGGTAGCCTGGCGTTGCGTTACGGCTCGCGAGCGGTGGATCACAGCCCCAGCGAGGTCCGCGCCTATGATGCGATGCGCTCGACGTCTGCGAGCGCGGCGGGTGGTTGGAGCCTGTTGCCGGGCGACGCGACTTTCAGCGTCTCCACCCGTGGAGACCTGGTGCTGCAGGAAGTGGCCGACCCTGGTCGCGCACCGCAGATGAACCTGTGGGCCTACCAGAAAGACGGGGTCACGGGTGTCGGGCAGACCTGGTTCAGCCTGTGGACCGATCGCACGGCCATCGACCTCTTTTCAGCCGGTGGCAACCTCACGCCGTTGACCCAGGCGGTGGAAACCGACATGGCGGCGGTCTATCCCGCGACTTTGCGTGCCGTGACCGCCAGCGGCAGCTTGTATTACGGCAGTGCCTCCACCAACAACCCGGAGACGCCGCAGCCACTCAAGTCGATGGTCTTGGCGCCATCGGCCAAGGGGCAACTGCAATTGCTGGCGGCGGACTCGATCTACGGCGGCGACCTGATCATCAGCCGCTCCAGCGCAGCGCCGGACAGCCTGGCGACTGTCTTCAAGCCAGCCGTCCAAGGGTTTATCGGTGGGGTTCGGGTGGAGGGCAGCGGCACTGTTTCTGCCGATGGCAACCTGGCCCGCCTGGGCAATGCCCTCCCGTTGTTTGCTTTTGGTCCCAACACCGCCAGCACGGCGTGGGGCAATAGCCTGGAACCCGCACGCTTCTATGCCCTGACGGGCGATCTGCTGGGGGTCAGCAGTGGGCGCACTATCACCTTGACCGGCGCCGATGACCCACGTCTGGGCCAGACCTACTACGAAGGCGCGGGCGCGGTGTGGATGCGTGCGGGCCGAGACATCGTCAGCAGTGGTACAGGCTTGAGCGGTGCCAGCGGCGGTGACTTCGCGACGGGGCAATACACCCTCGCCGGCAACCTGTTCGTGCACAACGGCGCCACCGATGTCTCCATCGTCAGTGCCGGTCGCGACATCCTCTACAGCAGCTTCAACGTCGCCGGTCCCGGCAACCTGGAAGTCACCGCCGGCCACAATATCCTGATGGACGACAGGGTCGGCATTACCAGCCTGGGTGCCGTGGCGGCGGGCGACACGCGCCCCGGCGCCAGTATTGTGATGCAAGCCGGCGTCGGCCCCAATGGCCCGGATTACCTGCGTTTTGTCCAGGCCTACCTCAACCCGGTCAACCTGGCGCAACCCGGCGAGTCGATCCAGGGCGGCAAGGTCGCCAAGACCTACGAAAACGAGCTGGTCGGCTGGCTCGCCGAGCGCTTCGGTTTCATCGGCAGCCCCGAGCAGGCCCGCACCTACTACGCGGCGTTGCCCGCCGAGCAACAACGGGTGTTCGCCCGTGACGTGTACTTCGCCGAGCTCAAGGCCGCTGGCCGCGAGTACAACAGGGACGGCGGCGTGCGTGAGGGCAGTTATGTGCGGGGGCGTGCGGCCATCGCGGCGCTGTTCCCGGACAAGGACGTGGCCGGCAACCCGATCACCTACAAAGGCGATATCACCCTGTTCGGCGGCGCCGGGGTGCACACCAACTTCGGTGGCTCGATCCAGATGCTCACCCCAGGCGGCAGCCAGACCTTCGGTATCGAAGGCGCGGCGCCACCGTCGACGGCGGGCGTGATCACCCAGGGCGCGGGGGATATCCAACTGTATTCCCTGGGCAGCATTTTGCTCGGCCAGAGCCGCATCATGACCACCTTTGGCGGCTCGATCATGGGCTGGACCAGCGAAGGCGACATCAACGCCGGCCGTGGCTCCAAGACCACCGTGGTGTACACGCCGCCCAAGCGTGTCTATGACAACTGGGGCAACGTCGGCCTGTCGCCGTCGGTGCCAAGCACTGGCGCGGGGATCGCCACGCTCAACCCGATCCCGGAAGTGCCGGCCGGGGACATCGATCTCATCGCGCCGCTAGGTACCATCGACGCGGGCGAGGCGGGCATTCGTGTGTCGGGCAACGTCAACATCGCAGCCTTGCGCGTGGTGAACGCAGCGAACATCCAGACCCAGGGCAAGTCGTCCGGGGTGCCGGTCTCCGCCACCGTCAACACCGGCGCCATGAGTTCGGCCAGCGCGGCCGGGGCGGCGGCGTCCCAGGCGGCGGAAGACGCAGCGCGCAGTCAGCAGGCGGCGGCCAAGCAAGGTCGGCCTTCGATCATGACGGTCGAGGTGTTGAGCCTGGGCAGCGAGCCATTGCCACGGGAGCCGGAACCGGCGCAGAAAACCTCTGGCTACAACCCTGACAGCCCGGTGCAAGTGCTGGGCGCGGGGCCGCTGAGCGAGCAGGCGCGGGCGCGGTTGACGGAGGAGGAGCGTAAGCAGATCAGCTTGTAAGGCTTGGGAAAGGACCTCTCGATGTACCGTTCGGGGCGATCAATGATCGCCCCTTTTTTTGGGGCATTGCTCGATCCGATGTGAGAGCTGGCTTGCCGGCATTCCCGCTCTTTTCCATCGTGACCCGCTGTAAATGCGGAACCCATACCAGCCGTTACCGAAGAAACGGATATGTACACCAACAGAACCCCAAACCTCACAAAGCAAAAGGAATCGTCAACTTAGCCCACAACATATTCCCCTCCGGCCGATTCTCCACATCAAACTCCTTGGCCCACCGCACCTCCGCACTCGCGTACTTCAAAAAGGTGAAATACACCGCCGGTCCAATCGCAAACACCTGCCCCCGCACACCATCATTCACCTCTTCACCCAAGATATTCACCACCGTATGCCCGTACTGCTTATCGTCGGTCGTCTGCTTGAGGTAATAGCCATTCACACCCAGGCTCAGGTTATCGGTGACCTTGTAGCTGGCCGAATAATCGAAGTGAAAAATCTGCCCGGACCGGTAGTCGGTATCGTGGTTTTCCTTGTTGAAACTGTAAGTGGTCTTGATCGACAACTCAGTACGCGCAGTAGGCATCCAGGTCGCCGACACCAACGGCTTGTAGGTGTAGAAATTGTTGCTGGTATTGGCCAGCCGCGAAGCGTCGTACTCGCCGGTGGGCAGGGTGATTTCCACTGCGGCGCCCAACGTCAGGCTGGGTCCCAGGTCCCACAGGATGATCGGCGCCACCGTGGTGTCGCCCATGCTTTCTCGCGTGTCGGACATTCCGAACAGCGCCACCTGCTGCTTGAGGTACGGCTGCGCGACATAGCCACCTAGGCGCCCGCCGAAAATACGCACGGGGCTCAGGTAGTCCAGGCGCGGGATGATCGCGTCCGACTTGATGCGCACCTCGGAGACCTTGCCGCCCAGGGAGCTGATGTCCAACTTCCTGGCCTCGTAGTGGTTGTAGTAGAGGTTGAAGGCGAACATATGGTCCGGCAGGTTGTTCACATCCAGGGGCAGGATGTAGAACCCATCGGTGCCGGGACCGATGTTGTCGACGCCGCCTTCGGTGGCCAGGGTGGGCAGGCTGATCAGGCTCAACAGGGCGAATTGCAGCGGGTGAAGCGCACGGGTGGGGTTCATGTCTGGCCTCATTATTATTGTTAGGGCACCGCAGGCCATAGAAATAAGCCCTGTACGCCCCGCAGGGCAGGGTTTTGGCGGCCAGATAGGGGGACTTTGCCGGACAGGTTTCACTCAGGGTGCAGCGAATCTTGCAAGCGCCTATGATTGTCAGAATGTTTCTAAAACAAGAACTGAAGTACTCAGTCGGGAACCCGTGATCCATGCAAAGGAAAGCCGTAGACCCGCAATTCGAGCTGGCGCTTGTGTCGCCGTTCCTGTTGCAGACCCTCGGGCAGGTGGTGGCGCAAAAGGGCGCCAGTGCCGACGCCCTGCGCCGTGGCCTGGGGTTTACCCTGGGCGACCTGGACGACCCGGCCCAACGCATCTCCTATCGCCAGGCTGTGGCGATGATCCAGCGTGCGCTCAAGGTTCTGCCTGATCAGGGACTGGGCCTGTGGGTGGGCAACCAGAATGTGCTCGGCACCCTGGGGTTGCTCGGTCATGTGATTTCCCTGTGCAAGACCTTGCGCGATGCCTTCGCGATCGGCGAGCGCCACCAGCACACCTCGGGCGGCATCGCCACCACCCGCACCCTTGAGGGCGCCGATGAGGTGTTTGTCGACGTCGAGTGCCTGTTGCCCTATGCCGAGGTGCAGGTGTTTGCCGCAGAAGAATTCTTCGCCAGCCTCATGGTGTATGGCCGTACGCTGGTGGGGCCGGCATTCATGCCGCTGCGCATGGAGTTCGTGCATGCGCCACCGCCTTATGCCGCCGAGTACCGGCGCCTGTTTGGTGACGACGTGCGCTTTGGCTGCCTGCACAACCGCATGGTGCTGGCGCCGCACTGGATGGATGCGCGCTTGCCCAACCATCACGCCCTCGCATTGCGCCAGGCCTTGGAATTGCTGGAGCTGGAAAGCGCCCAGCTGCACCAGAAGATGGACCTTATCCAGGCGGTCGAACGCGCGATTTCCCGCGACCTGCAGGGCAGTCAACTGGAGAAGGTCGCCAGCGACTTGAACATGAGTGGCCGCACCCTGCGCCGGCGCTTGACCGAGCATGGCCTGACCTTCGAAGCCTTGCTGGAGCAAGTGCGACGCGCGCGGACCATGGGCCTGCTGGGCAACCCGGGGTTGTCTATCGAACGGATCACGGAAGAGGTGGGTTACAGCGATGTGCGCAGTTTTCGGCGGGCGTTCAAACGGTGGACGGGGGTGAGCCCCAGCGCATTTCGCGGGGGGGCGTTATAGGCCGACACTGTGGTGAGCGGGCTTGCCCCGCGCTGGGCTGCGAAGCAGCCCCAGTAAGATCACAGGGTACGTTGAGGTATAACGCTATAGCCGGTTTTTGGGGCCGCTCCGCGCCCCAGCGCGGGGCAAGCCCGCTCACCACAGAACCCCGCTCACCACGAGGCATGTCCTCTGGACATGTATTCAGTCCCAGAAACGCAAAACGGCGCCCGAAGGCGCCGTTCTGTTTACCGCATCCCGCTAAGCGATCAAACGCCCAGCACCGCGTGCTGCACCAGGGTGAGCAACGGTTGTGGGTACACGCCCAGGAAGAACGCGAGCAGGGCGATGGCCAGCAGCATCACGCCGCCTGCCTTCTGTTCCCAGTGCAGCTCGGCATCCACGCGGCGCAGGTTTGGCTCGATCAGGTACAGGGTGACCATCACGCGCAGGTAGTAGAACACGCCGATAGCGCTGCCCAACACCAGGGACGCCACCAACCACCACTCGTGCGCTTCGACGCCGGTGGCGACGATGTAGAACTTGCCGATAAAGCCGGCAGTCAGCGGGATACCGGCCAGGGACAGCATCATCACGGTCAGTACGGCGGTCAGGTACGGACGGCGCCAGAACAGGCCACGGTATTCGTACAGGGCGTCGGCGTCACGGCCTTTGAACGGCGATGACATCAGCGTGATCACGCCGAACGCGCCGAGGCTGGTGATCACGTAGGTGACCAGGTACACGCCCATGGCTTCCACGGCCAGGCCTTTGCTCGCCACCAGGGCTATCAGCAGGTAGCCGAAGTGAGCGATGGACGAGTAACCCAGCAGACGCTTGAGGTTGTTCTGGGTCAGGGCCAGCAGGTTACCGAACAGGATCGACGCGATGGCGATCACGGTCAGTACGGTGCTCAGCACACCGGTGTTGGCGGCAGGGGAGATCTGGAACAGACGCACCATTACCGCGAACACTGCCACTTTCGACGCGGTGGCCAGGAACGCAGCCACTGGCGCCGGGGCGCCTTCGTACACGTCCGGGGTCCACAGGTGGAAGGGCACCAGCGACAGCTTGAACGCCAGGCCGATCAGCATCATGGCCAGGCCCAGTTGGGCGATTGGCGCAGGCATGTTGGTGGTGGCCAGGGCGTGACCGATACCGGTGAAGCTCAGGCTGCCGGCTTCGGCGTAGAGCAGGGCCATACCGAACAACAGGAACGCGGAACCGGCGGCCGACAGCACCATGTACTTGATGCCGGCTTCCAGGGAGCGCTTGTTGAAGAAGGCGTAGGCCACTAAGCCGTAGGTCGGGATCGACAGCAGTTCCAGGCCGATGAACAGGCCCGCCAGGTGCTGTGCGCTGACCAGCACGATGCCACCGGCCGCGGCCAGCAGGATCAGCAGGTACAGCTCTTCCTTGTTGCCTGGGTAACCGGTGCCGCCTTCGCCCATATAGGCGTGGGCGAGGGTGACGCAGGCCAGGGTCGCGACCAGGATCAGCGCGATATACAGCAACGCGAAGTCATCCACCATCATCAATGGCGTGACCGCCAGTGGCGCGACCTTGAGGGCCGGGATGATCGACAGCAGGGCCAGGTTCAGACCGGCACAGGACAGCAGGAACGTTTGCGAGTGATTGCGGCGCCAGGCGATTGCCAGCATCACCACCACGATGGTGAGGCTGGTAATCAGCAGCGGCGCAAGCGCGATAAAGTGTTGGATCGTGAATTCCATAGCGCTCTTACCGGGCCGAAGCGAGTTGAGAGAAGGCGGTGCCGAACCACTGCTGCACGCCATGCATCGTCGCGGCAGAAGTGTCCAGGAACGGTTGCGGGTACACGCCGATGTAGATCAGCAGCACCGCAAGGCCGAGCACCATGATCAGTTCGCGAGCATCCATCCCTTGCAGGACGGTGTCGGACTTGGCCGGGCCGAAGTAGGCGCGGTGGATCATGATCAGCGAGTAAACCGAACCAAACACCAGGCCGGAGGTAGCAATCGCACTGATCCACGGTGTTTGCACGAATGCACCCATCAGGATCAAGAACTCGCCGATGAAGTTGCCGGTGCCTGGCAAGCCCAGGGACGCGGCGGCGAAGAACAGGCTGATCGCCGGCAGGTACGCGATGCGCGACCACACGCCACCCATTTCACGCATGTCACGGGTGTGCAGGCGCTCGTACAACTGGCCACTCAGGATAAAGAGGGCAGCGGCCGAGACACCGTGGGCCAGCATCTGGATGACTGCACCCTGCAACGCCAGTTGGCTGCCGGAGTAGATGCCGATCAGTACGAAACCCATGTGGGAAACGGACGAGAAGGCAATCAGACGCTTGATATCGGTTTGCGCGAACGCCAGGAACGCACCGTAGAAGATCCCGATCAGACCCAGGGTCATGGCGATCGGCGCGAACTCCGCCGAGGCATTCGGGAACAGCGGCAGGGCGAAACGCAGCAGGCCGTAGGCCGCAGTCTTCAACAGGATACCGGCCAGGTCCACAGAACCTGCGGTCGGCGCCTGGGCGTGAGCGTCAGGCAGCCAGGAGTGGAACGGCACCACCGGCAGCTTCACCGCGAAGGCGATGAAGAAGCCCAGCATCAGCACGTACTCGGTGGTCAGCGACATCTTGGTCTTCAACAGGTCGGCGTAGTTGAAGGTAATCACGCCGGTGTTGTTGAAGTTGACCAGTACCAGGCCCAGGATCGCCACCAACATGATCAGGCCGGAAGCCTGGGTGAAGATGAAGAACTTGGTCGCCGCGTAGATCCGGGTTTTCTTGCCGTCCGAAGAACTGTGACCCCAGAGCGCGATGAGGAAGTACATCGGCACCAGCATCATTTCCCAGAAGAAGAAGAACATGAACAGGTCGAGGGCGAGGAACACGCCGACGACACCGCCCAGGATCCACATCAGGTTCAGGTGGAAGAAGCCCACGTGACGCTGGATCTCTTTCCAGGAGCAGAGTACCGAAAGGATACCCAGCAGGCCGGTCAGCAGGATCATCAACAGCGACAGGCCGTCCAGGGCCAGGTGCACGTTGATGCCGAAGCGTTGGATCCACACGTGCTTGAATTCAAGCGCGAAGGTCGGATCGACACCCGGTGCCGGAGCAAATGAATAGTCGCCACGGGCCCACAGCCAGAGGCCGAGTGCGAGTTCCAGGGACATGGTCAGCAACGCAATCCAGCGGGGGAGGGTGGCGCCGAAGCGTTCACCCATCCAGCAGAGCAGGCCGCCGATAAAGGGGATCAGGATTAGCCAGGGCAGAATCATGACGGGCTCGTTTCCTTTCGCAAGTTCGCAAAGTTCATATCAGACCGCTACCACTACGATGGCGCCGATCACCAGCACGGCACCAGCAGCCATGGAAGCTGCATACCAACGCAATTGGCCCGTCTCGCTGCGGCTCAGGGCGGTGTGACCGGCCTTGGCAGCACGCGGGATCAAACCGATGGTCTGGTCGAGCGGGTCTTTACGCAGAATGTGGCTGATGGCCAGGTAAGGCTTGACGAACAGTTTGTCGTAGAGCCAATCGAAGCCCCAGGCAGCGAACCACCAGGCCGAGAGGAAGCGGCCAATGCCACTGTTGGCAACAGCCGTCACGAAACGGCGCTTGCCGAGGAACAGCAGGGCCGCCAGGAGGATACCGGCAATGGCGATGGCGCCCGAGGCGATTTCCAGGCTGTGCTGGGCTTCGCCGCCGGCATGGCCGACGCTTTGCGGCAGTACACCGTGCAGAGGCGGGGTGATCATGGCGCCGACGAAGGTCGACAGCACGATCAGCACCGACAATGGCAACCAGTGCGAAATGCCGTGGCCTGCGTGTGCTTCGGTCTTGGCTTCACCGTGGAAGGTGATGAAGATCAGGCGGAAGGTGTACAGCGAGGTCATGAACGCACCCACCAGGCCTGCGTACAGCAGGTTCTGGTTACCGCTGGCAAAGGCTTCCCAGAGGATTTCGTCTTTCGAGTAGAAACCGGCGGTCACCAGTGGCAGGGCGGCCAAGGCGGCACCACCGACGATGAAGCTGGCGTAGGCCAGTGGCAGTTTCTTCCACAGGCCGCCCATCTTGAAGATGTTCTGCTCGTGGTGGCAGGCAACGATTACCGCACCGGAAGCAAGGAACAGCAGGGCCTTGAAGAACGCGTGGGTCATCAGGTGGAAGATCGCCGCGTCCCAGGCACCCACGCCCAGGGCCAGGAACATGTAGCCGATCTGGCTCATGGTCGAGTAGGCGAGGATGCGCTTGATGTCGGTCTGCACCAGCGCGGCGAAGCCGGCCAGGACCAGGGTCACGCCGCCAACGATGCCCACCAGGTGCAGGATATCCGGCGCCAGGGTGAACAGGCCGTGGGTACGGGCGATCAGGTAGACACCGGCGGTGACCATGGTTGCCGCGTGGATCAGTGCAGAAACCGGGGTAGGGCCAGCCATTGCATCCGCCAGCCAGGTTTGCAGCGGCAGTTGCGCGGATTTACCCACGGCGCCGCCCAGCAGCATCAGGGTGGCCAGGGTGATCCAGAAGTCACCGACCTGGAATTTCTGCGGTGCCAGCACCAGCAGTTCCTGAATGTTCAGCGTGCCCACTTGTTGGAACAGGATGAACAGGCCGATGGCCATGAACACGTCGCCGATGCGGGTGACGATAAAGGCCTTGAGTGCCGCGTTACCGTTGTTGCGGTTGCTGTAGTAGAAACCGATCAACAGGTACGAGCACAGGCCCACGCCTTCCCAGCCGAAGTACAGGAACAACAGGTTATCGCCGAGCACCAGGAACAGCATGCTGGCGATAAACAGGTTGGTGTACGAGAAGAAGCGCGAGTAACCGGCTTCACCGCGCATGTACCAGGACGCGAACAGGTGGATCAGGAAGCCCACGCCCACCACCACGCCGAGCATGGTGATCGAGAGGCCGTCGACGTAGAGGGCGAAGTTGGGCTTGAAGCCCTCCACCGACATCCACTGCCACAGCACCAGGGTGTAGTGACCGCCTTCTGGCGGCGCCACGTTGAATTGCCAGATGACGTAGGCGGCAACGATCGCCGACAGGCCAATGGAACCCACACCCACCAGGGCCGAGAGGTTTTCCGACCAGCGTCCACGGGAGAACGACAGCAGCAGGAAACCGATCAGGGGGAATACGAAAGTCAGAAAGATCATGTTCATCCGCGCATCTCACTGGCAGCGTCGATATCAAGCGTGTGGAAGCGACGATACAGTTGCAGCAGGATCGCCAGGCCAATACTGGCCTCGGCGGCTGCCAGGCTGATCACCAGGATGAACATGACTTGTCCATCCGGCTGGCCCCAACGTGCACCCGCTACGATGAACGCCAGTGCCGCGGCGTTCATCATGATTTCCAGGCTCATCAACACGAACAGAATATTACGGCGGACCATCAGGCCGACCAGGCCAAGGCAGAACAGGATGCCGGCGACCGCCAGACCATGCTCCAAAGGGATAGCAGGCATCGTCATTGCTCCTTGGCTTCGTTGCGGCCCAAGTGGAAGGCAGTGATGGCTGCGGCGAGCAGCAGCATCGAAGCCAGTTCGACCACCAGCAGGTACGGGCCGAACAGGCTGATGCCCACGGCTTTTGCGTCTACGGTGGTGTGGCCGATGGCCTGGCCGCTCTGGTGAGCGAACAGTACATACAGCAGTTCAGCCAGCAGCAGCGCTGCCAGGATCACCGGGCCGAGCCAGATGCCGGGCTTGAGCCAGACGCGTTCCTGGGCGACCGAAGCCGGCCCCAGGTTGAGCATCATCACCACAAACACGAACAGCACCATGATGGCGCCGGCGTAGGCGATCACTTCCAGCACACCGGCGAACGGTGCGCCGAGGCTGAAGAAGGTCATGGCCACGGCGATCAGCGAAATGATCAGGTAGAGCAGGGCGTGCACGGGGTTGGTGTTGGTGATCACGCGAAGCGTGGACACAACCGCGATACCCGATGCGAAATAGAAAGCGAATTCCATCTTTCTTCCTTAAGGCAGCAAGCTCTTCACGTTGATCGGCTCGGCTTCGTTTTGTGCGGCGCCTTTCGGCTTACCGGCAACGGCCATACCTGCAACACGATAGAAGTTGTAATCAGGGTTTTTACCGGGACCAGAGATCAGCAGATCTTCTTTCTCGTACACCAGGTCCTGACGTTTGAACTCGGCCATCTCGAAATCCGGTGTGAGCTGGATCGCGGTGGTCGGGCAAGCTTCCTCGCAGAGGCCGCAGAAAATGCAGCGCGAGAAGTTGATGCGGAAGAAGTCCGGGTACCAGCGACCGTCTTCGGTTTCAGCTTTCTGCAGGGAGATGCAACCCACCGGGCACGCCACGGCGCACAGGTTGCAGGCTACGCAACGCTCTTCGCCATCGGGGTCGCGGGTCAGCACGATGCGGCCGCGATAGCGCGGCGGCAGGTACACCGCTTCTTCCGGGTATTGCAGGGTGTCGCGTTTGCGGAAGCCGTGACCGAACACCATCACCAGGCTTCGCAACTGGGTACCGGTACCCTTAACGATGTCGCCAATATATTTGAACATGGGTCAAATCCTCACTGAACCGCGCCCGCTGGCGTGTTCAACAACACAACGGCAGCAGTCACCAGCAAATTGATCAGGGTCAGCGGCAGGCAGAAGCGCCAGCTGAAATCCATCACCTGGTCGTATCGTGGACGCGGAATGGAAGCGCGCAGCAGGATAAACAACATGATGAAGAACGCGGTCTTCAGGAAGAACCAGAAGAACGCCAACTGCGGCAGGATGCCGAATGGACCGTGCCAGCCGCCGAAGAACAGCGTGACCAGCAGGGCCGAGATCAAGATGATGCCGATGTATTCACCGACGAAGAACATGCCCCATTTCATGCCGGCGTATTCGATGTGGTAACCGTCGGCCAGTTCTTGTTCCGCTTCCGGCTGGTCGAACGGGTGACGGTGAGTCACGGCGACGCCAGCTATGAAGAAAGTACAGAAGCCGAAGAACTGCGGAATGATGAACCACAGGTTCTGCGCCTGGTACTCGACGATGTCGCGCATGTTGAACGAGCCCACCTGCACCACGATGCCCATCAGCGCGAGGCCCATGAACACTTCGTAGGACACGGTCTGGGCCGAGGCCCGCAAGCTGCCCAGCAGGGCGAACTTGTTGTTGCTCGACCAACCGGCGAACAGCACCGCGTAGACCGACAAGCCGGCCATGGCGAAGAAGAACAGCAAGCCGATGTTCAGGTCCGCCACGCCCCAGGTCGGGGTGATCGGGATGATCGCGAAGGCGATCAGCAAGGCGCTCATGGCCACGACCGGTGCCAGGGTGAAGATCACCTTGTCGGCAAACGGCGGGGTCCAGTCTTCCTTGAAGAACATTTTCAGCATGTCGGCGGCGATCTGGAACATACCAAACGGGCCAACGCGGTTCGGACCGTAACGGTCCTGCCACCAGCCCAGCAGGCGACGTTCGACGAAGCTGAGCAGGGCGCCCGCGACGACCACGGCCAACAGGATCACGATGGCCTTGACGACCGAGATGATCACGTCGATCACTTCAGGAGTGAACCAAGTCATTGCGCTGCCTCCTGCAGACCGTCAACGGTTTTGCCAAAGATCGCCGCTGGAATGCCGGCGATGCCTTTAGGCAGTGCAACCAGGCCAGCGCCCAACTCGTCGTTGATGCGCAGCGGCAGACGCAGGGTCTGACCAGCCACGTTCAGGCTGAGCAGGGCACCGTCGTTGACGCCCAGGCGGTCGGCTTCGGACTTGGCCACGGACACGTAGGCGGCTGGGATGCGCTCTTGAACCGGTGCGGCTTTCGAAGAGTTCTCTTCGCTGCCGAACAGGTGGAAGAACGGCACAACCTGCCAGGTGCCCTGGGCCGGGTTGAACGGACGCGGTACGGCAGAGAACCAGTTCAGCGAATCACCGGTGCTTTCGATCAGGCGGGTGCCCGGGTCGCCAGCACGGATGTGACCACCGACTTCGTCCTGGAACTTGTTCCAGGCCTGCGGCGAGTTCCAGCCCGGCGACCAGGCGAACGGCACCTGTTGGCGCGGTTCGGCGGAGCCCGAGTAACCTTCCATGGAGAAGGCGAACGCGGTGTCGTTGTCTTGCGGGGTACGCGGTTCGTGCACGCTGATATCAGCGCGCATGGCGGTACGACCGGAGTAGCGCAGCGGCTCACGGGCCAGTTTCATACCCTTGATGCGGAACGCGGCGGACGGTGCAGCGTCGACGATACGGGCCAGCTGCGGCGCGCTCGCGGCGGTAGCGGCGGTCACGTGGTCGAGCTGGGTCCAGTCGATCGGCTGGTTCAGCAAGGTAGCGCGCAGGGCATGCAGCCAGCGCCAGCCTTCGTGAACCAGGATGCTGGCATCCATGTACTTCGGATCGAACACCTGGAAGAAGCGCTGGGCGCGGCCTTCCTGGCTGACCAGGGTGCCGTCGCCTTCGGCGAAGGTGGCGGCTGGCAGCACCAGGTGGGCGCGATCGCTGGTAGCGGTCTTCTGGTGATCGGCGACGATCAGGACCTTGGCGGCGTTCAGTGCAGCGTCAACCTTGGCGGCATCGGTGCGAGTGTACAGGTCGTTTTCCAGCACCACGATGGCGTCGGCGTTGCCGTCGGTCACGGCCTGCAAGGCCGCGTCCAGGGACTCGCCACCGAGCATGGCCAGGCCGAGGCTGTTGGCCTCTGGCACGACCAGGCTGATGGAACCGTTCTTGTCGCGCAGCTTCAGGGCCTTGGCGATGTTGGCGGCGGCTTCGATCAGCGCCTTGGAACCCAAGGAGGTGCCGGCAATGATCAACGGACGCTTGGCGGCCAGCAGGGCGTCAGCGATGCGCTGGGCCAGTTCGGCGGCTTCAGTGTCCAGGCCTTCGACGGCCGGTGCGCTGGCATCGAGGGCGTGGGCCACGGCGAAACCGATGCGCGCCAGGTCATCCGGTGCCGCGTGCACACATTCTTCGGCGATGTCATCGAGCTTGGTTTCAGCCAGGCTGGCGATAAACAGCGGGTTCAGCGCGTGCTGGCCGATGTTTTTCACGGCGGCGTCGAGCCAAGGCTGGACGCGCATGGCGTCGGCCATGTCTTCGGCCTTGCCTTTGACCGACTGGCGCAGCGACAGGGCGATACGCGCGGCGGTCTGGGTCAGGTCTTCACCGAGCACGAAGATGGCGTCGTGGTCTTCGATGTCGCGCATGTTCGGAACCGGCAGCGGGCTGTCGTTCAGCACTTGCAGGACCAGGCGGATGCGCTCCAGCTCACCGGCTTCGATGCCGGAGTAGAAGTGCTCGGCGCCGACCAGCTCGCGCAACGCGTAGTTGCTTTCGAGGCTGGCACGCGGCGAACCGATACCGACGATGTTGCGCCCGCGCAGCAGGTCGGCGGCTTTATCCAGCGCGGCGTCCAGGCTCAGCTTGGCGCCATCGGCCAACAGTGGCTGGCGAGGGCGGTCTTCGCGGTTGACGTAGCCATAGCCGAAACGGCCACGGTCGCACAGGAAGTACTGGTTGACCGAACCGTTGAAGCGGTTTTCGATCCGACGCAGTTCACCGTAGCGCTCACCCGGGGAGATGTTGCAACCGCTGGAGCAACCATGGCAGATGCTCGGGGCGAATTGCATGTCCCACTTACGGTTGTAGCGCTCGGAGTGAGTCTTGTCGGTGAATACACCGGTCGGGCAGACCTCGGTGAGGTTGCCGGAGAACTCGCTTTCGAGCACGCCGTCTTCAACGCGACCGAAGTACACGTTGTCGTGGGCGCCGAATACGCCGAGGTCGGTGCCGCCGGCGTAGTCTTTATAGAAGCGCACGCAACGGTAGCAGGCGATGCAGCGGTTCATTTCGTGAGAAATGAACGGGCCGAGGTCCTGGTTCTGGTGGGTACGCTTGGTGAAGCGATAACGGCGCTCGTTGTGGCCGGTCATCACCGTCATGTCTTGCAGGTGGCAGTGACCGCCTTCCTCACAGACCGGGCAGTCGTGAGGGTGGTTGGTCATCAGCCATTCGACAACGCTGGCGCGGAACGCCTTGGATTCATCATCGTCGATGGAGATCCAGGTGTTGTCGGTGGCTGGGGTCATGCAGGACATGACGATACGACCACGGGTGTCGTTCTCGTCGGTGTATTGCTTGACCGCACACTGGCGACAGGCACCGACGCTACCAAGCGCGGGGTGCCAGCAGAAATACGGGATGTCGAGGCCTAGTGAGAGACATGCCTGTAACAGGTTGTCTGCCCCATCGACTTCGAGCGCTTTGCCGTCTACGTGGATAGTGGCCATGGTTCAAAGTTCTTCGTTGGCCCGTTGTCAGCGGGCGTGGCTAATGGAATCTTGTTATTCATGGGCGTCAACACAGCCTGTACGGCGTCAGCCCATGAGCAGGTGAAGGGCACGGACCCTTCACCTGTTAAAGCGTTACGCGCCGACTACGATCGGCCTCGCCAGAGGCGGGACGGCGGCGCTGGTAGGCGCGATGCCGGCTTCGAACTCCGAGCGGAAGTATTTGATTGCGCTGCCCAATGGCTCCACGGCGCCCGGTGCGTGAGCACAGAAGGTCTTGCCTGGGCCGAGGAAACCGACCAGACCCAGCAGGGTCTCGATGTCACCCTCGCGGCCTTCGCCGTTTTCCAGGGCCATCAGCAGCTTGACGCTCCACGGCAGACCGTCGCGGCATGGGGTGCAGAAACCGCACGATTCACGGGCAAAGAACTGCTCCATATTGCGCAGCAACGAGACCATGTTCACGGTGTTGTCGACCGCCATTGCCAGGCCGGTACCCATCCGAGTGCCCACCTTGCCGATGCCGCCGGCATACATTTGTGCGTCGAGGTGCTCGGGCAACAGGAAACCGGTGCCGGCGCCGCCTGGCTGCCAGGCTTTCAAGGTGTAGCCGTCGCGCATGCCGCCGGCGTAGTCCTCGAACAGCTCGCGGGCGGTCACGCCGAACGGCAGTTCCCACAGGCCAGGGTTCTTGACCTTGCCGGAGAAGCCCATGAGCTTGGTGCCCATGTCTTCGCTGCCTTCGCGGGCCAACGATTTGTACCAGTCCACGCCGTCGGCAATGATTGCCGGCACGTTGCACAGGGTCTCGACGTTGTTCACGCACGTCGGCTTGCCCCACACGCCCACGGCGGCAGGGAAGGGCGGCTTGGAGCGCGGGTTGGCGCGGCGGCCTTCGAGGGAGTTGATCAGTGCGGTTTCTTCACCGCAGATATAACGCCCGGCGCCGGTGTGCACGAACAGTTCGAAGTCAAAACCCGAACCGAGGATGTTCTTGCCCAGCAGGCCCGCTGCCTTGGCTTCTTCCACGGCACGGTTGAGGTGCTTGGCGGCGGTGGTGTATTCGCCACGCAGGAAGATGTAGCCACGGTAGGTTTTCAGCGCGCGGGCGCTGATCAGCATGCCTTCGATCAGCAGATGGGGCAGTTGCTCCATCAGCATGCGGTCTTTCCAGGTGTTCGGCTCCATTTCATCCGCGTTGCACAGCAGGTAGCGGATGTTGATGGATTCGTCCTTGGGCATCAGGCCCCACTTCACGCCCGTGGGGAAGCCTGCACCGCCGCGGCCTTTGAGGCCGGCGTCTTTCACGGTCTGGACGATGTCGTCCTGGGCCATGTCGGCAAAGGCTTTGCGTGCAGCGGCGTAACCGTTCTTGGCCTGGTACTCGTCGAACCATACAGGCTCGGCATCGTCACGCAGGCGCCAGGTCAGGGGATGGGTCTCGGGCGAACGCTTGATCAGGTTGGCCGGGCCGAAAGAAGTCAGGGTCATGGGTAGCCCTCGAGCAATTGGGTCACGCCAGCAGGCTGCACGTCACCGAATGTGTCGTCGTCGATCATCAACGCCGGCGCCTTGTCGCAGTTGCCCAGGCAGCACACCGGCAGCAGCGTGAAGCGGCCGTCCGGGGTGGTCTGGCCGAGGCCGATGCCCAGCTTGTTCTGGATTTCGCTGACCACGGATTCGTGGCCGCCGATGTAGCAGACCATGCTGTCGCACACGCGAATGATGTGGCGACCCACTGGCTGACGGAAGATCTGGCTGTAGAACGTGGCCACGCCTTCAACGTCGCTGGCAGGGATGCCGAGGATCTCGCCGATGGCGTAGAGCGCGCCGTCCGGCACCCAGCCACGTTCCTTCTGGACGATCTTCAGGGCTTCGATCGACGCCGCGCGCGGGTCTTCGTAGTGATGCAGCTCGTGCTCGATGGCCGAGCGCTCGGTTTCACTGAGGGTGAAACGGTCTGTCTGGATAAGCGTGCTATTCATGCTTAGCGGTCCACGTCGGCCATAACGAAATCGATACTACCCAGGTACGCAATCAAGTCCGCGACCATCTCGCCTTTGATCACCGAAGGGATCTGCTGCAAGTGGGCAAAGCTTGGGGTACGAATCCGGGTGCGGTAGCTCATGGTGCCGCCATCGCTCGTCAGGTAATAACTGTTGATACCCTTGGTCGCTTCGATCATCTGGAAGGACTCGTTGGCCGGCATGACCGGGCCCCACGAAACCTGCAGGAAGTGCGTGATCAGGGTTTCGATGTGCTGCAGCGTGCGCTCTTTGGGCGGCGGCGTGGTCAGCGGGTGATCCGCCTTGTACGGGCCGGCCGGCATGTTGCGCATGCACTGCTCGATGATCTTCAGGCTCTGGCGCATTTCTTCGACGCGCACGATGCAACGGTCGTAGGCATCGCCATTGGCGGCCAGCGGGACTTCGAATTCGAAGTTTTCGTAGCCCGAGTACGGACGCGCTTTACGCAGGTCGAAGTCGCAACCGGTGGAACGCAGGCCAGCACCGGTGACGCCCCATTCCAGGGCTTCTTTGGTGTTGTACTGGGCGACGCCAATGGTACGACCCTTGAGGATGCTGTTATCCAGCGCAGCCTTTTGGTACTCGTCCAGACGCTTGGGCATCCAGTCGATGAATTCCTTGACCAGACGTTCCCAGCCATTGGGCAGGTCGTGGGCAACACCGCCGATGCGGTACCAGGCCGGGTGCAGGCGGAAGCCGGTGATGGCTTCGATGACCTTGTAGGCGCGCTGACGGTCGGTGAAGGTGAAGAACACCGGGGTCATGGCGCCGACGTCCTGGATATAGGTACCCAGGAACAGCAGGTGGCTGGTGATCCGGAAGAACTCGGCCATCATGATGCGGATGGTGTCGACGCGGTCGGGCACCTTGATGCCGGCCAGCTTCTCGACCGAGAGCACGTACGGCAGGTTGTTCATCACGCCGCCGAGGTAGTCGATACGGTCGGTGTACGGGATGAAGCTGTGCCACGACTGGCGCTCGGCCATTTTCTCGGCACCACGGTGGTGGTAGCCGATGTCCGGGACACAGTCGACGATTTCTTCGCCGTCCAGTTGCAGGATGATACGGAAGGCACCGTGAGCCGAAGGGTGGTTCGGCCCCAGGTTGAGGAACATGTAGTCCTCGTTGGTGCCGGAGCGCTTCATGCCCCAGTCTTCCGGACGGAAGCGTGCAGCCTCTTCTTCAAGCTGCTGCTTGGCGAGGTTGAGGCTGAACGGATCGAATTCGGTGGCGCGCGCAGGGAAGTCCTTGCGCAGTGGGTGACCTTCCCAGGTCGGCGGCATCATGATACGCGTCAGGTGCGGGTGGCCCGGGAAGTCGATCCCGAACATGTCCCAGACTTCGCGTTCGTACCAACTGGCGTTCGGCCAGATACCGGTCACGGTCGGCACGCTCAGGTCGCTCTCGGACAGGGCGACCTTGATCATCACGTCGCTGTTACGTTCGATCGACAGCAGATGGTAGAACACGGTGAAATCGGCGCCGCTCGGCAGCCCCTGGCGCTTGGTGCGCAGACGCTCGTCCACGCCATGCAGGTCATAGAGCATGACGTACGGCTTGGGCAGGTTGCGCAGGAAGGTCAGGACTTCGACAAGCTTGGCACGCGCCACCCACAGCACCGGCATACCGGTGCGTGTGGCCTGGGCGGTGAAGGCGTCAGGGCCAAAACGGTTATTGAGTTCGACGACCACATCCTGGTCGTCTGCCTTATAAGGCGGGATGTACAGAGCACTGCCTGTAGTCATGGTTTTTTATCGCTTTCGGTCAACGTAAAGAATGAAGCCAGGTTTTCGTTCTATAAAAGAAGCGGTGCTGGATCAGACTTCGTCGGGGCTGCGCAGGTTGGTGACTGCGATTCGCTGTTCGCGGCGCTGTTCCTTTTGCGAAGGCATCTCGGCGCGGTACACGCCTTGATCACCGACGACCCAGGAAAGCGGGCGACGCTCCTTGCCAATCGATTCTTGCAACAGCATCAAGCCTTGCAGGAATGCTTCAGGGCGGGGCGGGCAGCCAGGCACGTAGACGTCCACGGGCAGGAACTTGTCCACCCCTTGAACGACGGAGTAGATGTCGTACATGCCACCGGAGTTGGCGCACGAACCCATGGAGATAACCCACTTTGGCTCGAGCATTTGCTCGTAGAGACGCTGAATGATCGGCGCCATCTTGATAAAGCAGGTTCCGGCGATAACCATGAAATCCGCCTGGCGCGGCGATGCCCGGATAACCTCGGCGCCAAAGCGCGCGATGTCGTGGGGCGCCGTGAAGGCGGTGGTCATTTCCACGTAGCAGCACGAAAGACCGAAGTTGTACGGCCACAGGGAGTTCTTACGTCCCCAGTTGACCGCGCCACTCAGCACGTCTTCCAGCTTGCCCATGTAGATGTTTTTGTGGACTTGATCTTCTAACGGATCGGAAACGGTTTCCCGTTCGCCGATAGGGTACTGATCGTTAGGAGCATCCGGGTCGATCCTGGTGAGATTGTATTGCATCGCCAAAGCCTCATTGTTTCAGCTTCGCTTGCCGCTTACGACGAGCTTCCGGAGCCCAGTCAAGGGCGCCCACTCGGAATAGGTAGACAAGGCCTGCCAACAGAATTGCTATGAAAACGAGGGCTTCGACGAATCCGGTCCAGCCGCTTTCGCGGACGGACACAGACCAGGCAAAGAGAAAGAGGGCTTCGATATCGAAGATCACGAACAGCATCGCGACCAGATAGAATTTGGCTGAGAGCCGCAAGCGGGCGCCACCTGTAGGCAGCATGCCGGACTCGAACGGTTCATTTTTGCTGCGGCCCCAGGCTTTTGACCCGAGGAGGCTGGAAACACCGAGCATGAAGGCGCAAAGGCCGACAACACCGAGGAGGAAAATGGCAAAGCCCCAGTTGTGGGCCATGAGTCCTGTCGCTTCGGTCATGCTGGAAATCCTTAACAGAGAGCAAAGGTCTCTGAGCTCGAAAAAGTAACGATGCAGTGACGATATGTCGCACTGCAATCAATCGCGGTGATTTTATGGCTAAACACCTGGCAAGTAAAATTCCGATAGCGAAATTATTCGATGGAATAAGGACATAGTGCACCTTCTTGGGGCTGCAGCCCTTGCAGTGTGGGCATTAGCGCGCTTTTGAACAATTAAGTTTTGTTTCACAGGTAACGAAGTTTTTATGCGCCAAATGATAATGACTATTGTTTGTGCGGGGTTTAAGCGAATGGTTCTCGTGTGGCGGGGGAAGTTGCCGTTACTTGCTTGAATGCCGCTAGTTGCTGCAACAGATCTTTTAACCGATTTGAATCAGGCAAATACCGCTCTGGATCAATGTTTTGCGCAAAACCTTCAGGATTGACACGGTCGATGTGGGAGCTGGCTTGCCTGCGATAGCGGTGGGTCAGTGGCAGATTTTCAATCTGTTCCACCGCTATCGCAGGCAAGCCAGCTCCCACAGGTGATAGGTGGGGTTTTCAAGCAGGCAAAAAAACGCCCCGAACCAGTCGGGGCGTGATTGTTGTGCGGCACTGAGGTTAGGTCTTCCTTGGGGCCGCAGTGGCCGTGTACGCGGTGTTTAGTGGAACTGCTCTTCTTCGGTCGAACCGGTCAGCGCGGTCACGGACGAGGTGCCGCCCTGGATCACGGTGGTCATGTCGTCGAAGTAGCCGGTGCCCACTTCCTGCTGGTGAGCCACGAAGGTGTAGCCCTTGGCGGCGTCAGCGAACTCTTGCTCTTGCAGCTTCACGTAGGCGGTCATGTCGTTGCGGGCGTAGTCGTGCGCCAGGTTGAACATGCTGTGCCACATGTTGTGAATGCCGGCCAGGGTGATGAACTGGTGCTTGTAGCCCATGGCGGACAGTTCGCGCTGGAACTTGGCGATGGTCGCGTCATCCAGGTTCTTCTTCCAGTTAAAGGAAGGCGAGCAGTTGTAGGACAGCAGTTGGTCCGGGTATTCCTTCTTGATCGCTTCGGCGAAGCGACGGGCTTCGTCCAGGTCTGGCTTGGCGGTTTCGCACCAGATCAAGTCGGCGTATGGCGCGTAGGCCAGGCCGCGAGCGATGGCCTGGTCGAGACCGGCGCGCACTTTATAGAAGCCTTCCTGGGTACGTTCGCCGGTTACGAACGGCTGGTCGTACGGATCGCAGTCCGAGGTCAGCAGGTCGGCGGCGTTGGCGTCGGTACGGGCCAGGATGATGGTCGGCGTGCCGGCAACGTCAGCAGCCAGGCGGGCGGCGGTCAGCTTCTGTACGGCTTCCTGGGTCGGAACCAGTACCTTGCCGCCCATGTGGCCGCATTTCTTCACGGACGCCAGTTGGTCCTCGAAGTGCACGCCAGCAGCGCCCGCTTCGATCATGCTCTTCATCAATTCGTAGGCGTTGAGGACACCGCCGAAACCGGCTTCTGCGTCGGCCACGATAGGCGCGAAGTAGTCGATGTAGCCTTCATCACCCGGGCCTTTACCGGCTTTCCACTGGATCTGGTCGGCACGGCGGAACGAGTTGTTGATGCGCTTGACCACGGTCGGAACCGAATCCACCGGGTACAGCGATTGGTCGGGGTACATGGATTCAGCGGAGTTGTTGTCCGCCGCCACTTGCCAGCCGGACAGGTAGATCGCCTGGATACCGGCTTTCACCTGCTGGACTGCCTGGCCGCCAGTGAGGGCGCCCATGCAGTTGACGAAATCTTTGTCGGGACGGAAGGAAGGCTTGGCACCTTGGGTCACCAGGTTCCACAGCTTCTCGGCGCCGAGTTTTGCAAAGGTGTGCTCAGGTTGGACCGAGCCACGCAGGCGGACGACGTCAGCAGCGGAATAAGCGCGGGTCACGCCTTTCCAGCGTGGGTTTTCAGCCCAGTCTTTCTCAAGGGCTGCAATTTGCTGTTCGCGTGTCAGTGCCATGGAAGTAAACCTCGTCGCGTGTTCTTGTGGTGGAAAAATCCATTTGCCAGCCCTGCATTCAAATGCGTGGGCAGGGCTGCTCGCTGACCAGAAGCTTAGGCGGTCATGTCGGGTCTGGCGGGGAATGCGACGGGATGAACGAGTGGCGGGAGGGTGGAGTAGGTACAGGCGGACCGAGAACAGTCTCCGGGCGTCGTGGGCCCTCGGGTGCTCAACAGCGTGTAGCCGGGTTACCTGGTTAGCTTCCGTCCCTCGGGACAACTTCGTTCCAGTCGCAACCTCGTCAAACACGCCTTGTGGGCGGTACAGACACGAATCGGCTCGGGTGGGTAGCTTGGAGCGGCGATCCGAAGGCCCTTGCCAGGGCCCCTGATTAGCGGGAGCGAGGCCATCATGCCCATGCTTTTTTGGATCGTCAAATGTTTTGTAGTGCTTTTTTTCGAGCACTACATCTTTAGTCTAATACGACTCATCAGTCAGTTTTTGGTGCTTCAGTTCAGGGTGTCGACCTTGACCCGCACAGTCAGGTCATCGCGGCCCTGAGTAGAGTAGCTGCGGGTTGTAGCGGATTTGTCGGCCTGGGTCTCGCGATTGATGCCGGCCAGGGTGATCCATTCGCCCAAGCGTCCGCTGACAGTTGTGTCGGTGCTTTGCACATTCACTACATCGGGACGTTCCTGGCTCATGCGGTCACGGTTGGTACTGATCGCCAGGTGTACGGTCTCACCGGTGACGCTCGCCGTCACGTAGAAGCCTTGGGTTACGTTGCGATACTGGGTCTGGTTTTGCAGGCGGCCGTAGCTGTCCTGTTGGGTAGTGGTCAGCGGTACGCTCTGGCCGACCTGGATCAGCGCGGGCAAACCTTCGCTGGCCTGGATCTGCTGGATACCGCCGTCTCGGCTAGTGGTGCCATAGCTGATGATGCGGGTCTGGCTGTCGCCGCTGTTCTGCTGGTTGTTTTCGTTGGTGTCGACGGTGATCAGCAGGCGTTTGGCGGGAGTGTCCAACTGGGAGAGCAGGGCGCGCAGGTCCTGGATCTTGCCAGGGGCGGCATTCACGATCAGCTGGTTGCCGTAGGCGCTGACGGTACCGTCCTTGCCGATGAAATTCTGCGCCACGGGGAGCAGGTCGGCGCTGGTGCGGTTGCTCAGGTTGACGACTTCGGTGTCGGCCATGGCCGAGACGCTGGCGGTCAGGAGGAGGGCGGTGAGCAGGGTGCGTAGGGACATGTCCGTTATCTCTGCGAGTCAAAGGCTGGATAGTGCCAGTTTGTCGGCCTGGCAGGTCGCAAATTGAATCGTAGACGGCAAAATGCCCTGGCAGTGCAGGGCATTTATGGTGCTGCTGATATCGCTTTCGCAGGCAAGCCAGTTCCCACATTTGACCGCATTCCAGGGAGTGTACTCGGTCAAGTGTGGGAGCTGGCTTGCCTGCGATGCAGGCGACGCGGTGTCGGATCAGTCCCCGCGCACCATATCCACATGCGGAATCCCGACTTCAAGGAATTCGTCACTGACGATCTTGAAGCCCAGCCGCTCATAGAACGGTGCAGCATAAACCTGCGCACTCAGGAACTGCCGGGTCTGGCCACGTTTCTCGGCCACGCCGATCACCGCTTCCATCAGCTTGTCGCCGACCTTCAGCCCGCGCCAGTCCTTGAGGACCGACACGCGTCCGATCTCGCCGCTGGGCAGCAGGCGCGCAGTGCCAATCGGAAAATCGCCTTCGAATGCAAGGAAATGCACCGCGCCGGCGTCATCCGCGTCCCATTCCAACTCCGGTGGAACCGATTGTTCAGCGATAAAGACCGCTTCACGAATGCGCCGAATCTCGGCGATATCCTTTTGCCAGTCCGCGACACTTACGTGAATCCTATTCATCGGCAAATCCCAGGCTTCCTTGCTTGACCAGTTCGCACAGCAAGTCGCGGCCGTCTTCGTCAGCCAGCCAGTCGCCGAGGTTTTCGCTGTGCAGCGCATCGGCCGAGCACACTAGCTTCAGCAGTTCACGCAGCTTGCCGGGCAGGTAACGGCTCTGGCCGCTGGCGAACAGCAGTACGTCGTCGTCGACTTCGGACCAGGCCAGGCGCGCGCTTGGGTTGCGCACCAGGATCGCGCCGTCTTGCAGGCTGCTGAGGAAGTCTTCTTCGCCCAGCTCTTCGCCGGCCACCAGTTCCGGGTAGCGCGGCTCGGTCATGAACTGGCCGAACCAGGTCAGCAGCATGCGCTCGTCGCTCATGTGTTCGGCCAACAGGCTCTTTAGGCGGTCCAGCGCATCGCCCTGGATCTGGTGCGGGTCGCTGACCGGCTGGGCGTCGGCGTCGGTGTAGCGCTCTTCGTCCGTCAGGTACTGGCTGAGGAAGTCGGTGAAGTGGGTCAGCACTTCGGCGGCGCTTGGGGCGCGGAAACCGACGGAGTAGGTCATGCAGTCATCTTCGGCAATGCCGAAGTGCGCCAGCCGCGGTGGCAGGTAGAGCATGTCGCCCGGTTCCAGCACCCATTCGGCGCTTTCTTCGAATTCGGCGAGGATGCGCAGGTCGGCGTGTTGCAGCAGCGGGCTCTCCGAGCTGCACATCTGGCCGATCTTCCAGTTGCGCTTGCCCTGGGCCTGCAGCAGGAACACGTCGTAGTTATCGAAGTGCGGGCCGACGCTACCACCCGGCGCGGCAAAGCTGATCATTACGTCGTCGATGCGCCAGCTTGGCAGGAAGCGGAACTGCTCCAGCAACTCGGCGACTTCTGGCACGAACTGGTCGACCGCTTGCACCAGCAGGGTCCACTCGCGCTCGGGCAGGGTGCTGAACGCATCTTCGGCGAACGGGCCGCGACGCAGTTCCCACGGACGCTCGCCGTGTTCGATCACCAGGCGCGACTCGACTTCTTCTTCCAGCGCCAGGCCGGCCAGTTCGTCGGCGTCGATCGGGCTTTCGAAATCAGGGATGGCCTGGCGGATCAGCAGCGGCTTTTTCTGCCAGTAGTCGCGCAGGAATTCCCGTGCCGTGATGCCGCCCAGAAGTTGAAGAGGGATATCAGGATTCATGTGTAACCTATTGAAAAAAAGCACTTTTCAGACTGGAATAAAAACGCCCGGCGCGGCCGGGCGTCTCAAAGGGTCGAGCGATGATCAGATGCGCTTGGCTTGCTCTACAGCGTTGCCGATGTAGTTGGCCGGGGTGAGCAGTTTCAGCTCGGCCTTGGCCGCGGCTGGCATGTCCAGGCCGTCGATGAAAGTCTGCAGTGCTTCAGGGCTGATGCCCTTGCCGCGCGTCAACTCTTTCAGCTTCTCGTACGGGTTTTCGATGTTGTAGCGACGCATCACGGTCTGGATCGGCTCGGCCAAGACTTCCCAGCACGCGTCCAGGTCAGCGGCGATCTTCTGCTCGTTGAGCTCAAGCTTGCTGATGCCTTTGAGGCTGGCTTCGTACGCGATCACGCTATGGGCAAAGCCCACGCCGAGGTTGCGCAGTACGGTGGAGTCGGTCAGGTCGCGCTGCCAGCGGGAGATCGGCAACTTGCTGGCCAGGTGCTGGAACAGGGCGTTGGCGATGCCGAGGTTGCCTTCGGAGTTTTCGAAGTCGATCGGGTTGACCTTGTGCGGCATGGTCGACGAACCGATTTCACCGGCAATGGTGCGCTGCTTGAAGTAGCCCAGGGAGATGTAGCCCCAGATATCGCGATCGAAGTCGATCAGGATGGTGTTGAAGCGCGCAATGGCGTCGAACAGCTCGGCGATGTAGTCGTGCGGTTCGATCTGCGTGGTGTACGGGTTGAAGCCCAGGCCCAGCTCGTCTTCGATGAAGGCGCGGGCGTTGGCTTCCCAGTCGATCTCAGGGTAGGCCGACAGGTGGGCGTTGTAGTTGCCCACGGCGCCGTTGATCTTGCCCAGCAGCGGTACGGCGGCGACTTGAGCGATCTGGCGCTCCAGGCGGTACACCACGTTGGCCAGTTCTTTGCCCAGGGTCGTCGGCGAAGCCGGTTGGCCGTGGGTGCGCGACAGCATCGGCACGTCGGCAAAACGGATAGCCAGTTCGCGGATGGCGTTGGCGGTCTGGCGCATCAGCGGCAGCATCACATCATCACGGCCTTCGCGCAGCATCAGGGCGTGGGACAGGTTGTTGATGTCCTCGCTGGTGCAGGCAAAGTGGATGAATTCGCTGACCTGGGCCAGTTCCGGCAGCTTGGCCGCTTGCTCTTTGAGCAGGTATTCGATGGCTTTGACGTCGTGGTTGGTGGTGCGCTCGATCTCTTTCACACGCTCGGCGTGCTCCAGGGAGAAGTTTTCCGCCAGGGTGTTGAGCACAGCCTTGGCTTCGGCGGAAAAAGCCGGCACTTCGCTGATGGCGGGGTGAGCGGCCAGGCGCTGGAGCCAACGCACTTCAACCAGTACACGAGCACGGATCAGGCCGTATTCGCTGAAAATAGGGCGCAGGGCCTGGGTTTTGCCGGCGTAGCGGCCGTCTACAGGGGAAACCGCAGTGAGCGAAGAGAGCTGCATGGGGTGTTCTCGGACAGTCGGGCAACGAAATGGGGCGCGTATCATACATGAAAAAATCCGCCGGTCCGTTGCCAACTGACCGGCGTATTACGCGTAACGGCTTGAAAAAGGCCTGCTGGTGCGACTTATTCGTTGCGCATCAACGGGTAAAGCTCTTTGAGCAATTTGCGACGGCTGATCACCAATTGCCAACGATGACCGCCCAACTGGCGCCACAACCGCGCCGAACGAATACCGGCCAGGAGCAGGGCGCGGATTTTCGAGGCGTTGTTCGGTTGCTGTAGGTTGCGCATGTCGCCGTGGACCTGGATCCGCTGGCGCAAGGTGCTCAAGGTGTCCTGGTACAACGCGCCACAGGCTGCGATCACGTTTTCGTGGGCCGGGCCGAAGTGTTCCACTTGGGACTGGATCTGCGGCAGACGCTTGCCGATGACCTCCAGCATGTCGTCACGCTTGGCCAGTTGACGCTCCAGGCCGAGCATCGACAGGGCGTAGCGCAGCGGCTCGCGCTGCAGGGTGCTGGGGTCGCGTTCCAGTGCGCCGATCAGCGCGCGGTAGCCTTCACGCAGCGCGAGGTCGTCGCCCCCGTAGACCTCCAGGGTGTCCTTGGGGTCGCGGATCAGCAGGCTGCCGAGCATGCAGGTCAGGCCCGCCTCGGTGACCTGGCCGGTCTTGGCGATCTTGTCCACCAGCACCGCGGCGAGGAATACCCCGCCGAGTGCCGTCAATTGCTCCTGGGTCGGGCTCATGCCGGGTTGCTCCAGGCTTCGGCCACTTCAATGACGCCGCCGCCCAGGCAGATTTCGCCGTCGTAGAACACCACGGACTGGCCAGGGGTGACCGCGCGTTGCGGGTCATCGAAGGTGGCGCGGTAGCCGGTGGCGGTTTTTTCCAGGGTGCAGGGCTGGTCGCTCTGGCGATAGCGCACTTTGGCGGTCAGGCGACGCGGCGTGCTCAGGTCGATCGGGTTGACCCAATAGATCTCGGAGGCGAGTAGGGCGCCGGAGAACAGCAGCGGATGTTCGTTGCCCTGGCCGACGATCAGCACGTTGTGCTCCAGGTCCTTGACCAGCACGTACCAGGGCTCTTCGCCGGCGTCTTTCAAGCCGCCGATGCCCAGGCCCTGGCGCTGGCCGATGGTGTGGTACATCAGGCCATGGTGGCGGCCGATGACTTCACCTTCAGTGGTCTTTATCTCGCCCGGTTGTGCCGGCAGGTATTGTTTGAGGAAGTCGCTGAAGCGGCGCTCGCCGATAAAGCAGATCCCGGTGGAATCCTTCTTCTTGGCGGTGGCCAGGCCGTGTTGCTCGGCGATCCTGCGCACTTCGGGTTTTTCCAGCTCGCCCACTGGGAACAGGGTCTTGGCGATCTGTTCACCGCCGACGGCGTGCAGGAAGTAGCTCTGGTCCTTGTTCGGGTCCAGGCCCTTGAGCAGCTCGGTGCGGCCATCGATATCGCGGCGGCGCACGTAGTGGCCAGTGGCGATCAGGTCGGCGCCGAGCATCATGGCGTAGTCGAGGAACGCCTTGAACTTGATCTCGCGGTTGCACAGGATATCCGGGTTCGGCGTGCGGCCGGCCTTGTATTCGGCCAGGAAGTGCTCGAACACGTTGTCCCAGTACTCGGCGGCGAAGTTGGCGGTGTGCAGCTTGATGCCAATCTTGTCGCACACGGCCTGGGCGTCTGCCAGGTCGTCCATCGCGGTGCAATATTCCGTTCCATCGTCTTCTTCCCAGTTCTTCATGAACAGGCCTTCCACCTCATAACCCTGCTCCATGAGCAGAACGGCGGAAACGGAAGAATCCACGCCGCCGGACATGCCGACGATGACGCGCTTCTTTTGTGTGTCAGAAGGGGCTGGATCACGCATAGGGTTTCAACGGGTGTCTTGAAAAAGGACGCGATTCTATCAGGCTCAGGCCTTCAAGGCTAAAGAGAAGGGCGGATCAATTCGAGACTGTGGCAGTGGCCGGCCAGATAATCATCGATACAGCGGATGATCAGCTCGCTGCGCCAGTCGTCGCGCAGGTCCATCAGTTCGTCGCGGGTCAGCCAGCGGGCACGCAGGATCCCTTCGTCGAGTTGATAGTCAGGGTGGTGTTTCAGGGCTTTGGCGATGAAGCACACACGCTGGTAGGTCACGCCATTGCTGGGGGCGGTGTACAGGTAGATGCCGACGATGCCACTGGCTTCGACGTCCCAGCCGGTTTCTTCGAGGGTTTCGCGAACCGCGGCTTGGATGAGGGTTTCATCCGGGTCGAGGTGGCCGGCAGGCTGATTGAGCACGGCGCGACCGCCTTTGAGCTCTTCGACCATCAGGAAGCGGCCGTTGTCTTCGACGATGGTGGCGACAGTGATGTGGGGTTGCCAGGTCATGGAAAGCCTCAATGAAGAATGCGGCGCGGTCTTTGGGCAGGATTGCAGTCAATGTGGGAGCGGGCTTGCTCGCGAATGCAGGGTGTCAGTCGCTGCAGGTGTAGGCTGACCCACCGCATTCGCGAGCAAGCCCGCTCCCACATTTTGATTCAGTTTTTTCAGTTAAAGAGTAAAAACAGAAACCCCGGCACAGGGCCGGGGCTTTTTTGCAGCCTTACAACCTTACTTCAACTTGGCAATCGCCGCATTGAGGGTGTTGCTTGGGCGCATGGCCTTGCTGGTCAGCTCTGGGTTCGGCGCGTAGTAGCCGCCGATGTCCACTGGCTTGCCCTGTACGGCGTTGAGTTCGGCAACGATGGTTGCTTCGTTCTCGGTCAGGGTCTTGGCCAATTCGCCAAATTGCGCTTGCAGTGCAGTGTCTTCGGTCTGGGCGGCCAGGGCTTGAGCCCAGTACAGCGCCAGGTAGAAGTGGCTGCCGCGGTTGTCGATGTTGCCGACTTTGCGCGATGGCGACTTGTTGTTGTCGAGGAACTGGCCGGTGGCCTGGTCCAGGGTCTTGGACAGTACCAGGGCTTTCGGGTTGTTGTACGTCACACCCAAATGCTCAAGGGACGCAGCCAGGGCCAGGAATTCGCCCAGGGAATCCCAGCGCAGGAAGTTTTCTTCAACCAGTTGCTGCACGTGCTTTGGAGCCGAGCCGCCGGCGCCGGTTTCGAACAGGCCACCGCCGTTCATCAGCGGCACGATCGACAGCATCTTGGCGCTGGTGCCCAGTTCCATGATCGGGAACAGGTCGGTCAGGTAGTCACGCAGCACGTTACCGGTCACCGAGATGGTGTCCAGGCCCTTGCGGGTGCGCTCCAGGGTGAACTTCATCGCGTCGACCGGCGACATGATGCGGATGTCCAGGCCTTCGGTGTTGTGGTCTTTCAGGTAAGCCTGGACCTTCTCGACCACGACGCCGTCGTGGGCACGTTTAGGGTCCAGCCAGAAAATGGCCGGGGTGTTGCTGGCGCGGGCACGGTTGACGGCCAGTTTGACCCAGTCCTGGATCGGCGCGTCTTTGGTCTGGCACATGCGGAAGATGTCGCCGGCTTCGACTTTCTGTTCCATCAGCAGGTTGCCCTTGCTGTCGGTGACGCGGACTACGCCGTCAGCCTTGATCTGGAAGGTCTTGTCGTGGGAGCCGTACTCTTCGGCTTTCTTCGCCATCAGGCCAACGTTTGGCACGCTGCCCATGGTGGTTGGGTCGAAGGCGCCATTGGCCTTGCAGTCTTCGATGACTGCCTGGTAGATGGTGGCGTAGCAGCGATCCGGGATCACGGCCTTGGTGTCGTGCAGCTGGCCGTCGGTGCCCCACATCTTGCCGGAGTCACGGATCATGGCTGGCATCGAGGCGTCGACGATTACGTCGCTCGGCACGTGCAGGTTGGTGATGCCTTTGTCGGAGTTGACCATCGCCAGGGAAGGGCGAGCGGCGTAGACCGCCTGGATGTCCGCTTCGATCTGCGCTTGCTGCTCGGCCGGCAGGGCCTTGATGCGAGCGTACAGGTCGCCGATGCCGTTGTTCAGGTTGAAGCCGATCTGTTCCAGCACGGTGGCGTGCTTGGTCAGGGCGTCTTTGTAGAACTCGGCAACGATCTGGCCGAACATGATCGGGTCGGAGACCTTCATCATGGTGGCTTTCAGGTGAACCGACAGCAGCACGCCTTGTTGCTTGGCGTCTTCGATTTCAGCGGCGATGAATGCGCGCAGGGCTTTCTTGCTCAGTACGGCGGTGTCGATGATTTCGCCGGCCTGTACCGAGGTCTTTTCCTTCAGGACAGTGGCGGTGCCATCCTGCGCAATCAGCTCGATTTTGACAGCATCAGCGGCTTCGATCTGCACGGCTTTTTCGCTGCCGTAGAAGTCGCCGTTGCTCATGTGGGCGATGTGCGACTTGGAGTCGGCAGCCCAGGCGCCCATCTTGTGCGGGTGCTTGCGTGCGTAGTTCTTGACCGACAGCGGTGCGCGGCGGTCGGAGTTGCCTTCGCGCAGTACCGGGTTTACGGCGCTGCCCTTGACCTTGTCGTAACGTGCACGGGTTTCTTTTTCCGCGTCGGTGGTTACGGTTTCCGGGTAGTCCGGCAGGGCATAGCCCTGGGCCTGCAGTTCCTTGATCGCGGCTTGCAGTTGCGGGGTCGAGGCACTGATGTTAGGCAGTTTGATGATGTTGGCTTCAGGCGTAACGGCCAGGTCGCCCAGTTCGGCGAGGTGGTCCGGGATAGCCTTGGTGCCCAGTTGCTCGGGGAAGCTTGCGAGGATGCGCGCGGCGAGGGAGATGTCGCGGGTTTCCACGGCAATATCAGCGGAAGCGGTGAAGGCCTCTACGATAGGCAGCAATGAATAGGTGGCGAGGGCTGGGGCTTCGTCGGTGAAGGTGTAGATGATCTTCGAGCGGGTGGGCATATTCGGATTAACTCTCTTCTTTGCTGAAAGCGTGCGCAGAAACTCGAGATGCGCCGGGTGGAGCGCGTTCGTTCAAAGTCATCCATGAGCGAAATGTCGAGGTTTCTTCGCGGTGATGTTGGGTTGCATCAGTCGAGCGTCAAGCGGGTGGACTATTGTTTAGTCCGGCTTTTCTGGCGGAGGGCACTGTTATAGAGCGGTCGGCCGTCGTGACTCTTTGGTCAGCGGCGGCATTATACATAGGTCGCTATGCTTACGCCGAGCCTTCATACAAAAGGTGTGTCGTCCATTGGTCTAAAGGTCGCAGGGCCCAGGTTGCGACCAAAGTCGCACGATGTGCTCAAGGTTGGCGATTTTGCCTTTGCTTTCAGGCTTGTAGGCGACAAATTATGCTGTTTTCGAGGCAAATGAGCATGGCGTGAGGTTTCAGTCGCCATTTATCTGGAGTAGGCTCGAACGCAGCCAGATGTTCAATCCATAGATGGAGTTCAGCATGGGATACAAGAAGATTCAGGTTCCGGCAGTCGGCGACAAAATCACCGTCAATGCAGACCATTCTCTCAATGTTCCTGACCAACCGATCATCCCTTACATCGAAGGTGACGGTATCGGCGTCGACATCAGCCCTGTGATGATCAAGGTGGTCGACGCAGCTGTTGAAAAGGCCTACGGCGGCAAGCGCAAAATCTCGTGGATGGAGGTTTATGCCGGCGAGAAAGCGACTCAAGTCTACGACCAGGACACCTGGCTGCCCCAGGAAACCCTGGACGCGGTCAAGGATTACGTGGTGTCCATCAAGGGCCCGCTGACCACGCCGGTCGGTGGCGGCATCCGTTCGTTGAACGTGGCCCTGCGTCAACAACTCGACCTCTATGTATGCCTGCGCCCGGTGCGCTGGTTCGAAGGCGTGCCCAGCCCGGTCAAGAAGCCTGGCGACGTGGACATGACCATTTTCCGTGAAAACTCAGAAGACATTTATGCTGGTATCGAATGGAAGGCCGGTTCGCCCGAAGCGATCAAGGTAATCAAGTTCCTTAAAGAGGAAATGGGCGTCACCAAGATTCGTTTCGACCAGGATTGCGGGATTGGCGTGAAGCCGGTCTCCAAGGAAGGGACCAAGCGCCTGGCGCGTAAAGCCCTGCAATATGTAGTGGATAACGACCGCGACTCACTGACCATCGTGCACAAAGGCAACATCATGAAGTTCACCGAAGGTGCCTTCAAGGAATGGGCCTACGAAGTGGCGGCCGAAGAATTTGGTGCCACACTGCTCGACGGCGGCCCGTGGATGCAGTTCAAGAACCCTAAGACCGGCAAGAATGTGGTGGTCAAGGACGCCATTGCCGACGCCATGCTCCAGCAGATTCTGTTGCGTCCGGCTGAGTATGATGTGATCGCGACGCTTAACCTGAACGGCGACTACCTGTCTGACGCCCTGGCGGCGGAAGTGGGCGGCATCGGTATTGCGCCGGGTGCCAACCTGTCGGACACCGTGGCGATGTTCGAAGCGACCCACGGTACTGCGCCTAAATATGCGGGCAAGGATCAGGTCAACCCGGGTTCGCTGATTCTGTCAGCCGAGATGATGTTGCGTCACATGGGTTGGACCGAGGCGGCGGATTTGATCATCAAGGGCACCAATGGCGCGATTTCTGCCAAGACTGTGACCTATGACTTCGAGCGTCTGATGGACGGTGCCACCCTGGTGTCTTCGTCTGGCTTCGGTGATGCGCTGATCTCGCACATGTAAGCGACGGGGGTAAAAAAACCGGCCATACCGTCAATGGAATGGTCGGTTTTTTATTGGGCGCCTGCTCGGTGGCCGATTAGGCTAATTGCTCTTTTGATTTTTGAGCGACGCCCTCTTTGGCTGTGCCGATGGTGACTGGCGCACTGATTTCGACTGCGTGCTTGCCTTTGGGCCCCTGAATAATGTCAAAGGAGACCGGCTGCCCCGCCTTCAGCGTTTTATAACCTTCCATTTTGATCGCTGAGTAATGCGCAAAAAGGTCTTCATCCTTGCCGTCTTCAATAATGAAGCCGTACCCTTTGGCATTGTTGAACCACTTGACCTTACCGCTTGCCATGCCCATATCCCTCTGCACCAGACTCCATCACTGGAGTATCATCCAGTTTATCCGTCCTAACCCGAATAAATAAGGTTGACTGCGCGGACCTTTTTTACCCACTGTGGGTTCTATTGGTTGTAACACCGTTTCGCCGATAGTCAAGGCGACCGATCAGTCAGGAGTTGAAATTCTGACAGGTCGCCCCCACCACTGTATTTGAACCACTGACGAACCTTTCTTTCCATGCATGCAAACAGCCAGATTCGACTAACATTCAATCAGGATCGACCGGATCAGGAACATGATGACGACGGTTCTGCAGGCATTGCTGTTCAGGAGGCCAAGCCTGCTCTCCAGGCGCCGCCGATGTACAAGGTGGTTTTGTTCAATGATGACTACACACCGATGGATTTCGTGGTCGAAGTGCTCGAGGTGTTTTTTAACCTGAACCGCGAGTTGGCGACCAAGGTAATGCTGGCCGTTCACACAGAAGGACGGGCAGTATGTGGAGTGTTTACCCGCGACATCGCCGAGACAAAGGCCATGCAGGTCAACCAGTACGCCAGGGAAAGCCAGCATCCGCTACTCTGTGAAATCGAGAAGGACGGTTAACGCCGACCACTTGGGTATGAGGTGAAGCTATGTTAAACCGCGAGCTCGAAGTCACCCTCAATCTTGCCTTCAAGGAGGCCCGTTCGAAGCGTCATGAATTCATGACCGTCGAACACCTGCTGCTGGCACTTTTGGATAACGAAGCTGCCGCCACCGTTCTACGTGCGTGCGGCGCCAACCTCGACAAACTCAAGCACGACCTGCAGGAGTTTATCGACTCCACCACGCCACTGATCCCCGTGCACGACGAGGACCGTGAGACCCAGCCAACCCTGGGCTTCCAGCGGGTATTGCAGCGTGCTGTTTTCCACGTTCAGAGCTCCGGTAAGCGTGAGGTCACGGGCGCCAATGTGCTTGTGGCGATTTTCAGCGAACAGGAAAGCCAGGCAGTGTTCCTGCTTAAACAGCAGAGCGTTGCCCGTATCGATGTCGTCAACTACATCGCCCATGGTATCTCCAAGGTGCCTGGGCACGGCGATCATTCCGAGGGTGAGCAGGATATGCAGGACGACGAGGGCGGTGAGTCTTCTTCTTCGGGCAATCCACTGGATGCCTATGCCAGCAACCTCAATGAACTGGCGCGCCAAGGGCGGATCGATCCGCTGGTGGGGCGAGAGCTTGAAGTTGAGCGTGTAGCGCAGATCCTTGCACGCCGTCGCAAGAACAACCCGTTGCTGGTGGGTGAGGCGGGCGTGGGCAAGACCGCGATCGCCGAGGGCCTGGCCAAGCGTATCGTCGATAACCAGGTCCCGGACCTGCTGGCCAACAGCGTCGTCTACTCCCTGGACCTGGGCGCCTTGCTCGCCGGGACCAAGTACCGTGGCGATTTCGAGAAGCGCTTCAAGGCGTTGCTTGGCGAACTGAAAAAACGCCCGCAGGCGATCCTCTTCATCGACGAAATCCACACCATCATTGGTGCCGGTGCGGCATCCGGTGGGGTGATGGACGCCTCCAACCTGCTCAAGCCGCTGCTGTCGTCGGGTGATATCCGCTGCATCGGTTCCACAACGTTCCAGGAATTCCGTGGCATCTTCGAGAAAGATCGTGCCTTGGCGCGGCGCTTCCAGAAGGTCGATGTGTCCGAGCCTTCGGTTGAAGACACCATCGGCATCCTGCGCGGGCTCAAGGGGCGTTTCGAAGCGCACCACGGCATCGAGTACACCGATGAGGCCTTGCGTTCAGCCGCCGAGCTGGCGTCACGCTACATCAACGATCGCCACATGCCTGACAAAGCCATCGACGTGATCGACGAGGCAGGCGCCTATCAGCGCCTGCAGCCGGTCGAGAAGCGGGTCAGACGCATCGACGTGCCTCAGGTCGAGGACATCGTGGCGAAGATTGCGCGGATTCCGCCAAAACACGTCACCAGTTCCGACAAGGAGCTGCTGCGTAACCTGGAGCGCGACCTCAAGCTCACCGTGTTCGGCCAGGATGCTGCCATCGATTCGCTGTCCACTGCGATCAAGCTGTCGCGTGCGGGCCTCAAGTCGCCGGACAAGCCTGTTGGTTCGTTCCTGTTCGCCGGCCCGACCGGCGTCGGCAAGACCGAAGCGGCGCGGCAGTTGGCCAAGGCCATGGGTATTGAGCTGGTGCGGTTCGACATGTCCGAGTACATGGAGCGCCACACCGTGTCGCGCCTGATCGGTGCGCCTCCGGGCTATGTCGGTTTCGACCAGGGCGGCCTGTTGACCGAGGCGATCACCAAGCAGCCGCATTGCGTATTGCTGCTCGATGAAATCGAGAAGGCCCACCCTGAAGTCTTTAACCTGCTGCTGCAGGTGATGGACCACGGCACCCTGACCGACAACAACGGGCGCAAGGCGGACTTCCGCAACGTGATCGTGATCATGACCACCAACGCCGGTGCCGAAACGGCCGCGCGGGCTTCTATCGGCTTCGCGCATCAGGATCACTCGTCTGATGCCATGGAAGTGATCAAGAAGAGCTTCACGCCGGAGTTCCGTAACCGCCTGGATACCATTATCCAGTTTGGTCGCCTCAGCCATGAGGTCATCAAAAGCGTGGTGGACAAGTTCCTTACCGAGCTTCAGGCGCAGTTGGAAGACAAGCGCGTGCAGCTGGACGTAACGGACGCGGCGCGCAACTGGCTGGCAGAGGGTGGCTACGACGCAGCGATGGGCGCTCGCCCAATGGCACGTCTGATCCAGGACAAGATCAAGCGGCCGTTGGCCGAAGAGATCCTGTTCGGCGAACTCTCCGACCATGGTGGCGTGGTGCACATCGACCTGAAGGACGGCGAGCTGACCTTCGAGTTCGAAACCACGGCTGAAATGGCCTGATAGCTGACCGCAACAAAGCAAAAGGCGCCGAAAGGCGCCTTTTTGCTGCGTGGATAAATGGGTGGGTCGCTATCTGTCGACCGGTGAAGATCAACTGTAGGAGCAGGCAAGCCAGCTCCCACAGGGTCAAGTGGCGACTGTTAAATGGCGCACACACAAAAACGCCCGGCATAACCGGGCGTTTTGTATTGACTTGCTTAGCGAGCGCGGTAAGTGATGCGCCCTTTGCTCAAGTCATAGGGCGTCAGCTCGACGCGCACTTTGTCACCGGTAAGAATACGAATGTAGTTCTTGCGCATCTTGCCGGAGATATGCGCGGTTACGACGTGCCCATTTTCCAACTCCACACGAAACATGGTGTTGGGCAGGGTGTCGACGACAGTGCCTTCCATTTCGAAGCTGTCTTCTTTCGACATGCAGTAAAGCCCTCGGTATCCAGTGAATGGCCCGGTGCAACTGCGCCAGGCAAAAGCGGCGTGCATTGTGCCCGAAAAAGGGTGTTCAAGCCAAGGGGTTCTAGTTAAGCGTGACCCATCTTTGATTAATCAGCAGTTCGATGGGCCGATATTGGGTCTTGTAATTCATCTTTTTGCAGTTCTTGATCCAGTATCCGAGGTACACCGCCTCCAGTTCCAGGCGCAGTGCTTCGCCAATCTGCCAGAGGATCGCGAAGCGTCCCAGGCTGCGACGTTCTTCGGTGGGCTCATAGAAGGTGTACACCGCCGACAGCCCGTTAGGCAGCAGGTCGGTCACGGCGACGGCCACCAATCGACCGTCTGCACGAAACTCGTAGAAGCGCGAGAAGGGCAGGTCGCGCACCAGGAACGTGGAAAACTGGTCGCGACTGGGCGGGAACATATCGCCGTCGGCGTGCCGCTCCTCGATATAGCGCTGGTAGAGGTCGAAGTATTCTTCGGTGAAGCGTGGCTTGGCCGGCGTCACCGTCAGGTCGGCGTTGCGCTTGAGGATGCGCTTCTGGTTGCGGTCCGGCAGAAACTGCGCCACGGGGATGCGTGCCGGTACGCAGGCATTGCAGTTCTGGCAGTGAGGCCGGTACAAGTGATCGCCGCTGCGCCGAAAGCCCATCTCCGACAGGTCGGCATACACATGCACGTCCATCGGCTGGCTGGGGTCGAGGAACAGCGTGGTGGCCTGCTCGTCGGGCAGATAGCTGCAAGAGTGGGGTTGAGTGGCATAAAACTTCAAACGCGCCAACTCGGTCATGATCAACCCTCGGGTAAGCTTTGAAATAAGTGTAAGCCAGGAGCGCGGAAGTCGCCTAGGAAACCCACGGTCCAGCGTTGGGCTGGTCCAGATGGTCGCGCAGGAAACCTGCGAAGTCGCTGCGGGATATGGCGCGGGCACCCAGGCTGTGCAGGTGATCGTTGGGCATCTGGCAGTCGATCAGTACAAAACCCCAGGCCTGCAATTGACGGGTCAATGTGGCGAAGCCGAATTTCGAGGCGTTGTCGGCGCGGCTGAACATGGATTCGCCAAAAAACAGCTGGCCCATCGCCAGGCCATACAGGCCACCTACCAGTTCGCCGTCGTCCCAGACCTCTACCGAGTGCGCATAACCGCGCTGGTGCAGCTCCAGATAGGCGCCCTGGATGCTATCGGTAATCCAGGTGCCATCGGCATAGGCACGCGGTGCTGCGCAGGCCTGGATGACGGCGGCAAAGTCCCTGTCGAAGGTCACGCTGTAGCGCTGCTGGCGCAACAGTTTGGCCAGGCTGCGCGATACATGCAGTTCGTCGGGGAATATCACGGTGCGCGGGTCGGGCGACCACCAGAGGATCGGCTGACCCTCCGAGAACCAGGGAAAGCAGCCATGGCGGTAGGCCTGGATCAGCCGCTCGGCCGAAAGATCGCCACCGGCGGCCAGCAAGCCATTGGGTTCGCGCATGGCCTTGGCCAATGGAGGGAATGTGAGTGAATCGCGTTGTAACCAGGTCAGCATGGCATCCAGGCTTACGGAAGGGGAGGGGAGTGGCAGGTATGACACCTGCGTGCGCAGTGCTGATTATTGTCGACATGGCGCCATGGGGCCAGCCCGAATCGGCCGTTGGAGTGGATTAGCGTGAGCAGGTGTTTCTGCAACTCTGTGCATCAGGCGTGGTCGTAATCGGGGCTAGGCCATGCAGGCCTTTTGCCAAGCTTGCCTGGATGAGTAAAAACAGCTCATAAGCCTTTGTCAGCAAAGACAATGCATGCTCAAATTGAACATCTTGTGACACACCACTGGCGATGCTGCTTGAAGAACGCCAAGTGGCGTGGCATCAGGGGCACAAACCCGTACAATGCGGCCATTGTGGCGTTATCGCCATTTCATCCAGCAATCGCCCAGTGTTAAAAGTAGATTCAACGACGCTCGTTCATTTTTCAGCTGCTCGGATTGGGCAGTATTTGCAGTCATTCAACAGATGGACGCGCTAAAGGCGCAGGAAAAGACCCGTTTTGAAGAAATCCGCCGCAACACCTAAAGCAGCAGTCGTGCCGGCCTGGCGCCAGCACCTGCATTATCGTCTCAAGGAAGGCGCGCTGATCGCGATCGGCGCCCTGTGCCTGTTCCTGATGATGGCCTTGCTGACCTATGGCAAGGACGATCCGGGCTGGAGCCACAACAGCAAGATCGAAGACGTGCAGAACTTCGGCGGGCCTGCCGGTTCCTACAGCGCCGATATCCTGTTCATGGTGCTGGGTTACTTCGCCTATATCTTCCCGTTGCTGCTGGCGATCAAAACCTGGCAGATCTTCCGCCAGCGCCACGAGCCGTGGCAGTGGAGCGGCTGGCTGTTTTCATGGCGCCTGATCGGCCTGGTGTTCCTGGTGCTGTCCGGCGCGGCCCTGGCCCATATCCATTTCCATGCGCCGACTGGCTTGCCAGCGGGCGCGGGCGGGGCGCTGGGCGAAAGCCTCGGCGACCTGGCGCGCAAGACCCTGAATATCCAGGGCAGCACCTTGATGTTCATCGCGCTGTTCCTGTTCGGCCTCACCGTGTTCACCGACCTGTCCTGGTTCAAGGTGATGGACGTGACCGGCAAGATCACCCTCGACCTGTTGGAACTGTTCCAGGGCGCCGCCAACCGCTGGTGGGCTGCCCGTGTCGACCGCAAGCGCATGGTCGCCCAGTTGCGTGAAGTCGATACCCGTGTCAACGAAGTAGTGGCCCCGAGCACACCGGACCGGCGCGAGCAGGCCAAGGTCAAGGAGCGCCTGATCGAGCGCGAGCAGGCGCTGAGCAAGCACATGTCGGACCGCGAGAAGCAGGTGCCGCCTGTCATTGCCCCCGCGCCGCCCAAGCCAGCCGAACCGAGCCATCGCGTTCAGAAAGAGAAACAGGCGCCGCTGTTCGTCGACAGCGCCGTCGAAGGCACCTTGCCGCCGATCTCGATCCTCGACCCGGCCGAAAAGAAACAACTCAACTATTCGCCTGAATCCCTGGCGGCCGTCGGCCACCTGCTGGAAATCAAGCTCAAGGAATTCGGCGTCGAAGTCTCGGTGGATTCCATCCACCCCGGCCCGGTGATCACCCGTTACGAAATCCAGCCGGCTGCCGGCGTGAAGGTCAGCCGTATCGCCAACCTGGCGAAGGATTTGGCCCGTTCCCTGGCCGTGACCAGTGTGCGTGTCGTGGAAGTGATTCCCGGCAAGACCACCGTGGGCATCGAGATTCCCAACGAAGACCGCCAGATCGTGCGCTTCTCCGAAGTGCTGTCGACCCCTGAGTACGACAACTTCAAGTCGCCGGTCACCCTGGCCCTGGGTCACGACATCGGCGGCAAGCCGGTGATCACCGACCTGGCGAAGATGCCCCACTTGCTGGTGGCCGGTACCACCGGTTCCGGTAAGTCGGTGGGTGTGAACGCGATGATCCTGTCGATCCTGTTCAAGTCCGGCCCGGAAGACGCCAAGCTGATCATGATCGACCCGAAGATGCTCGAACTGTCGATCTACGAGGGCATTCCGCACCTGCTGTGCCCGGTGGTCACCGACATGAAGGACGCCGCCAACGCCCTGCGCTGGAGCGTCGCCGAAATGGAGCGCCGCTACAAGCTGATGGCGAAGATGGGCGTGCGTAACCTGTCGGGCTTCAACGCCAAGGTCAAGGAAGCCCAGGACGCCGGCACACCGCTGACCGACCCGTTGTACAAGCGCGAAAGCATTCACGACGAAGCGCCGCTGCTGAGCAAGCTGCCGACCATCGTGGTGGTGGTCGACGAATTCGCCGACATGATGATGATCGTCGGCAAGAAGGTCGAAGAACTGATCGCCCGTATCGCCCAGAAGGCTCGTGCCGCCGGTATTCACTTGATCCTCGCCACCCAGCGTCCGTCGGTGGACGTGATCACCGGCCTGATCAAGGCCAACATCCCGACCCGCATGGCGTTCCAGGTGTCGAGCAAGATCGACTCGCGGACCATCATCGACCAGGGCGGCGCCGAACAGCTGCTGGGCCACGGCGACATGCTCTATATGCCGCCGGGCACCAGCCTGCCGATCCGGGTTCACGGCGCCTTTGTTTCCGACGATGAAGTCCACCGTGTGGTGGAAGCCTGGAAGCTGCGCGGCGCGCCGGAATACAACGACGACATTCTGGCCGGTGTGGAAGAAGCCGGCAGTGGCTTCGACGGCGGCAGCAGCGGTGGCGACGATGATGCCGAAACCGACGCGCTGTACGACGAGGCCGTGGCTTTTGTACTGGAAAGCCGTCGCGCCTCCATCTCGGCGGTGCAGCGCAAGCTGAAGATCGGCTACAACCGCGCCGCCCGCATGATCGAAGCCATGGAAATGGCCGGCGTCGTCACCGCAATGAACACCAACGGCTCGCGCGAAGTCATTGCCCCCGGGCAGATGCGCGACTGATCCCGCGCCGCGTGGCAGCACGCGGCACGCCCTGACCACTCAATGAGGACTCCCATGCGTCTTATCCGCATGCTGTTGTTGCCGGCACTGGCCCTGACCGCTGTTTCGGCCCATGCTGACCCGGCCTCCGTCGCCAGCTTGAAGAACCTGCTGGACAAATCCCAGACCCTGACCGCGCGCTTCTCCCAGCTGACCCTGGATGCCGGTGGCACCCAGTTGCAGGAAACTGCCGGCGAAATGGCCGTGCAGCGCCCTGGGCTGTTCTACTGGCACACCGAAGGCAAGGCTGAGCAGACCATTGTTTCCGACGGCCAGAAGGTCACCCTGTGGGACCCGGACCTGGAACAGGCCACCATCAAGAAGCTCGACCCGCGCCTGAACCAGACCCCGGCCCTGCTGCTGTCGGGTGATGTGTCGAAAATCAACGACAGCTTCGACATCACCTCCAAGCAGACCAGCAACGTGATCGAGTTCACCCTCAAGCCCAAATCCAAGGACACGCTGTTCGACACGCTGTCCCTGTCGTTTGGCAACGGCGTGATCAACAACATGCGCCTGGTCGACAGCGTCGGCCAGCGCACCGATATCCTGTTCTCCGGGGTCAAGGCCAACCAGCCGGTACCGGCGTCCAAGTTCAAGTTCGACATCCCCAAGGGTGCCGACGTGATCCAGGAATAATCTAGAGGTTTCAAACGCTGCCCATGGATCTGTTTCGAAGTGACCCGATTGCCCAGCCATTGGCCGCGCGCTTGCGTTCGACCAACCTGGATGAGTACGTCGGTCAGGAACACCTGCTCGCTCGCGGCAAGCCGTTGCGCGAAGCCCTGGAGCAGGGTGCGCTGCACTCGATGATTTTCTGGGGGCCGCCGGGGGTGGGCAAGACCACCCTGGCGCGCCTGCTGGCGAAGGTCTCGGATGCGCACTTCGAAACGGTCTCGGCGGTACTCGCCGGGGTCAAGGAGATCCGCCAGGCGGTGGAAGTCGCCAAGCAACAGGCCGGGCAGTACGGCAAGCGCACCATCCTGTTCGTCGATGAAGTGCACCGCTTCAACAAGTCCCAGCAGGATGCGTTCCTGCCTTATGTCGAAGACGGCACGCTGATCTTTATCGGCGCCACCACCGAAAACCCATCGTTCGAACTGAACAACGCCTTGCTGTCGCGGGCGCGGGTCTATGTGCTGAAAAGCCTGGACGAGGCCGCCATGCAGAAGCTGCTGCAGCGGGCCCTGAATGAAGACAAGGGCCTGGGCAAGCGGCAACTCAGCGTGAGCGAAGAGGGCTTCAAGATCCTGCTGACCGCCGCCGACGGTGACGGTCGTCGCTTTCTCAACCTGCTGGAGAACGCTTCCGACCTGGCCGAAGACGGCGGTGAGATTGGCGTCGACCTCTTGCAAAGCCTCCTCGGCGATACGCGCCGACGCTTTGACAAGGGGGGCGAAGCCTTCTACGACCAGATATCGGCGCTGCATAAATCCGTGCGCGGTTCCAACCCGGACGGCGCGCTGTACTGGTTTGCGCGGATGATCGACGGCGGTTGCGACCCGCTCTACCTCGCCCGCCGCGTGGTGCGCATGGCCAGCGAAGACATCGGCAACGCCGACCCGCGTGCACTGAGCCTGTGCCTGGCCGCGTGGGACGTGCAGGAGCGCCTCGGCAGCCCGGAAGGCGAGTTGGCCGTGGCCCAGGCCATCACCTACCTGGCCTGCGCGCCCAAGAGCAATGCGGTGTACGTGGGCTTCAAGTCCGCCCTGCGCGCCGCCGCCGAATACGGCTCTCTCGAAGTGCCGATGCACTTGCGCAACGCGCCGACCAAGTTGATGAAACAGTTGGGCTACGGTGATGAATACCGCTACGCCCACGATGAACCGGATGCCTATGCGGCCGGTGAAGACTATTTTCCCGATGACCTTGAGCCACTCCCGCTCTATCAGCCGGTGCCCCGTGGCCTGGAGCTGAAGATCGGCGAAAAGCTCAATCACCTCGCCCAACTCGATCGACTCAGCCCCAAACAGCGGAGAAAGTAGTGCTCAAGACGATTCTTGCCGTGTCCGCAGCCGGCATCGCTGGTACATTATTGCGTTTCGCCGCTGGCACCTGGGTCAGCGCCAACTGGCCGAAGCATTTTTATGCGGCGACCCTGGCGGTCAACCTGGTTGGCTGCCTGATCATCGGGCTGTTATATGGCTGGTTCCTGTTGCGCCCGGAAGTACCGATTGAGATTCGTGCCGGCTTGATTGTCGGCTTTGTAGGCGGTCTGACGACCTTTTCATCCTTTTCACTGGATACGCTGCGCCTGCTGGAAAGCGGGCAGGCCCTGGTCGCCTTCGGGTACCTGGGCATCAGCGTGTTCGGCGGGCTGCTCGCCACCTGGGCTGGCCTGTCCTTGACCAAACTTTGATAAACGAGAGACCGACATGCTCGATTCCAAACTGTTACGTAGCAACCTTCAGGACGTAGCGGACCGCCTGGCATCCCGTGGCTTTGCCTTGGATGTTGCGCGCATCGAAGCGCTGGAAGAACAGCGCAAGACCGTCCAGACCCGCACCGAAGCACTGCAGGCTGAGCGGAATGCGCGTTCCAAATCCATCGGTCAGGCCAAGCAGCGCGGCGAAGACATCGCGCCGCTGATGGCGGATGTCGAGCGCATGGGCACCGAGCTGTCCGACGGCAAGGTCGAGCTGGACAAGATCCAGACCGAGCTGGATTCGATCCTGCTCGGCATTCCCAACATCCCGCACGAGTCCGTGCCGATTGGCGCAGACGAAGACGGCAACGTCGAAGTGCGCCGTTGGGGTACGCCAACCACCTTTGATTTCGAGATCAAGGACCACGTTGCCCTGGGCGAATTGACCGGCGGCCTGGATTTCGAAACCGCCGCCAAGATGTCCGGCGCGCGCTTTGCCTTGCTGCGCGGTCCGATCGCGCGCATGCACCGTGCCCTGGCGCAGTTCATGATCAACCTGCACACCGGCGAGCACGGTTACGAAGAAGCCTACACCCCTTACCTGGTGCAGGCACCGGCGCTGATGGGCACCAGCCAGTTGCCAAAATTCGAAGAAGAACTGTTCAAGATCAGCCGCGACGGCGAAGCCGACCTGTACCTGATCCCGACCGCCGAAGTGTCGCTGACCAACATCGTCGCCGGCGAGATCCTCGATGCCAAGCAACTGCCGATCAAGTTCGTGGCCCACAGCCCATGCTTCCGCAGTGAAGCCGGTGCGTCGGGTCGCGATACCCGCGGCATGATCCGCCAGCACCAGTTCGACAAGGTCGAGATGGTGCAAGTGGTCGAGCCGTCGACGTCGATGGAAGCCCTGGAAGGCCTGACCGCCAACGCCGAGCGCGTCCTGCAATTGCTGGAGCTGCCGTACCGCGTGCTGGCGCTGTGCACCGGCGACATGGGCTTCAGCGCCGTGAAGACCTACGACCTCGAAGTGTGGGTGCCGAGCCAGGACAAGTACCGCGAGATTTCGTCGTGCTCCAACTGCGGTGACTTCCAGGCCCGTCGCATGCAGGCGCGTTTCCGCAACCCGGAAACCGGCAAGCCGGAACTGGTCCACACCCTCAACGGTTCCGGTCTGGCGGTAGGCCGTACCCTGGTGGCCGTGCTGGAAAACTACCAGCAGGCTGACGGCTCGATCCGTGTGCCGGAAGTACTCAAGCCTTACATGGCGGGCGTTGAGGTCATCCGCTAAATGGAATTTCTGCCGCTGTTTCATAACCTGCGCGGCAGTCGTGTGTTGGTCGTCGGTGGCGGGGAGATTGCCTTGCGCAAATCCCGGCTGCTGGCCGATGCCGGTGCGTTGCTGCGGGTGGTTGCTCCCCAGATCGAAGACCAGCTCAAAGAGCTGGTACTGGACAGTGGCGGGGAACTGATTTTGCGCGGTTATCAGGAGGCCGACCTCGACGGTTGCACCCTGATCATCGCGGCCACCGACGACGAGCCGTTGAACGCGCAAGTGTCCAGCGATGCCAAGCGCCGTTGTGTGCCGGTCAATGTGGTGGATGCGCCGGCCTTGTGCAGCGTGATCTTCCCGGCGATTGTCGACCGTTCACCCTTGGTGATCGCGGTGTCCAGCGGCGGCGATGCGCCGGTGCTGGCGCGCCTGATCCGCGCCAAGCTGGAAACCTGGATTCCGTCCACTTATGGCCAGTTGGCCGGGTTGGCGGCGCGGTTTCGAGCTCAGGTCAAAGGTTTGTACCCGGATGTGCAGCAGCGCCGCGCATTCTGGGAAGAGGTCTTCCAAGGCCCGATTGCCGACCGCCAATTGGCTGGACAGGGCGATGAAGCTGAGCGCCTGTTGATCGAAAAGGTCAACGGCGCACCGCCGAATGCACCGGGCGAAGTCTACTTGGTGGGTGCAGGCCCGGGCGACCCCGACCTGCTGACCTTCCGCGCCCTGCGCCTGATGCAGCAAGCCGATGTGGTGCTGTATGACCGCCTCGTAGCTCCTGCGATTCTCGAGCTGTGCCGCCGTGATGCCGAGCGTGTCTACGTTGGCAAACGCCGCGCCGATCACGCCGTGCCGCAAGACCAGATCAACCAGCAATTGGTGGACCTGGCCAAACAAGGCAAGCGCGTGCTGCGTCTCAAGGGTGGCGATCCGTTCATCTTTGGCCGTGGTGGCGAAGAGATCGAAGAACTGGCGGCCCACGGCATTCCGTTCCAGGTGGTGCCAGGGATCACGGCGGCCAGCGGTTGCGCGGCGTATGCCGGGATTCCGCTGACTCACCGTGACTATGCGCAGTCCGTACGTTTTATTACCGGGCATTTAAAGGACGGGACCTCGGACCTGCCTTGGGATGACCTGGTGGGCCCCTCGCAGACCCTGGTGTTCTACATGGGCTTGATTGGCTTGCCGATCATCTGCGAACAACTGATCAAGCATGGCCGTGCATCGGATACCCCTGCAGCGTTGATCCAGCAGGGCACCACGTCCAACCAGCGCGTGTTTACCGGCACGCTTGCGGATCTGCCACGCATGGTGGCGGAGCATGAAGTGCATGCGCCGACGCTGGTGATCGTGGGTGAGGTGGTGGTGTTGCGCGAGAAGCTGAAGTGGTTTGAAGGCGCGCAGTCCCAGGTCTGAGAACGCTATGGTGGCCGGTAAGGCTGCTGTGGAGAGCAGGCTTTCTGTGGTGAGCGGGGCAAGCCCGCTCACCACAGTGACTGATCAGCTCCAGACACTTTTGCCGTTCAGTTGTGCCCGATCATGCTGTCCATCAAATCGCTGCAACGGCCCCTTTGGCACAATCCCCGTCGGGTTGATCGTGCGGTGGCTGGCATAGTAATGCCCTTTGATGTGCGCGAAATCCACCGTCTCGGCCACGCCCGGCCACTGGTACATCTCCCTCAACCAATTCGACAGGTTCGGATAATCCGCAATCCTGCGCAGGTTGCATTTGAAGTGGCTGTAATACACCGCATCAAAGCGAATCAGTGTGGTGAACAGCCGCACATCCGCCTCGGTCAGGTATTCGCCGGCTAGGTAACGGTGGTCGCTTAGGTGCAGTTCCAGATGATCCAGCTCCGCAAACACATCATCGAACGCACGTTCATACGCCTGCTGCGAGGTGGCAAAGCCTGCGCGATACACGCCGTTGTTCACGGCGGGGTAAATGCGCTCGTTCAACGCGTCGATGGTCGCGCGCAGCGGCTCGGGGTAGAAATCCAGGGTGTTGCCGGTCAGTTCGTTGAAGGCACTGTTGAACATGCGGATGATCTCCGCCGATTCATTGCTGACGATGCGCTTGAGCTTCTTGTCCCACAGTACCGGCACGGTGACGCGCCCGGTGTAGTCGGCCGTGTCAGCGGTGTAGCGCTGGTGCATGAAGTCGAAATCATCCAGCTTGTCGCCGGTGGAGCCGTGAGCCTTGTCGAAGGTCCAGCCGTTTTCCAGCATCAGCCAACTGACCACGGACACATCGATCAGGCTTTCCAGGCCCTTGAGCTTGCGCAGGATCAGCGTGCGATGGGCCCACGGGCAGGCCAGGGAGACGTAGAGGTGGTAGCGACCGGCCTCGGCCTTGAAGCCGCCTTCGCCACTCGGGCCCGGCGCGCCATCGGCGGTTACCCAGTGGCGGCGTTGCGCCTGTTCGCGCTGGAACGCGCCGTCTGCGCTACTTTCGTACCACTGGTCTTTCCAGTGTCCTTCGATCAGCAAACCCATGACTGGCTCCTTGGCTAATAAGCGTTGGAGCCCAGTCTAAAGGGATGAGTTCGAACTAAAAGCGCAAAGACCGGGCGTTAATGATCGATTAAATCGATTTGTCTCGTGCCGCCCAGTACTGCTGGGCCAACTCAAAGGCCTGTTCCCGTGGGTGGCCCAGGCCGCGCAAGGCCAGGGCCATGGTGGCGACCAGCGCCAATTGCGGGTAGCTGTCCTCGACGTCACCGCGCCACACGGCCTTCAGGTGCTCAGGTTCGAGCGTGGCCGGCTTGACGTGACGCTGGGCGGAGAGGGCGGGCCACTCTTCGTCCCAGCTTTCGCCGCCCGTGGTGCCGTACAGATGGCTGGCCGAGTCGGGGTTGATCTCGATCTCGCCGCCGTCGCCCTTCACCACGATCACGTTGTCGCCGAGCAAGCCGCTGGCATCGCGGTGCACGCCCTGGTAACCCGGATGGAAAATACTCTGCAGGCCCAGGCGCGCATTCAAGGGATTGAGCAAGCGCGCCAGGGAGTGGATCGGCGAGCGCAGGCCCAGGGTGTTGCGCAGGTCGATCATGCGCTGCAGTTGTGGCGCCCAATCACCCAGCGGGATGAACGCCAGGTTGCCGTGCGCATAGGCGGCCTCGACCTGCTGCCAGTTGCGGCACAGCGGGATCTGCAAACCTTCGAGCAATTGTTCGGTGTAAAGACGCCCAGCCGTGTGGGCACCCCCGCCGTGCATCAGGATACGCACGCCATTCTGCGCCAGGCACTTTGCCGCCAGCAGGTACCACGGCAGGTGGCGCTTCTTGCCGGCATAGGTCGGCCAGTCGACATCCACGTTCAGCGCTGGGGCGTCCAGGCGTTCACGTACGGCTTCGGTGAAACCGGCGAGTTCTTCCGGGCTTTCTTCCTTGTGGCGCAACAGCATCAGGAAGGCGCCGAGCTGGGTGTCTTCGACTTTTTCGTCGAGCAACATGCCCATGGCTTCGCGGGCCTCTTCACGGGTGAGGTTGCGCGCACCGCGCTTGCCTTTGCCCAGGATGCGCACGAACTGCGCGAAGGGGTGCTCGGCAGGGGTTTCAAGGGTCAGTGGGGCAAAGTCGGTCATAAGCAATTCGTCGGCCTGGGCAGGCCCGCCAGCTTGGCGGCGAGTTTGGCGGGAGTGCCGTTGAACAATTTGTTGAGGTGCAGGCTGTTGCCCTTTTCCGGGCCCAGTTTCAAGGCGGTGTACTTGATCAACGGGCGCGTGGCGGGGGACAGCTGGAATTCGGCATAGAACTGGCGCAGCAGCGTGAGGATTTCCCAATGGTCCGCGGTCAACGCCAGGGGTTCGGCGGCGGCCAGGGCGTTGGCGACTTCCTCGGACCACGCGTCCAGGTCAACGAGGTAACCGTCCTTGTCCAGTTCCAGGGTGCGTGCGCCTACGGTCAGGGTGTTCATAGCCAGCTGTTGACCTTGTCGTAATCGAGCGACAACTGCACGAAGCCTGGGTAATCGACGCTATCGGCCCAGTCCGGCAGAGGCAGGTTGCGCGCCTGCATGTCTTCGGCCAGCACAAAGACTTTCACGCCTTGGGTGTGCAGGGCCGGGTTATGCAGCCCGTAGGCGCCATCGCCGCAGAGCAGGATGGCGTCCTCGGCGCCACAGATGCGCAGGCAACTGTCGAGGCGGCTATCGGTAAACGGGGAATGGGAAACCACATGGAGAGTCGACATCAGAGGGTAATCACCTGGTCGTAACGGTCAATCAGCGTTGATATCGCTGCGCTGTCGAGCGGCTCGGCATTAGCGGGCGTGGTGAGGCCGCGCGCGGCCAGGCTATGGCTGCAGGCGAACACCTCATCAATGCCAAACAGGCCCAGTGCCTGGAGGTTGGCGCCGAGGTCTTTTTGCTGCACGGCTTTGGCGTCCTGGTGCGGCGCCAGTTGGAACACGCCGTCATCCAGGAACAGCAGGCCGATCGGCAGATCGAAGGCACCGCCGGCCAACACGATGTCCAGCGCTTCGCGGGCGCTTGGTCCGGACCACGGCGCCTGGCGGCTGATCACCAATAAGGATTTGGACATGTCACGGCCCTCCAAAACAGATCAGGCGGTCGGCGGCCTGGGCGGCGTCGTGCAGTTGCCCCAGGCCGGACAATTCCCACGGCGTATCGAGATTGACCGCGCTGCGTTGATAGCGCGTGGCTTCCTCCTGGTTGAGCACGCCACGGCGCAAGGCGGCGGCGATGCACACCACGCTGTCGAGCTGGTGGTCGCTGACAAACTCGCGCCATTGGCGGGCGATGTCCTGCTCATCCTGAGGTGCGACGATGGAATTGGAGGCGCTGTAGACACCGTCCTGATAGAAAAACAGCCGCACAATCTCATGGCCACCGGCCAGCGCCGCCTGGGCGAACAGCAGGGCGCGGCGCGAGGAGGGCGCGTGAGCGGCGGAAAACAGTGCAATCGCAAACTTCATGGAACACTCTGCAAGCAAACGTGGGTCAATGATAAAGCCGCCGCCACGAAAAAGCCCGCCGTGATCAAAACGGTCACTGTATGTGACCGTTCCGGCGATTGCCGGTCGGCGCAAGGCTGCCTAGTCTGTGGGCATTCACAACGGAAATGGAGTGCACATGTCAGGTCCCTTGGCGTCCCTCAAAGTGCTGGATTTTTCCACCCTGCTGCCTGGCCCGTTCGCCTCGTTGATGCTGGCGGACATGGGCGCCGAGGTGCTGCGCATCGAATCGCCCACGCGCATGGACCTGTTGCGGGTGTTGCCGCCCCATGACCAAGGTACGTCGGCCAGCCACGCCTACCTTAACCGCAACAAGCGCAGCCTGGCGTTGGACCTCAAGCAGGCCGAGGCCCTGGAGATCGTGCGGGCGCTGGTGAAAGACTACGACATTGTGCTCGAACAGTTCCGGCCGGGGGTGATGGAGCGGCTGGGGCTGGGGTATGAGGCATTGAAGGCGATCAACCCCCGGCTGATCTATGTGTCGATCACTGGGTACGGCCAGACCGGGCCCTATAAGGACCGCGCCGGGCACGACATCAATTACCTGGCGCTGGCCGGGGTGGCCAGTTACACCGGGCGCCAGGACAGCGGGCCGTTGCCCCTCGGCGTGCAGTTGGCGGACGTGGGTGGGGGCTCGCTGCATGCGGTGGTAGGGCTGCTCGCGGCAGTCATTGCGCGGCAGCAGAGCGGGGTCGGCCAATACTTGGACGTGAGCATGACCGACTGCTCGTTCAGCCTGAACGCCATGGCCGGCGCGGGTTACCTGGCGTGCGGGGTGGAGCCGGAGTGGGAAGGGCACGTGCTCAATGGCGGCAGTTTCTACGACTATTACCGCTCGCGGGATGGACGCTGGATGTCGGTGGGCAGCCTGGAGCCGGCGTTCATGCAGCAACTCTGCACCGCCTTGGGCCGCCCGGAGTTGGCGGCGCAAGGCTTGTCGCCCAAGGCTGAGCAGCAAAAAGCCCTGAAGCAAGCGCTGCAGGTCGAGTTCGAGAAACGCAGCTTTGATGAGCTGTGTGCGTTGTTTGCCGGGGTCGATGCCTGTGTGGAGCCGGTGTTGAGCCTCAGTGAAGCCGTGGAGCATCCGCAGTTGAAGGCACGTGAACTGGTCAGCCAGGTGCCGAGGGGCGATGGTTCGACCCAGGCGCAACTGGCTTGCCCGTTGAAGTTCTCCGACGGGTTGCCGGCGCCCAGGCATATAGGTGTAGCGGTGGGGGCGCACACGGATGAGGTGTTGGCGGAGTTGGGCTTTGGTGCTCAGCGCATAGCCGATTTGCGCCAGGCCAAGACAGTTGGATAGTGACTGCGCGGCTAGATAGTGACTGGGCGGCCGCCGCCATCGCAGGCAAGCCAGCTCCCACCTGTTGACCGCGCCGCCTATCAAAGGTGGGCGCTGGCTTGCCTGCGAAGAGGCCCTCACTCCACCCGGGTTTCGCCGGTAAACACCAAGGTCTGGCGGCACCGCCTGCACAAATACCTTCGGCCTTGAGCCACCATGCCATGGCGCTGGGGCGAGAACGGAAAGTCACTGTCCGCGCACGGGCAGCGGTAGATATAGCGGGTCACCTGGCGGCGCTTCACTTCATAGGTATGGCAACGGTCCGGCGGCAGTTCGTAGACCCCGCGCATGATCAATTGCCATTCCTCGCCATGGGGCTGGATGCGCTCGCCGAACAATTGGTGGGCGATCAAATGCGCCACTTCATGGGCCACGGTCTGCTTGAGGAAGTGTTGGCTGTTTTCACGGTACAACTGTGGGTTGAAACGCAGCAGGTTCTCGTGCAAATGCGCGACACCGGCCTTTTGGCCCCGCAGCTTGAGACTCACCTGGGGGCGTTTGAAGCTTCGTTTGAAAAAGGATTCTGCTTGTAGGAAACAATCTTCGACGCGGGTATTGAGTTGCTCGGGCATGCTGTACATATCTCCAGAGACGCCCAGTATGCCGCAAAGCTGGGTGTTTCCGAATCTGTCAGGCGCCGAATGGTCATGCATAACGCACAAAGCCACCTTGCGGTGGCCTTGCCCACGATTTTATCCGCTCAGTTGGTGTAGATCGGGCCCACGCCCAGGCCCCAGACGATCACGGTAAACGCCATGATCGCCACCAGTACCACCAGGCCCACGGCCAGGACCGAGCTGGAAAACAGGAAGCCCTCATCCGGATCGATGCCCATGAAGGTCGGCAGCCCCACATACAGCAGGTACACCGTGTAACAGATGGCGGCCGTGCCCACGACCATGCCCAGCCACATATGTGGGTACAGTGCGGCCAGCCCGCCGATGAACAGCGGTGTGGCGGTGTAGGTGGCAAACGCAACGCAGCGCGCCATGCTGGGGTTGGCATCGTAGGTGCGGGCCATCCAATGAATGAACGCACCCATCACTGCCACGCCGCCGAGCATGGCGGCGTAGGACATGATGGTCATCCACAAAGCGCTTTCCTGGGTCAGCATCACCGGCGCGCGATTGCCAATGACCCAGCCGACCTGGGTGGTGCCGATAAAGGCGGAAACGGCGGGGATCGCCGCGAGAATCAAGGTATGGGTGAGGTACATGTGGCCGATGCTTTCTTCTTTATCGCCACGGATTTCCCGCCATTCCTGGTCGGGATGGGTAAAAAGCCCCACGACGTGATGGATCATGCCAGTCACTCCTGTCGTTATTACCATCGCCCCCCATCGGAGCGCCCACGGGCCAAATGGCCTCAAAGGTCTGGATAGATATGCGACCTCTAGTCGCAGTATAGGAAGTGATGACCGGAAAAACTGTAAGGCTTTAGAGCGAATTGCGCTGTAAACATTGGCCCTAATCGCGGCGGAGTCTTTTACCGCTAGCCCTTTTGATGGTTTTTTTGCGTAAAATACCCGGCTTTTCGTCACACACCTCTAGCGGATCCAAGCGCCATGGGCACTCTTACGGTCAACCAGAACAAACTGCAAAAACGCCTGCGTCGCCTGGCCGGTGAAGCGGTCGCCGATTTCAATATGATCGAGGACGGCGACAAGGTCATGGTCTGCCTCTCCGGCGGCAAAGACAGCTACACCATGCTCGACGTGTTGCTGCACCTGCAAAAGGTCGCACCGATCAAGTTCGAGATCGTCGCCGTCAACATGGACCAGAAACAACCGGGTTTCCCCGAGCACGTGCTGCCGGCCTACCTCAAAGAGTTGGGTGTCGAGTACCACATCGTCGAAAAAGACACCTATTCGGTGGTCAAGGAACTGATTCCGGAAGGCAAGACCACTTGCTCGCTGTGCTCGCGCCTGCGCCGTGGCACGCTGTACACCTTCGCCGATGAGATTGGCGCGACCAAGATGGCCCTCGGGCATCATCGCGATGACATCGTTGAAACCTTCTTCCTCAATATGTTCTTCAACGGCTCCCTCAAAGCCATGCCGCCCAAGCTGCGTGCCGACGATGGGCGCAACGTGGTGATCCGCCCGCTGGCGTACTGCAACGAGAAGGACATCCAGGCCTACTCCGACTTCAAGCAATTCCCGATCATCCCCTGCAACCTGTGCGGCTCCCAGGAAAACCTGCAGCGCCAGGTGGTCAAGGAAATGCTGGTGGACTGGGAGCGCAAGACCCCGGGCCGTACCGAAAGCATCTTCCGCAGCCTGCAGAATGTGATCCCGTCGCAGCTGGCCGACCGCAACCTGTTCGACTTCACCAGCTTGAAGATTGATGAAACCGCCGCCTCGCGCTTCGTCAATGTTGTGAACCTCTGAGCCGATTCAACGCTCTGACACACGGCGCTCGCGGGCGCCGTTTTCAATTCAATTCCCAGGAGAGGGCATGCGCGATTACAAGTGGCTGCACGAATATTGTCTGAACCGCTTCGGTTCGGCGGCCGAGCTGGAAGCCCATCTGCCTGTACCCAAGACCCCTGCGCAGTTGCGCAAGATCAGCGATGATCGCTACCTGTCGACCCTGGCGCTGCGCGTGTTTCGTGCGGGCTTGAAGCACAGCGTGGTGGATGCCAAGTGGCCGGCATTCGAAAAGGTGTTTTTCGGCTTCGACCCGGAAAAAGTCGTGTTGATGGGCGCTGAGCACCTGGAGCGCTTGATGCAGGACACCAGCATCATCCGTCACCTGGGCAAGCTCAAGAGCGTGCCGCGCAATGCGCAGATGATCCTCGACATCGAGCAGGAGAAGGGCAGCTTCGGCGCGTTTATCGCCGATTGGCCGGTGACTGATATCGTCGGGCTATGGAAGTACCTGAGCAAGCACGGCCATCAACTTGGCGGGCTGTCCGCGCCGCGCTTTTTGCGCATGGTCGGCAAGGACACCTTTGTGCCGAGTTATGACGTGGTGGCCGCGCTGAACGCGCAGAAGATCGTCGACAAGGTGCCGACCAGCCTGCGTGACCTGGCGACGGTGCAGGGGGCGTTCAACCAGTGGCATGCCGAGAGTGGGCGGCCGATGTGCCAGTTGTCGATGATGCTGGCCTACACCGTGAATCATTGAGACCGAGGTGATGCCTTCGCGAGCAAGCCCGCTCCCACATTTGGAGCGCATCTCCCTGTGGGAGCGGGCTTGCTCGCGAAGACTGACTTTCAGGCGACCCGGGCTTCAGCCAGGCGGCGATTTAATTGATGCCGCCACCGCACATACAACAACGCGGTACAAAACACCGCAAAACTCGCCAGCATCTCCGACACCCCGAACCACTGCCGGTTCGGGTCATACGCCGCCAGCGCGCCCTTGATGAAATACAGGTTCACCACAAAGCACATCCACGAATGCCCGCGCGCGCTGCCCAGTAGCATGCCTGGCGCCAGCACCAGCAAGGGCACCAGTTCGATCAGCAGGATCACCCACGGCCGTGCGCCGTGCAGGTCAGCAACGAACAGGTAGTACACGCACAGCAACCCCACCAAGGCGAAAAACGCCAGCAGGCTCAGCGCGCGGGCCATTCTGACCCGTGGCTCCAGCCACGCCTGGGGCGGCAGGACCTTAGGCTTTCTGGCCACGGCCGTTCTCCAGCAGCGTGGCGGTGCTGGCCAGGCGCAGGCCGAGGGCGCGGCACAGGGCGATTTCATGTTGATCGAGCAGGCGCTTGCCGTCAGGCCCGGCATGGTGGCTGGCGCCATAGGGCGTGCCGCCACCCTGGGTGTCGAGCAACGCCTGTTCGCTGTAGGGCAGGCCGGTGATTAGCATGCCGTGGTGCAGCAACGGCAACAGCATCGACATCAGCGTGGTTTCCTGGCCGCCGTGCAGGCTGGCGGTGGAGGTGAAGACCCCGGCTGGCTTGCCGACGAGGGCTCCGGTGAGCCATAGGTTGCTGGTGCCGTCGATGAAATACTTGAGCGGCGCTGCCATGTTGCCGAAACGGGTCGGGCTGCCGAGGGCCAGGCCGGAGCAGTGCTTCAGGTCATCCAGGCTGGCATACAGCGCGCCTTCGTCCGGGATGCTTGGCGCCACGGCTTCGCACTCGGTGGAGATCGCCGGCACGGTGCGCAGTCGCGCTTCCATACCGCCTTGCTCGATGCCCCGGGCGATCTGCCGGGCCATTTCGCTGACCGAGCCGTTGCGGCTGTAATACAGCACCAGCACATACGGCGACGTCACGGCAGTATCTCCAATACGTTTTCCGGCGGACGCCCAATGATGGCTTTGTCGGCGGTTTCCAGGATCGGGCGTTCCATCAGCTTCGGGTGCTCGGCGATAGCGGCAATCAACTGCGCTTCGCTGAGGCTGGCGTCAGCGAGGTTGAGCGCCTTGTATTCATCTTCGCCGGTGCGCAGCAGTTGGCGGGCGCTGATGCCCAGTTTGCCCAGCAGTGACTTCAATTGCGCGGCGTCCAGTGGGGTTTCCAGGTAGCGCACCACGGTGGGCGTGAGGCCGCGGGCTTCGAGCAGTTCCAGCGCACCGCGGGATTTCGAGCAGCGCGGGTTGTGATAAAGCGTCAGATCGGTCATGTGCGGGTCGCATCTTGCGTAAGGTGGCGGGTATTCTACCCGCGCAGCGACCTGTCCTTAAACCGTAAGAGGCCATAGGTCGCAGCCAACGTTCATTTTTGCGAAGGATTACCCCATGACAAGGCGACTGATCGGTGCATTGGCGATCATCACAACCCTGCTGCTCAGCGGCTGCGGTAACGATTACGGCGTTGACCAATATGGCCAGAAAGTGGCTTCCGAACGCTTGGACAAGCAGTGGCTGGTGGTCAATTACTGGGCTGAGTGGTGTGGCCCGTGCCGCACGGAAATCCCCGAGCTCAATGCCTTGGCCGAACAGTTGAAGGCGCAGAACGTCGGTGTGTTCGGGGTCAACTTTGACAATGTGCAAGGTGAAGAACTGAAGGCTGCCAGCGACAAGCTGGGCATCAAGTTCACGGTGCTGGCGCAGAACCCGGAAGAGATCTTCGACATCCCGCGCAGCGAAGCGTTGCCAGTGACCTACATCATTGACGACAAGGGCAAGGTGCGCGAGCAGTTGATGGGTGAGCAAACGGCGGAAGGCGTATTGGCAAAACTCAAGGCCTTGCGCGGCTAAAGCAGCCACTCAAAACAAATGTGGGAGCGGGCTTGCTCGCGAAGGCGGTGTGTCAGTCACCGGATATGCCGGCTGAACGTCCGCCTTCGCGAGCAAGCCCGCCCCCACATTTTGATTGCGAAAGGCTAGGGTTAGCCTTCTTCCAGCCACAGGCGAATCGGCAGGCCATCGGCCGGCCAGAAGCGTGTCTGTTCGATCGGCGAGATGTCCCAGCGCTGCACCCCTTGCAGGGCCTGGAAGAAGCGGTGTTCCTGCTCCATCAAGGCCTCGGCGCAGAGTTTGCGGGTGCTGCCGATCTTGCCGAAGCTGAGCTTGTCGCCCTCGACGGTGTACGGTGCGAACCAGTGGTTGCAACCGCCGTTGCCGTAGGCGCGGCCATCGGCGCCGAGGGTGACGGTCAGGTGCGCGTAATCCATCAGCGGCCGTTCACCGATCCATTCCACCACGTAGCTGTGATCCTGCTTGAGCTTGGCCGAGTCCCCGGCGCAGCCCGTCAAGGCCGCCCCGACGGCGGCGAGCAGAAGCAGGCCTCTCATTGCGCGGCCTTCTGGCATTTAGGGCAGCGGTGCTTGTCGCCCTCGCTGGCCCAGCCCAACTCGGCGATGCGCACATTGGCGGCCGGTTGCAGCGGCTCTTTGCTCAGCTTGGTTTCCACCGCAAACTCGAACTCCAACACCGCATCGCAGCTGTCGCAGTTGACTTTCCAGGTATGAATCTCCAACTCGCCGAATTTCGGCCCCTGGGCCATGGCGACCCACTGGCCCGCCGGGCGGATGGAGTAGCGCGCATCACCTTCAACGGTGAGGCGCATCGACAGGGTTTTACTGCCGCGCAGGGAGACGATCAAAACGTCGCCGTGCTTGATCGAACCACCGTTGCCAGTGACCTGGTAACGGCCCGGCACCAGGGCGCGGCATTCGATCAGGGTGTGTTGCGGGCTCAGCAAACTGAAGCGGAAATCGTGTTCGGCCATGGATCCTCCAAATAGGCGCGGCATCCTATCACGGGTGCTGGCTCATCATGAGCCTGGTATGTGACCACTGATCATCCTTCGACAAGGTTCTGCGCCTGGCCGTCGGCCCAGGCCGCGATGTTGGCCAAGGTGGTGCCGGCGATGGCCGCCAGGGCTTCGCGGGTCAGAAACGCCTGGTGGGCGGTGATGATCACATTGGGGAACGTCAGCAGGCGCGCGAGCACGTCGTCTTGCAGCGGCAGGTCGGAGCGGTCTTCGAAGAACAGCTGTGCTTCTTCCTCATACACATCCAGCCCGAGGTAGCCGAGCTGGCCGTCCTTGAGCGCTTCGATCAGCGCCGGGGTGTCGACCAGCCCCCCGCGACCGGTGTTGATCAGCATCGCGCCAGGCTGCATCTGCGCCAGGGAGCGGGCGTTGATCAAGTGTTTGCTGTCGGCGGTGAGCGGGCAGTGCAGGCTGATGATCTGCGCCTGTGCGAGCAGTTCAGGCAGGCTCACATAGCGCGCGCCCAGGGCCTGGACCTGCGGGTTGGGGAAGGGGTCGTAGGCGAGCAACTGGCAACCGAAGCCGGCCATGATCTTGGCGAAGGTAGCGCCGATCTGGCCGGTGCCGACCACGCCGACCGTCTTGCCCACCAAGTCGAAACCGGTGAGGCCATGCAAGCTGAAATCGCCATCGCGGGTACGGTTATAGGCGCGGTGCAGGCGACGGTTAAGGGCGAGGATCAGTGCGACAGCGTGTTCGGCCACCGCATGGGGCGAATAGGCCGGCACGCGCACGATCGTCAGGCCCAGGTGCTTGGCGGCAAGCAGGTCCACATGGTTGTAGCCCGCCGAGCGCAAGGCAATCAGCCGCGTGCCGCCCTTGGCCAACTGTTCCAGCACCGGGGCGCTGAGGTCGTCGTTGATAAAGGCGCAGACCACCTCGTGATGTTCGGCCAGGGCCACGGTGTCGAGGTTGAGCCGCGCGGGCTGGAACTGCAGCTCCAGGCCTGGCGACAGCGGCTCGCCGAGGAAACTGTCGCGGTCGTAGGTCTGACTACTGAAAAGAATGACACGCATGGAAATGCTCCCTGCAATTACAAATGAAGAATCAGGCTTTTGTGGTGAGCGGGCCTGCCCCGCGCGAGACCAGGTCGTTCACCAGAAAAGCCTTTTCCTGTGCACAGTCAGGCGTTTACTCGCGCTTCACTGGCAAGCCGGGCAATGGCCATGTCCAGTTCGTCCAGCGCGTGCAGGGCCTTGGCGTCGTCCTGCTTGAGCAGGGTTTCGGCGCGGTGGCAGGCCGCCCGCAGTTGTGGCACGCCGCAGTAACGGGTTGCACCGTGCAGGCGGTGCACACGTTCGATCAGCGCATTGTTGTCATTGGCGTCACGGGCGAGGGTAATTGCCAGGCGATCGGCCTCAAGCGATGCCAGTAGCATCGCCAGCATATCCGCCGCCAGGTCAGCCTTGCCGGCGGCCAGGCGCAGCCCTTCTTCGTGATCGAGCACCGGAAATTGCACGCCGGGGCCGAGGCCGTCGGTGGCACGTTCCGGACCTTGATTGCGCAGGGCCAGGCCGGTCCATTTCAGCACCACCTGGGCCAGTTGCCGCTCGCTGATGGGTTTGGTCAGGTAGTCATCCATGCCGCTTTGCAGCAACGCGCGTTTTTCATTGGCCATGGCGTGGGCGGTCAGAGCGACCACCGGCAGGGGCGTGCCGCTGCGTTCGCTTTCCCATTGGCGGATTGCCTCGGTGCTCTGGCGGCCGTCCATGCCAGGCATCTGCACGTCCATCAATACCAGGTCGAAGGTGTCCTGTTTCACCGCGTCGATGGCCGCATATCCGCTTTCCACCGCGCGCACCCGTGCGCCCATGTCTTCCAGCAGGGTCTGGACCAGCAACAGGTTCGCCGGGTTGTCGTCCACGCACAGCACGCGTGGCGCACGGCTGGACAACGGCTCGCCCGGTTCGCTGCGCGCCGGGCGCGGGCTGATCAGGTCGGACAGCGCACGGCGCAGTTTGCGCGTGCACGCCGGCTTGGCCTGCAACTGGCTGTTGGGGTTGGGCACCGATTGGTTGAACAGCATCTGCTCGGTGGTGGGGCACAGCACCAGCACCTTGCAGCCCAGGTGTTCGAGGTCCCACAGGTGTTGGTTGAGGCGCTCGGGCGGGATGTCATTGGCGGTCACGCCGAGCACCGCAAGGTCAATGGCCTGCTCAGTCTGATGGGCGCTGGTGATGCCGTTGGTCAGGCTTTCCAGGCTATTGAACGGCGTGACTTCCAGGCCGCAGTCTTCCAGTTGATGTTGCAGGGCCTGGCGTGCCAGTTCGTGGTTTTCCAGCACCGCCACGCGATGGCCCAGCAGCGGCGCGGACGGCAGGTCTTCGACATCGTCACGGGTCTTGGGCAGGTTCAGGCTGATCCAGAATTCCGAGCCTTCGCCTGGTGTGCTGTCGACGCCGATTTCACCGCCCATCTGCTCGATCAGGCGCTTGGAAATCACCAGCCCCAACCCGGTACCGCCAGGTTGGCGCGACAGTGAGTTGTCGGCCTGGCTGAAGGCCTGGAACAGCGCGCGCACGTCCTGGCTGGACAGGCCGATGCCGGTGTCCTGCACGCTGATGCGCAATTGCACGCTGTCTTCCTGCTCGTCCTCGATCATCGCGCGGGCCACGATGGTGCCTTCGCGGGTGAACTTGATCGCGTTGCTGATCAGGTTGGTAAGGATCTGCTTGAGGCGCAGCGGGTCGCCCACCAGCGCCAGGGGCGTGTCGCGGTAGACCAGGCTCACCAGTTCGAGCTGCTTGGCATGGGCAGCGGGGGCGAGGATCGTCAGGGTGTCTTGCAGCAAGTCGCGCAGGTTGAACGGGATACTGTCGAGGACCAGTTTGCCGGCCTCGATTTTCGAGAAGTCGAGGATCTCGTTGATGATGCCCAGCAGGTTGTCGGCGGACTTCTCGATGGTGCCCAAATAGTCGAGCTGGCGCGGGGTCAGCTCGCTCTTTTGGAGCAGGTGGGTGAAGCCCAGGATACCGTTGAGCGGCGTGCGGATCTCGTGGCTCATGTTGGCCAGGAACTCCGACTTGATGCGGCTGGCCTCCAGGGCTTCCTTGCGCGCCAGGTCCAGCTCGATGTTCTGGATCTCGATGGTTTCCAGGTTCTGGCGCACGTCTTCCGTGGCCTGGTCGATGCTGTGCTGCAATTCTTCCTGGGCGTTCTGCAGGGTTTCGGCCATGCGGTTGATGCCCGAGGCGAGCTGATCCAGTTCCTGGCTACCCAGCAGTGGCAAGCGGGTTTCCAGGTTGCCGTCCTTGAGCTGGGCCACAGCTTGCTTGATCTGGCCGATCGGCGAATTGATCGTACGGCTGATGCGCAGGGCCAGGGCCGCGGTGCAGATCAGGCCGATGGCAATCAGCAGCAGGCTGGCGAACAGGCTGCGGTAGCCCCGCAGCAACATGCCGTTGTGGGACAGCTCCACCTCGACCCAACCCAGCAGGCGATCGGCTTCGTCCGGGATCAGGTCGCCGGCGAGGTTGCGATGGCGTCCAAACACCGGCAGCAAGTAGCGGGTGGCGTCATTGCCGGTACGCTGCAGCAGGTGCGAGCTGTTGCCGATGGGCGGCTGGTTGAGCATGGTCGGGCCGGCATGGGCGAGGGGCGCGCGGTCCGGGCTGAGGAAGGACACGGCGCGCACGTCCGGCTGTTCCAGCGACTGGGTGGCTATGCGCTCCAGCAGGTCGGTATTGCGCGCACTCAAGGCAGGCGCCACCAGGGGCGCCAGTTGTTCGGCGATCATTTCGCCGCGTTGCAGCAATTGCGACTGCAGTTCCGAGAGCTGCATCCAGGTGAAATAGCCCCCCAACAGCGAGGCCATCAGGCTGGTCGGTAATAAGGTCAGCAACAGTACGCGGCCTTTTATCCCCATTCTTGTCAGCACGCCACTCTCCTGCTACCACATTGATATCTACGGAATTGCGCGGGCATCCGGCCCGGCCACCTGCGCAGTGTAGCCATTTGCGCGCGGAGTAATCTTGCAAATTAATGACATACGGCAATCATCAAGCCATTTGGCGCCCGGTGGCGATTGCCTGGGGCGGGGTAATCTTGAATAATCAGCGATTGAGAATGACTTGCAGATACTAATGAATCCCGCAGCAATCGGCCTACCCAGTATCCTGACCATCGAAGATGACCCCGTGCTGGGCGCCTATGTCCATGAGCACCTGGGCCGCTGTGGTTTCCATGTCACTTGGTGCCAGAACGGCCAGCAAGGCCTGCAGATGGCGCGCGACCAGGTGTTCGATGTGGTGTTGATGGATATTTTGCTGCCGGGGATGGACGGCCTGTCGATCCTCACCCATTTGCGCCAGAGCCATTCGATCCCGGTGATCCTGATGTCCGCGCTGGGCGCCGAAGCCGATCGCGTCAGTGGTTTTCGCCTGGGCGCCGATGACTACCTGCCCAAGCCGTTCAGCATGGTCGAGTTGCGTGTGCGCATTGAGGCGATCCTGCGTCGGGTGGCCCTCGACCGCCGCCCGCTGCCGACCCTGGCAGCGGTGCGCGACGACGCCCGCACCCTGCGCTTTGACGATGAACTGTGCGATGTCTTCTACCTGGAACACTGGGCCGGCTTGACCCGCACCGAATACCGCCTGCTCGAAACCCTGCACCGCAACAGCGAGGAAGTCCTCAGCAAGGCCTTCCTTTACCAGCACGTGCTGCAACGCGGTTATGCCCCCCACGACCGCAGCCTCGACATGCATATCAGCCAGATCCGCCGCAAGCTCAAGGCCATCGGCTACACCGAGCGCGAAGTGCGCACGGTGTGGGGCAAGGGCTATGTGCTGAGCGGTCTCGATGACAGCCTTTGAACGCCCCTTGAAACGGCTGCCGGGCAAGCACTCGTTGTTCTGGAAACTGGCCTGCCTGCTGATCGCCTTCTGTTTGCTGATGATCTGGCTCAGTTGGTCATGGGGCCGGTACATGGAGCAGAAGAACGCCTATTTGTCCGACGAGGCGCGGATCACCTTGAGTGGGTACGCGGTCGGTGCTGAGCAGGCGTGGAATCGCGGCGGCCATGCTGGCGTGGACGCCTGGTTGCAGGCGATGGGCAAGCGTGAAAGCACCTGGATAGGCTTGATCGGCAATGACCTGCAGTCGCTGAGCAGCTACCCGCTGACCGATAGGGAAAGCCAGCGCCTGACCTTTCTGCGGGGCCTGGACTGGCCGGTGAGTCGGCATGTCAAAGGCCTGCCGTGGCTGAAAATCCCGTTTCCCGTCGACCCCAACGCGGGTTCGCTGGTGATTGAGTTGCCGCAGCGCTTCATGCCGGGGCGTTACCAACTGTTCTGGCGGGTGGTGACCAATGGCGTGATCCCTGGCCTGTTTACCCTGTTGCTCTGCGTGGGGTTGTATCGATTGCTGATCATGCCCCTCAATCAACTGCGCGAGCAGGCCAATGCCTGGCGTGCCGATCAGTTGAATACACGGCTGTCCGACGATGCCACCAGCCGCCAGGATGAACTGGGCGAGCTGGGCCGCGCATTCGATCACATGTCCGAGCGTCTACAGGGCACCGTGGTATTGCAGCAGCAGTTGCTGCGGGACATGTCCCATGAACTGCGCACGCCCTTGAGCCGCTTACGGGTGGCCTGTGACAGCGAGCAAGACCTGGCGCAACTGCGCGAGCGGCTCAGCCGTGAGATCGACGCCATGCAGCGCCTGGTGGAAGACAGCCTGCAACTGGCCTGGCTGGACACTGAGCGGGCGCCGCTGCCCCGGGAAGATATCCAGGTTCAGGCGCTGTGGGACATGCTGCGCGAAAACGCCTGTTTCGAGAGCGACTGGCCGCCGTCGCGCCTACCATGCCTGTTGGGCGCGGAGTGTTGGGTGCGCGGCAATCTGAATGCGTTGGCCCAGGCGCTGGAAAACATTTTGCGTAATGCCATCCGCCATTCGCCGGTGGGCGGCATGGTCAGCCTGGATGGGCGTCGTGAGGGGGATTTCTGGCACCTGTGGCTGGAGGACCAGGGCGGCGGAATAGATGAAGGCGACCTGGAACGGATCTTTGCGCCTTTTACCCGCCTGGACGGTTCACGCCCCGGCGATGGTGGCTTCGGCCTGGGCTTGAGCATCGCGCGCAATGCCGTGCAGCGCCAGGACGGTAGCCTGTGGGCGGAAAATACCGGGCAAGGGCTGCGGGTGCATGTGCGCTTGCGGGCCTGCTAAGCGCGACGCTGTTTGCGTTTTTTCCATTGGTGGGCCACCCACCAGCGCCAATAACCCATGGTCAGGCAATAGGCGAGGGCGCCCAGCACCAGCCCCAGCACCACTGAACCCAGCAGGAACGGCTGCCACAATGTGCTCAATTGGCCGCTGATCCATTCCCAGGTCAAATCGTCGGGCAGGCTGCGGGGCGGCACATTCATCAGCCAGGCGCCGGTCATGTAAGTGCAGATAAACACCACCGGCATGGTAATCGGGTTGGTCAGCCACACCAGACTGACCGCGATCGGCATATTGCCGCGCACTGTGATCGCCAGCACCGCCGCCAGCAGCATCTGCAAGGGAATCGGAATAAAAGCCGCGAACAAACCCACGGCCATCGCGCGTGCGACCGAGTGCCGGTTGAGGTGCCAGAGGTTCGGGTCATGCAGCAACGTGCCGAGAAACTGTAATGACTTGTGTTCCCGGATACTGCTGGGGTCGGGCATGTACCGTTTGAATAGGCGCCGGGGCATAAGGGGTCCAGATCAATTCGAGGGGCAAGTATGCCCGCATTCTATAAACAGAAAATTCAGACTTTGTGACAAAACATCATAGGCCGTGCTCGGCGCTCGGCTAAGACTGAGTGGATCACTTGAAAAGGATGATTCATGAGGACAGGGATGTTCGCGTTTGCGCTGGGGCTGCTGGCGCTGCGTTTTTTACCCGCGTTGCCCGCTACCGGCTGGCTGATCGCCTTGCTGGTGCTGGCATTGATGCTGTTGCCGTTTCGCACTTACCCCTTGGCGTTTTTCTTGGTGGGGCTGAGCTGGGCCTGCATCAGCGCACAGTGGGCGCTGGATGATCGCCTACGGCCAGCATTGGACGGCCAGACACGCTGGGTGGAAGGGTGGGTGACCGGGTTGCCGCAACAGACGGGCGAGGGCGTGCGTTTCGTGCTGACCGACAGTCGGTCGCGTAATGCCCGCTTGCCCACACGCATTCGCGTCTCCTGGCGTGGCGGGCCGTCGGTGCGCAGTGGCGAGCGCTGGCGCTTGGCGGTCACCCTCAAGCGACCAGCCGGGCTATTGAATTTCCACGGCTTTGATCAGGAGGCCTGGCTGCTGGCCCAGCGTATCGGTGCCACCGGCACGGTAAAGGACGGCGAGCGCTTGGCACCCGCACGCAATGCCTGGCGCGACAGTGTGCGCCAGCGCCTGATGGCGGTGGATGCCCAGGGCCGGGAGGCGGGCCTGATTGCGCTGGTACTGGGTGATGGCTCTGGATTGGCCGCCGCCGATTGGCAGGTCTTGCAGGACACGGGCACTGTGCACCTGCTGGTCATCTCCGGCCAACACATCGGTTTGCTGGCGGGCTTGATCTACGCATTGATCGCCGGGTTGGCGCGCTACGGCTGCTGGCCCCGCAGCTGGCCTTGGTTGCCTTGGGCGTGTGGCCTGGCGTTCGGCGCCGCGCTGGGGTATGGCTTGCTGGCAGGCTTTGGCGTGCCGGTGCAGCGCGCCTGCGTGATGGTGGGGTTGGTGTTGTTGTGGCGGTTGCGATTCCGGCATCTCGGACTGTGGTGGCCTTTGCTGCTGGCACTCAATGGGGTGCTGGTCCTGGAGCCGTTGGCGAGCCTGCAACCCGGTTTCTGGCTGTCGTTTGCGGCGGTGGCGGTGTTGATCCTGGCGTTCGGTGGGCGGCTGGGCCCCTGGCGCGTGTGGCAGGCGTGGACCCGGCCGCAATGGCTGATTGCTATTGGGTTGTTCCCGGTGCTGCTGGTGTTGGGGCTGCCCATCAGCCTGAGTGCACCGTTCGCCAACCTAGTGGCGGTGCCGTGGATCAGCCTGGTGGTACTGCCGCTGGCGTTGCTCGGGACGGCGTTGCTGCCGCTGCCGTTTGTGGGTGAAGGCTTGCTGTGGCTGGCGGGCGGCGCACTGGATGGGTTATTCAAGGGCTTGGGCTGGTTGGCCGGGCAGGTGCCGGCGTGGATTCCGGCCGATGTGCCGTTGGGCTATTGGCTGGTGAGTCTGCTCGGCGCCGTGCTGCTCCTGCTGCCCAAGGGCGTGCCGTTTCGTGTGCTGGGCTGGCCGATGCTGTTGCTGGCGGTGTTTCCACCACGTGAATGGGTGCCCCATGGGCAGGTCGACGTGGTGCAGTTGGACGTCGGGCAGGGGCAGTCGCTGATCTTGCGCACCCGGCACCATACCTTGCTGTATGACGCTGGCCCGCGCTCCGGAACCTTTGACCTCGGCGCGCGGGTGGTGCTGCCATCGCTGCGAAAACTGGGGGTAGGGGCGTTGGACCTGATGCTGCTCAGCCATGCCGACGCAGATCATGCCGGCGGTGCGGCGGCGATTGCCAAGGGCCTGCCGATCAAGCGCGTGGTGGGTGGAGAAACCGACGGGCTGCCGGCCTTTCTCGGCACTCAGCCGTGTATCAGTGGCGAGCGCTGGACCTGGGACGGTGTGACCTTCGAACTCTGGCAGTGGCCTGATGCTATTGCCGGCAACCCGAAGTCCTGTGTGTTGCGGGTGCAGGCCAATGGCGAGCGTCTGTTGCTGACCGGCGACATCGACCGCGCCGCCGAACAGGCCATGCTCGCCTCACCCCTGGCGGTGCCGACCGATTGGTTGCAAGCGCCGCACCATGGCAGTCGCAGCTCTTCGTCCTGGGCGTTTCTGGAGCGCCTCGCGCCGCGTTCCGTGCTTATTTCGCGGGGGCGTAGCAATGCGTTCGGCCATCCCCATCCTCAGGTGATGGCGCGTTACCAGCGGCTGGGTAGCCAGGTGTATGACAGCGCCGAGCAGGGGGCGGTGCGCCTGCAATTGGGCGCTTTCGCGCCACCGGTTGTTGCGCGTAGTCAACGCAGGTTCTGGCGCGAGCGGCTACCTTAGGCGCGGATGGCTGCGGTCGATGGGGTCTGTGGCCTGCGAACCTATATGGTAAAGTGGCGCACTTTTTCGAGGGGACATTCACTGTGTGGGAATTGGTCAAATCCGGCGGCTGGATGATGTTGCCGATCATCATGAGTTCTATCGCCGCACTCGGCATCGTCGCCGAACGCCTGTGGACCCTGCGTGCCAGTCGCGTTACCCCCGAGCATCTGCTGGGGCAGGTCTGGAGCTGGATCAAGAACAAGCAGTTGGACAAGGACAAACTCAAGGAACTGCGCGCCAACTCCCCGTTGGGTGAAATCCTTGCTGCGGGCCTGGCCAACTCCAAGCATGGTCGCGAGATCATGAAAGAGTGCATTGAAGAGGCTGCCGCCCGCGTCATCCATGAACTGGAGCGCTACATCAATGCCCTCGGCACCATCGCCGCCATGGCGCCATTGCTTGGCTTGCTGGGTACCGTGCTGGGCATGATCGATATTTTCAGCTCGTTCATGGGCTCCGGCATGACCACCAACGCGGCCGTGCTGGCCGGGGGTATTTCCAAGGCGCTGATCACCACGGCGGCGGGCTTGATGGTGGGTATCCCTTCGGTGTTCTTTCACCGTTTCCTGCAACGTCGCATTGATGAGCTGGTGGTCGGTATGGAACAGGAAGCCATCAAGCTGGTGGAAGTGGTGCAAGGCGACCGTGACGTCGACCTGGTTGGGGGCAAAGCGTGAAATTTCGCCGCAAGCAACGGGAAAATGTCGATATCAACCTCGCGTCGCTGATCGACGTGGTGTTTATCCTGCTGCTGTTTTTTGTCGTCACCACCACCTTCACCCGGCAAACCGAGCTGCGCGTCGACCTGCCGGAAGCCGTGAGCGGTTCGCCGGCCGAAGACCAGGAAGTCAAGCAACTGGACATCGCCATCAGCGCCGAAGGGGTGTTTTCGGTGAATAACCAGTTGCTCGAGAAAAACGACCTCGCCAGCCTGATGGATGCCTTGCAGAAAGAGTCCGGCGGCGACACCAAGCTGCCGCTCTCCATCAGTGCCGATGGCAAGACCCAACACCAGGCTGTGATTACCGCGATGGATGCCGCCGGTAAGCTCGGCTTCAGCCATCTGCGCATGACCACCGTCGAGGCGGCGAGCCAACCCTGATGGCCATGTCCGATCGTTTGCTCAAGGCCTGGTACGAGGGCCATCCGGCACTCACGCTGTTGCGGCCGTTGGAGTCCCTGTATCGCCGGGTGGTGCAGCGCAAGCGCGCACGCTTCCTGGCAGGTGAGGGCGGCATTTACCAATCACCGGTGCCGGTGGTAGTCGTCGGGAATATCACCGTCGGCGGCACCGGCAAGACGCCGTTGATTCTCTGGCTGATCGAACACTGCCGGCGCAGCGGCCTGCGCGTGGGGGTGGTCAGTCGTGGCTATGGCGCCAAGCCCCCGCAGTTGCCGTGGCGGGTCGAAGCCAGCCACAGCGCCGACGTCGCAGGTGACGAGCCTTTATTGATCGTGCAGCGCTGCGGTGTACCGCTGATGATCGACCCCGATCGCAGCCGTGCAGTCAAGGCGTTGCTGGCCAGTGACACCCTGGACCTGATTCTCTCCGACGACGGTCTGCAACATTACCGTCTGGCCCGTGACCTCGAACTGGTGCTGATCGACGCGGCCCGTGGCCTGGGCAACCGCCGTTGCCTGCCTACGGGGCCGTTGCGTGAACCGGTGGAGCGCCTGCAAAGTGTCGATGCGCTGCTGTATAACGGCGCCACCAGCGACCGCGAGGACGGCTTTGCCTTCCGTTTGCAGCCCACCGCACTGGTCAATCTGCAGACTGGCGAGCGCCAGCCGGTGAACCACTTTGCGCCGGGCCAGCAGGTGCATGCGGTTGCCGGCATCGGTAACCCGCAACGTTTCTTCAATACCCTTGAAACGCTACACTGGCAGCCGATACCCCATGCGTTTGCCGACCACGCGCCCTACAGCGCCGAGGTCTTGAATTTTACGCCGTCATTGCCGCTGGTCATGACCGAGAAGGACGCGGTGAAGTGCCGCGCTTTTGCCCAGCCTGACTGGTGGTACCTTACGGTGGATGCGCTGCCGTCGCCGGCGTTCGTCGCCTGGTTCGACACGCAGTTGATGCGCCTGCTGCCTGCCCGTCTCTTGCCTTAAACCGCTTTTTTCCAGGAAACACTCATGGACACCAAACTGCTCGATATCCTCGCTTGCCCGATCTGCAAAGGCCCGCTCAAGCTCAGCGCCGACAAGACCGAGCTGATCAGCAAAGGCGCAGGCCTGGCCTACCCGATCCGTGATGGCATCCCGGTGATGCTCGAAAGCGAAGCCCGCACCCTGACCACTGATGAGCGCCTGGATAAATGACCACAGCCTTTACCGTAGTCATCCCCTCCCGCTATGCATCGACCCGCCTGCCGGGCAAGCCGCTGCAGCTGATCGGCGACAAGCCAATGATCCAGCGGGTGTGGGAACAGGCCTGCAAAAGCAGCGCCGAGCGCGTGGTGGTGGCCACCGATGACCCGCGCATCATCGAAGCCTGCAAAGGCTTCGGCGCTGAGGCCGTGCTGACGCGCGAAGACCACAATTCCGGTACCGACCGATTGGCCGAAGTCGCCACCCAGCTGGGCTTGGCGCCCGACGCCATCGTGGTCAACGTGCAAGGTGACGAGCCGCTGATCCCGCCGAGCGTGATCGACCAAGTCGCCGCCAACCTGGCCGCCCATGGCGAAGCGCGCATGGCCACCCTGGCCGAGCCGATCGAAGACATCGAGACCCTGTTCAACCCGAACGTGGTGAAGGTGGTCAGTGACATCAATGGCCTGGCACTGACATTTAGCCGCTCGACCTTGCCATGGGCCCGCGACGCCTTTGCCAAGCAACCTGACGTGTTGCCAGAAGGCGTGCCTTACCGTCGCCATATCGGCATCTACGCCTACCGCGCGGGCTTCCTGCACGACTTCGTCAGCTGGGGCCCGTGCTGGCTGGAAAATACCGAATCATTGGAGCAACTGCGGGCGCTGTGGCATGGCGTGCGCATCCACGTGGGCGATGCGCTGGAAGCGCCGCCGGCGGGTGTCGATACCCTGGAAGACCTTGAGCGCGTCCGTCGCCTGCTGGGGGCCTGATGGAGGTCTTGTTTGTCTGCCTGGGCAATATCTGCCGCTCGCCTACCGCCGAAGGCGTACTGCGCCATAAGTTGCGCGAAGCCGGGCTGGCGGGCCAGGTCGACGTAGCGTCCGCCGGTACAGGTGAATGGCATATCGGCAACCCGCCAGACCAACGCAGCCAACGCGCGGCGCTGGTGCGTGGTTACGATCTGTCGGCCCAGCGTGCCCAGCAGGTGTCCCGTGCTGATTTTGCCCGCTATGACTTGATCCTGGCCATGGACCACAGCAACCTGCGCAACCTCAAGGCTATGCAGCCAAGCCAGGGCAAGGCAGAGCTGGACCTGTTCCTGCGCCGTTACGACGCTGAAGTGGACGAAGTGCCAGACCCGTATTACGAAGGTGAACAAGGCTTCGAACGGGTCCTGGACCTGATCGAGCGTGCCTGTGATTTATTGGTGATCGAATTGAAGGGGCGGTTATGACCTTGCAAGTGCTTGCGCAGGTATCGCTCAAGCCATTCAACAGCTTTGGCATTGATGTACGTGCCCAGCTGTTCGCCGAGGCCCATAGCGACGACGACGTCCGTGAGGCCCTGGCCTATTCGAGCGCCCACGCGGTGCCGTTGTTGGTGATTGGCGGTGGCAGCAACTTGCTACTGACCCAGGACATCCCGGCGCTGGTGCTGCGCATGGCTACCCGAGGTATCCGCGTGCTGCACGATGACGGCACGCAGGTGGTGGTCGAAGCTGAGGCGGGCGAAGCCTGGCACCCCTTCGTGCTGTGGACACTGGAGCAGGGCTTCTGCGGCCTGGAAAACCTCAGCCTCATCCCCGGCACCGTTGGCGCAGCCCCGATGCAGAACATCGGCGCCTACGGGGTGGAAATCAAGGACGTATTTGCCGGCCTCACTGCGCTGGACCGCCACACTGGCAAACTGCGTGACTTCACTCTGGAAGAATGCAACTTCGCCTACCGCGACAGCCTGTTCAAGCACGAGACCGGACGCTGGCTGATTTTGCGGGTGCGTTTTGCCCTGAGCCGCGCCAGCCACCTCAAGCTCGACTACGGTCCGGTGCAACAGCGCTTGGCGGGGCAGGGGATCACCGACGCGACGCCAAGCGACGTCAGCCGTGCCATCTGCAGCATACGCCGGGAAAAACTGCCTGACCCGGCAGAACTGGGCAATGCTGGGAGCTTCTTCAAGAACCCACTGGTGTCCCAAGTACTGGCGGCTGAATTGCAAGCGCTGTACCCAGACCTGGTGGCCTACCCGCAAGCCGATGGGCAGATGAAGCTTGCGGCCGGCTGGCTGATCGACAAGGCCGGCTGGAAGGGCTTCCGTGACGGGGATGCCGGCGTGCACAAGCTGCAGGCGCTGGTGTTGGTCAACTATGGCGGTGCCACGGGGCACGACATTGCCAATCTGGCCCGGCGTATCCAGCAAGACATTGCACAGCGCTTCAAGGTTGATCTGGAAATGGAACCCAACCAGTACTGACCGGTTGCTCTCGGAGCGTTAGAAACAAAAATGCCCCGTATCTTTCGATACGGGGCATTTTTTATTGCACCAGCGATCAGTCGTCGCGGCTCATGATGCCGAAGATCTGCAGCAGGCTGACGAACAAGTTGTAGATCGACACATACAGGCTGACGGTCGCCATGATGTAGTTACGCTCACCACCGTGGATGATCGCGCTGGTCTGGAACAGGATGCACACCGAGGAGAACAGCACAAAACCTGCGCTGATCGCCAGTTGCAGCCCGCTGATCTGGAAGAACATGCCTGCAACCACGGCTGCCAGCAGCACGAAGAAGCCGGCGGTGATGAAGCCACCCAGGAAGCTCATGTCCTTGCGGGTGATCAACACGTAGGCCGACAGACCACCAAACACCAGGGCCGTCATGGCAAACGCCGAGCTGACCACTTCCGCACCACCGGCCATGCCGAGGTAACGGTTGAGGATCGGGCCGAGGATAAAGCCCATGAAACCGGTCAAGGCAAACGCCGACACCAGGCCCCAGGCCGAGTCACGCAGCTTGTTGGTGAGGAAGAACAGGCCATAGAAGCCAATCAGCACGACAAAGATATTCGGGTAGCCGACGCGCATCTGTTGGGCCACAAACGCCATCACGCCGCTGAATGCGAGGGTAAGGGCGAGCAAGCCATAGGTATTGCGCAACACGCGGCTGACTTCAAGCTGCTCAGCCTGCGCGTTACCATTCACTGCGTAATTCTGTTCGCGCATGGCGACACTCCTTCGGTTTTGAAACGTTCAGTCGCAAAGATCATAACAGACGCTCTGTAACAAGCGATGCCGAGTGTTTGACAGTGTGTTTCATTCGGGTATTATGGCGCCCGCTGAGACGGGATAGGCTACTATAATCCTGTGACGCACAAGGGAAATTGGCAGAGTGGTTGAATGCACCGGTCTTGAAAACCGGCGGACGTTAAGAGCGTCTCCAGGGTTCGAATCCCTGGTTTCCCGCCAAGATTCAAACGAAAGCCTCGCGAAAGCGGGGCTTTTGTGTTTCTGGGGTTTGGGTGGGGTTCGACGGCTTTCCATTGGGCGTCCATAACGCTTGAGGTGTTCCAGAACTTTCCTATCTTGATGCCTTGTCCCGGCGCAAGCGCAACACAATCAGGGCGCATGCGCAGCGCGATCCCACGGTCATTACCTCATCAATTTTGTGACTTTTCTGACGAGCTTTTTCTCGTCATCTCCTTGTTTTTTTACTATTATCGTCCATCTGCGAACTCAAGGAAGAGAGGCTGAGCGCCTTGAGACTGGTAGAAAATTCACACTTGATCATTGACGGTGTCATGACTTTTACCCAGAACCTAACGACTCAGCCAACCATAAAGACCTCTTGGTGAAACCGATGGATAAAATGTGTGGCGTCGTTGTAGTGGTAGGCCTTGCTCTCTCGGGATGCGTTACTAAAACTCCAGAAAAACCTAAAGTGGCTCCCCCTCCTGCCGTCGTCCAGCAAGCACCCTCTGAAGTCGCACCTTCGACACCCGCAAAATCGCCTGAGGGCTATGAGGCCGTCCCTGCTAACGCCAGTGCTGACGTCCCAATCGCTACCTATCCCAAAGCCGCTCCGGCGGAATCAGAAACAGGCCTGAACCAGAATCGCGCTGAGCAATGCCGTAAAGAGCTGGATGTCTTGCGGCTCTACAACAAAGCGTCTTACGCCAAATACGAAGCGGAATACCAGACCATTGCTGTCAAGACTGCCAAATACATGGAAGTCAAAGACTCGTTGGGTCCCGATCTGAACTACATGGTAATGCCCGCCTATCAATTCCAAATTCGTGAGTTCTGCTTCCGCGTCAAGACTCGTCTGTCGGAGCTGGTGCTTCGCCAAGCCAAATAATGATTTCACGCCAGGGTGCGTCTTTTGCCCGTTGAGGAAGCTCTGAAAAAGACTTCCCTCTCTGGCGGAACACTTGCCCTGGAAGGGCTCGAATCCCTTGCGTCCCGCTACACCAATAAAGAAATCCCGCGAGTTGAACACTCTGCGGGATTTTTTCTGCCCGCGATTTGAGTGAGCCCCCGCTTTTCCTATCCCTCACTCACGACCCGCAAGCGTTTCACCCGATACATCTCGCCATCCGCATGACTCAACAGCGTATCTGCATCCTCCCCATCCCCCGGGTAAAACGCCACACCAACACTGCAGGACGGCATCTTCACCCCGCCAAATTCAGCGCCCAGCGGCTCGGCCATGGCCGCGAGTATCTGCGCCACCTTGCCGGCAACCGCGTCCGGCGACTGGATATCGGTGATCAGCACCGTGAATTCGTCACCGCCCATCCGGGCCACCAGGTCGGTGTCGCGCACGCAGCGCTCCAGTCGTCGTGCAATCACACACAGCACGCGATCACCCATGGCATGGCCGTGCACGTCGTTGATGCCCTTGAAGTCATTGATGTCCAGGAACAGTAACGCGAGGGTGTGGTTGTGACTGCGTGCGGCTTGCAGGGCCTGGTCCAACCGATCGTTGAACAGTGATCGGTTGGTGAGGGCGGTCAGCGGGTCATGATGGGCGAGGAAGCGCAGCTCCTCCTCGGCCTGGGTGAGCGCAGTGACGTCCCGCGCGACGCCGATTCGTGCCCCCACCTCTTCGGACCAGAAGGCCGCCCATAGGATGTGCACGACGCTGCCATCCTTGCGGATGTAGCGATTGCGAAAGTCGACGTGGGGTTGGCCATTCATGACCCGGACAATGGAGGCTCGGGTGCGCGCCAGGTCTTGCGGGTGCATGTATTGGGTGATCTGCGTGCCCGTCAGCTCTTCGGCACGGTAGCCGAGCAGTGCCTCACAGGCATCGCTAACGAAGACAATCACGTTATCGCTGTCGACGACGAAGACCGTATCCAGCATCAGGTGGATCAGTTTGGGATAAAGGGCTTGCAAGTCGACGGGCATGGGGCATCAGGCGTCCGGTTCGTATGGGTCGATCATAGCCCGATCATGAGGAGCGGCGGCGAGGGCGCGGCCTATTTTTTATGGCGTGCTCGCCAGCCGGGCCTTGGTTGTGCAAGGCCGCTGACGAAACGTATGATCGCAACGAGCGACCTGCCTGGTCGCCAAGCCTCACCCCCAAAAAGGACATGAGCATGCAAAAGCACTTCGGTAATTCAGGCCTGTTCAAGGCTGCTTCGTATCTCTGCAACGAAACCCTCGGCAGCAGCATTGCCCACTGGGAGTTGAAAAACAGTGCGTTGAATACGAAGGAGTTTTTGATATGTCCAAAGAATTACTCGGAGTTTCTGCTCTAGGGTTGATGGTAATCGGTGAGTTTTGTGCGATCTACAGTGAGGTAGTTACCGCCAGGCTGGCTCAGGCAGGCGATGGTTCGTGGCAAGGGTTCATCATGCCGGTGGTGGTGATGTGCTTTGCCGGCCTTTGTCTGTTGGGGGCTTACTGGCTGGGGTATCTGGCGGTCGGTGACATTTGGGTGGTCACGGTGGTGTCCATCACATCGTTATTGCTGCTGGAGCCTGTGGTGATTTGGGCACTGTTCCATGAAGTCCCCGGGCGGGGTGCGTTGATCGGCTTTTGCCTGGGCGCCTTGGGCATGCTCGCCACGGTCTTGCTGTAGCTGCACGTTCTGGCCCGGCATTGGGATGTCGGGCCAGTTTGCCGGTTTATCACGGGCAATACCTTCCACTACCGCGCCTGCGGTTGGGTGTTAAGGCAGTGATACTCAGCTCAGCAAAACAGCTGCGCCACCGAAAGCAGGCAAATCACCTGAACAACCATTTGTGCTCGAATTGGATGTTTCATTGCCGTCTCCCTCAATTACAGCTGCTGATGGGTATGCCGTCGGTGATGGAGACAACCGCGTCAGCCCCTCAAAGGTTGAACTGCCACCCTGGATCGCCGACAACACACGCAACTGTTACAAACAGTATAGACCCTGGAAAATATTCGTGGCGGCTGCGCCTTTTCACCGCCCCGGCGGCTTCTGCTTACAACTATCTCCCCACCGCCATTGCACTTTTCTGGATTTCTCCGCTCTATCCTTGTCCCAGCCCCGCCGATCCCCGCGTGGGCAGATGAGCCAGATCGGGTGCCGATGGATCGCACGTTTCCTTGTTTCAACCTTCGACGGATGCGCCAGCCCTTGTTGCTGGCGGCCGTGTTAATGCTCTGTGCCAGCGGTTGCAGCCAGCAGCAGGGGCGCGATATCGCCAAGCAGTTCAGCAATGGCAAGCCCGATGAGTTCTTCCAGACCAGTGTGGATCGCATGGCGACGCTGGGCATGCGTGGCAACCTGCAAAGCCTGTATTTGCTGATGAATAAACTCTACCTGCGCAATCCCAGCCAATGGCGCCAGTCGGGTTATCCGGATGCGGTTACGGCGGCGCGGGAGATTCGCCAGGCCATCGAGCAACGGCGCGCGCTACCCGCCCTTGGGGAGCGTCGTGATTTGGTGGCGCTGAGCTATTCCTTGAGCCCGGAATTCAAGGGCGATCGGGTTGGCGCGTTTATCTATGCGATCGGCAGCATGATCGTCACCGCCCACGGCGGGCGCACCGAGTTCTACATCACCGACTCGATCAACCCGCAGTTCGTCAGCAATGCCGCGCGCAATATCGAGAAGGCCACCTGGCTGTTAAGCAAACGCCAGGATGCGAATGGCGTGCTGCTGCTGTTTTCCAATGAGATATCGGAGGAGGGCAGCAACCTGAGTTTTGCGGTGGAGTTCGGCAAGATTGTCGCGCGCCTCGACCTGCTGACCCAGATGCTCGACGAGCGCTACCGCCGCATTGGCCTGAACTATGCGCAGAGCTTGTTGCTGATGAATTTCCTGCCAGTGCAGTGACCCATGTACGGGCACGCAACACCGTCAGTCATCCCCTGAACGCTTGTTTATCCCTGATGATGGGTGCGGTGTTTCCCTTTCCTCTGTAGGAAGTGGCCTATCTTGCCTCCCCGTGCTTGAAACACCCTGCGGTCATCAATAGCCTCGGATTTTTCCGAAAGAGAGAGGCCTCCAGCATGGGTAAGCAAAAAACGGTTTGGCCTACTGATCGCGAAATACGTTTGCGCTTTATCCTCTTTGCCGTGATCGATGCGGCGAGTGCCCAGGGCGTTTCCGCCGACGTGTTGCTGCCGGCACACAAGCTGCTGCGCGAATCACCGACCGAGGCGCAGTTGCTCGAGGTACTGGGTGAGATACTGGACGCTGATGAAATGTATGGTTTTCGGCTCCCGCCTGGGTCGGAAGCGGAAGAGTTGATGCACACGTTAAGGAAACCTGAGCACTAGTTGCGCCCTGTTAGATCGTTTATTTCCATAAGATTGGTCGAGATTCCAGGATCGAATATCCATAGTGTCGTTTTACATCGTTCAACAATCAGGATGAATGCCATAACGACGAAATCCTCATCATCACATCCGGCGCAGCTGTTTTCTTCAGCTAAGCTCTCCCCCGAACATCCATTCCTGCTGCTCTGCTGCCGTCTTGCGCCGCCCTCCGGCGTCTCTAGAATCGGCCCCAGAACTTACTCATTTCCTGTCGATTACGGAGTTTCGAAGATGATGAATGCCATGCAGATGCCGATGAACACCTCCATGCCCATGATGCCGATGATGGGCATGCCGATGATGATGGCCACCATGAAGTGCGAAATGGCTGCGGACGCCATGATGTGCACCATGAAGCCAGCTGCCGGTATGGACATGGCTCAGTTCAAGACCAACGCCGAAATGATGGCGATGATGATGAACTGCGGCATGCCGATGATGATGCAGTGCGCCAACATGTCGATGATGTGCATGTCGGCCGACGCCATGGCCATGATGACCGGCATGAACATGATGCCGATGATGGGCATGCCAATGCCGATGATGAAGTGCGTGATGGAATGCACCCTGATGGGCGACAGCATGATGTGCAAAATGATGCCGATGCCAGGCATGAGCATGGCCATGATGGAAAACTGCTGCATGCTCATGAACAAAATGATGAACGACTGCGCCATGCCGATGATGATGAGCTGCAACGGCATGCCGATGATGTGCTGCACCTGCTGATAGGTCCCGCACTCAAAAAAACGCCCCGATTATTCGGGGCGTTTTGCGTTTCAATCCAGGCGTTCGGGGTAGGTAATTACCAGGAACGCCACGGCCTCGCTGTCTGCCGGGTTGCGGTAGCGGTGGGGCTGGTCGGCATAGAACAGGATCGAGTCGCCGGTTGAAAGCAAATAGCGCGCGTCGTTGACGCTGACTTCCAGCACGCCTTGGGCCACCACCAGGTTTTCCTGGATGCCGGGACCATGGCCTTCGGAAACTTCCTCGCCCAATGCGCGCAGGCGGATCTCGTAGAACTCGGACTGGCGCGCGGTATCGTAGGGAAACAATGCCCGGCTGATAAACGCGCCATCGGCACTCACCAGGCGCTTGCTCTGTTGCGCCGGCAGCACTTCCACCCCTTCGAAGGCGCGGTCCTCCAGGAACGCCGCTACGGACACCTTCAAGCCCTTGGCAATCTTGCACAGCACCTTGATTGACGGCACGCTGCGCCCGGATTCGATCTGCGCCAGCATTGCCCGGCTCACGCCACAGGCACGTGCCAACCCATCCAGGGACAAGTGGCGTTTGCTGCGCAGGCGTTGCAGGTTGTGGGCGACGCACAGGCTGATCACGTCGTCGTCAGTGCTGGGTTTGGGCAGGGGTTCAGGCGGTTCGGGAAGCACGTGCAGGAAATTCATCGGCCTTACGCCCGGCGAGTATCGCTGGACGCAGCAGCCTGGGCAGTAAACACCGCCAGCCCGGCACGCGCGGCGTACATCGCCCACATCAACTCGGCCGCTGCACGCGCCTGGCGGCGTTTACGGAGGAGCGTGAAGTCGATGATCGTGGCGGATGTCTGCATGGGGGCGGTCTCATGGTACGTGGTTGACTCAGTGGCTCCACAGTAATGCTTGGGGGTTATTTCTTTAAATACTGAGTTTGCATGTGTTAATTCGATTTCGGACTTAGAAAAGAATCAACGTCCGACGCTGTTGTGGGAAAGGTCTGGTCCGTTAATAAGGAGTGACCTGGCGGGCGTGCCTGTCTTCCCACCACGTGCCCCCCGAATTCCAAGGACCCGCCCCATGCTGCTGCGCCAACCTCCGTTCCTTCTTGCCGCCCTGACGTTAAGCTCGCTGGTGCACGCCGAAGACCTGCAATTGGCCCCGGTCGAAGTCACCAGCAGCGAAGCCAGCGCCGGTGAAGTGGCCCAGGCGCAGCTCAGGAGCGTGCCCGGCGGCACCCATTACATCGACATGGACAACGTGCAGCAGGGCAGGGTGAGCACCAACGAAGACGTGTTCAAGTACCAGGCCGGGGTGTATGCCAAGGCGGCGAATAATGAAGGGGTAAAACTCTCGATTCGCGGCTCGGGCCTGAACCGCAGCCCCGGTGCCCATGCCTCCGGCCTGTACGAAATGTTCGACGGCCTGCCACTCACCGGCCCCGGCGGTACGCCCTATGAACTCAAAGACCCGTTGTGGCAAAGCCGGGTGGAAGTGCTGCGCGGCGCCAATGGTTTCGATCAGGGCGCGTTGGCCCTGGGTGGCGCAGTCAACTACGTGACACGCACCGGTTACGACGCTCCCAAGCTGCAATTGCGTTACGAAGCGGGCAGCAAAGGCTATGCCCAGCGCGAGATCAGTTCGGGCCAGGTGGTGGGGGATGCCGACTACTACATCAGCCTTACCGACTCCGAGTCCGACGGTTACCAGCGCCAGAGCGACGGCACTGGCAAGGGCATGGCGGCCAACTTCGGCTACCGCTTCAACCCGGACCTGGAAACCCGTTTCTATTTCCGCTACCGCGAAACCACCAACGACACCCCCGGCAAGCTCACCCGTGCCCAGATCAGCCATGACCCACGCGCGGCCAACAGCCTCAACGCCGCCCGCGACTCCAAGCGCCTGCAGCCAGGTTCCACCTGGATCGCCAACAAGACCACCCTGCAGCTGGATGACAATGCCCGGGTCGAAGTCGGCCTGGCCTACCACGATTACCCGATGGACCTGCGCGAAGGCACCAACCGCCTGAAAGTCGCCTACACCGACATCAGTAGCACCCTCAACTACATCCGCCAGGACACGCTGTTCGGCCACGACAGCAAGACCACGCTCGGCCTGCGCACCACCCAGGCGATGCCCAACAACGGCGCTTCGGAGTATGTACGCACGCCTTCCGGTAACACTGCCGGCTACACGCCTGGCACCAAGACCCGTGACTACAGCTACCTGGGCTCCGACACCGTGCTGCATATCGGCAACGACCTGGAACTGGTGCCTGACCTGTGGCTGACCACCGGCCTGGCGGCGATCTATACCCGTCGCGAAACCCAGGTCACTTATCCCGAAGGCCAGGCACCGCTCAGCCAACACGACTGGGACTACGCGCCGCGCGTCGGCCTGCGTTACGACTTCACCCCGCAATTGCAGGTGTACGGCAACCTGAGCCGCTCGGTGGAGCCGCCGCACGCCTGGTCGATGATCTGGGGCTCCAACAAATACTTCCCCACAGGCAGTGGACCGGCCACCGGTTTGCAGCGCGAAGGCGTGAGCCTGAAAAACCAGACCGCCACCACCCTGGAGATCGGTGGCCGTGGCGAAGCCTGGCTCGGCCAGTGGGACCTGGCGCTGTACCGCTCCGAAGTGCGCCACGAACTGCTCACCGTGGAAACCCAGGCACAGACCTCCACCAGCAATGCCATCGTCGCCGAGTCCAACGCCAGCCCCACCGTGCACCAAGGCGTTGAGCTGAGCCTGCTCAGCCCGTTGTGGGACGGTGGCCGCAAAGGCCAGGTTGCCCTGCGCCAGGCCTACACCTTCAGTGACTTCCACTACCGTGACGATGACCGCTTCGGCGACAACACCTTGCCCGGCATTCCCAAGCACTATTACCAGGCCCAAGTGCGCTACAGCCACCCGACAGGCTTCTACACCAGCCTCAATACCGAGTATTCCTCCAGGGTGGCGGTGGACTACGCCAATTCCTACTACGCCGCGTCCTACACCATTCTCGGCGCTACCTTCGGCTACGACGCACCCAAGCAAGACTGGCAAGCCTGGGTCGACCTGCGCAACCTGACCAACCGGCGCTACGCCAATACCGTCACGCCGGGTTACGACGACAAGGGGCTGGACGTCGCGCGCTCCACGCCGGCGGATGGCCGTGGCATCTACACCGGCGTGTCCTGGAGCTGGCGCTAAAGGAACGTAATTTTTAAAACACCTCCGTTCCACTGTAGGAGCCCGGCTTGCCGGCGACAGCGATCTTAAGGGCGCCATCGCCGGCAAGCCGGGCTCCTACAGTGGGCAGCATCCGACATAGGAGCGACACTTGCTCCTACACCGTTTTACTGGCATTGTTTGCGCAATTGGTAACATTTCCCATTTGAGATCTTTTTGCGCATGCATGACATTCCGGCCGCGCTGGGCGACTCCGTCCGGCAGCAGACCCTCACGGCGATGTACAGCGAGCACCAGGGCTGGTTGCACGGCTGGCTGCGCAAGAAACTCGGATGCTCCCAGCATGCCGCCGACCTGGCCCATGACGCGTTCATCCGCGTGCTGATGCTGGCCGAGCCGCAGTCGATCAAGGAACCTCGTGCTTTCCTGGCCACCACGGCAGGGCGGCTGTTGATCGACGGCGCCCGTCGTCGCCGTATCGAAAAAGCCTACATGGAAGCCCTGGCGATCCAGTGCGAAGACGCCGGCATGCCCGACCCCGCCGCGATTCACGTGGCGCTGCAAGCGCTCGAACGCATTGCCGAGATGCTCGCCGGCCTGCCGGCCAAGGCCCGCGAAGCGTTCCTGCTGAGTCGCCTCGATGGCCTGACCTACAGCGAGATCGCCACGCGCCTGGACGTGTCGTCCAGCACCGTCAAAAACTACATCTCCAGCGCCTTGGTGCATTGCTACCACAGCCTGCACCCGGCCGACCCGCTGGCATGAGTTCCGAACAGATCATCCAGCAGGCGGCGCAGTGGCTCACGCGCCTGCACGACGAAGCCGTCACCGACGCCGATCGCCAGGCTTTCAACGCCTGGCGCCAGGCCGACCCGCGCCATGAAGTGGCTATCGAGCGCATGAGTGCGCTGTGGGGTAGCCTCGATGCGTTGCCCGCCAAGCCCGCGCGCATTGCCCTGAACCGTGCCTTCACCCCGCGACGTCCACGTGGCACGCAGGTGGTGGGCTTGCTCGGTGTGGTCCTGTGCGGTTGGCTGGGCCTGCAACACCTGCCCCTCTGGATGGCTGACCAGCGCACCGGCATTGGTGAGCGCCGGCAGATCGCCCTCGAAGACGGCAGCCAGTTGCAGCTCAACAGCAACTCGGCGGTGGACGTGAAGTTCGACGGCCATCAACGGGTGATCGAACTGCTGCAGGGCGAGCTCTGGGTAGACGTGGCCAAGGATACGCAACGGCCTTTCGTGGTGCGTACCGACCAGGGCACCGCCACTGCGCTGGGCACGCGTTACCTGGTCAAGCGCGCGGTAGACGGCACCACGGTGGTGACGGTGATCGAGTCCACGGTAGCGGTCAAAGGCGAGACCCTCGATGGGGTCAAGGTCAAGGCCGGCCAGCGCTCGGTCCTCGACCATGGCCGCGCGCAGCCGCCGCAAGCGGTCAACGATGGCGACCCCGACGCCTGGACCCGTGGCCTGCTCAAGGTCAACGACCAACCCCTGAGCGAGGTCCTGCAAACCCTCGCCAGCTATCGCCACGGCATGCTGCGCTTCGATCCACAGGCCCTGCAGAACCTGCGGGTGTCCGGCGTGTTCAAGCTCGACGACACGGCAGCGGCGCTGTCGTCATTGGCGGATAACCTGCCGATCCAGGTGGAGTACTTCACCGACCTGCTGGTGGTGGTCAAGCCGCGCTAGGGCTGGCGCAGGCGCTTGTACAGGGTATTGCGGCTCACCCCCAGTTCGCGCGCCAGGTGGGAAATATTCCCACCGACGGCCTTCAGGCGCTGGTTGAGGTCGATGCTCTCATCCAGGTACTCACTGATGGGCTGCGGTGGTTCCACTTTCAAGTCGACAAAAAAATCATCCGGCAGGTGCTCCGGGCGGATCGGCTGTTCTTCGGCCATCGCCAGCGCCACCTGCAACACGCTGCTCACCTGGCGCAGGTTCCCCGGCCACGGGTGCTGCTCGAACAGCGCCAGCACGTCAGCGCTCAGGCCTGCCCACTGGGTTGGCTCGCGGTGTTGCTGCCACAGTTGCTGGAACAGCGCCTGCTTGTCGGTGCGCTCGCGTAGGGGCGGCAGTTCCAGGGTCAGGCCGCCGATGCGGTAATACAAATCTTCACGAAAACGTCCGGCCTGCACCAGTTCGCGCAGTGCGCGGTTGGTGGCCGAGATGATGCGCAAGTCCACCGGGAACAACTCGCTGCTGCCCACTGGTTGTACGCAACGTTCCTGCAGCACACGGAGCAAGCGGGCCTGGGTGGGCAGTGGCATGTCACCGATCTCGTCGAGAAACAGCGTGCCCTTGTCGGCCTTGCGGATCAGGCCAATGCTGCCTTTTTGATTGGCGCCGGTGAAGGCGCCTTTTTCATAGCCGAACAGTTCCGACTCCACCAGATCGGCCGGAATCGCCGCGCAGTTCACCGCGATAAACGCCTTCTGGCTGCGCGAACTGGCCTGGTGCAAGGCTTTGACGAACACTTCCTTGCCCACGCCGGTTTCGCCGTGGATCAGCAGCGGAATATCTTTTTCCAGCAACCGCTCGGCCTGGCGCACGGCTTTCTCTACGCGCATATCGCCAAAATGCAACGTCTTGAGGCCAATGGAGGCAGGCTTTGGCGGCGTCGGTTCAGTAAACACACGCGCCTGCACCGGCATTTGCCTGGGTCGCTTCAACAAGCACTGGAAGCGGTTACGCCCTGCGGCTTGCAGGGAAAAGGGCAGGCCTTCCGGTTGGTTCAACAGCTCCAGCAGCGACACTTTGAACAGGCTGTCGATCATCACCCGCGACAGGCTGATGCCCAGCAGGTTGTCGGCACGTCGGTTGGCCGACAGCACCTGGCCGCTTTCATCAAAGATCAGCAGGCCGGCCCATTGGCTATCCAGGTTACTGAGACCGGTATTGAAGGTCAGTTGGAAGTGTTCGCCGCGAAACAGGTTGAGGATCAGCCGGTTCTCCACGGTCTGGCTCATCATCTTGACCATGCCCAGGGTGTGGGAGGGCGGCAGGTAGCTGTCGCTGGACACGTCCAGCACCGCGATGATCTCGCGCTGGGCATCGAAGATCGGCGCCGCCGAGCCAGTCATGAAGCGGTTGGCCTTGAGGAAGTGTTCATCGTGTTCGATATGCACCGCCTGGGCGCAGGCCAGCGCGGTGCCGATGGCATTGGTGCCGCTGGAGCGCTCCATCCAGCTGGCGCCGGGGTTGAAGCCCCGGGCCAGCTTGGGTTCGATAAAACGCTGGGTGCCCCAACTGGTCAGCACCTGGCCCTGGTTGTCGGCCAGCATGATCAGGCAGTTGGAATTACTGAGGATGTTTTCGTAGTAGGGCAGCACTTCCTGGTGCGTGGTCTGTACCAGCGAGTGCTGGCTCTCCAGCAATTGGCTGATGCCCTCGGCGGGAAGCTGGTCGAAGCTGGGCGTACTCTGGTGGTCCAGGCCGAAGGCGCGGCAACGGCGCCAGGATTCCTGGATAAGGGTGTCGTGAGCCAGTGGTTCGGCCATGGTGCGACCTTCGTTTTTATTGTTATTGGGCTTGCACAATCTACCTGACGAAACCGGATCAAAATGTGGGAGCGGGCTTGCTCGCGAAAGCAGTGTGTCAGTCAATACATAGGTCGACTGGTCCAACGCATTCGCGAGCAAGCCCGCTCCCACATTTGCCCTGTATCGGTCATGAGAGTGTTGTTCAGGACTGTTCATTGTCAAGGGCCTGAGTGTTCAGTTGTTCAGCTTGTGATGTTCATTTCTGTTCACACCTGAACACCCCGTTTAGCCCATTTCCTTGCACATCAAGCACTTGCCGTTTTGGCACGAAACTCGCTCTGACAGCTGGCCAGATTCATTCCAATAATAAAAAGGTCGTGTCATGTCATTGACCCTGGAACATGTCTCCCGCGTTGTCGAAGGCCAGACCTGGATCGACGACGCCAACCTGCGCTTCGAAGCCGGTTCCTTCAACGTCTTGCTCGGCCGTACGTTGTCCGGCAAGACCAGCCTGATGCGCCTGATGGCCGGGCTGGACAAGCCCGACAGCGGTCGCATCCTGATGAACGGCGTGGATGTCACGCAAAAGCCGGTGCGCCTGCGCAACGTGTCGATGGTCTATCAGCAGTTCATCAACTACCCGACCATGACCGTGTTCGAGAACATCGCCTCGCCGTTGCGCCAGGCCGGTGTGTCCAACGAGCTGATCCAGAGCAAGGTGCTGGAAACCGCCCGGATGCTGCGCATCGAGAAATTCCTCCAGCGTCACCCGCTGGAACTCTCCGGTGGCCAGCAGCAACGCACGGCGATGGCCCGCGCGCTGGTCAAGGACGCCGAGCTGATCCTGTTCGACGAGCCGCTGGTGAACCTGGACTACAAACTGCGCGAAGAGCTGCGTCAGGAAATGCGCGAGCTGTTTGCCGCGCGCCACACCATCGCCATCTACGCCACCACCGAACCCAACGAAGCCCTGGCCTTGGGCGGCACCACCACCATCCTGCACGAAGGCCGGGTGATCCAGAGCGGCAAGGCCGCCGAGGTCTATCACCAGCCGCAGACCGTGCTGGCCGCCGAGCTGTTTTCCGAGCCGCCGATCAACCTGATGCCGGGGCGTATCAGCGGCAATGAAGTGAGCTTCGCCAATTTCGTGCACTTCCCGCTCAACGTCGACCTGCGCCCCATCGGCGAAGGCGAGTTCCGTTTCGGCGTACGTCCCAGCCATATCAGCCTGGTGCCGAGCAACGACGACGACCTGGAGCTGGCGGTGACCGTGGAGGTCGCCGAGATCAGCGGTTCGGAAACCTTCTTGCACGTGCGCAGTGAACACTTCCTGTTGGTGCTGCACCTGCCGGGGGTGCACGAATACGACGTCGACGCGCCGATCCGCGTGTACATCCCCACCCATAAACTGTTTGTGTTCGATGGCCAGGGCCGTTTGGTCCAGGCCCCCGGGCGCCGTGTCGCGAGGGTTGCCTGATGGCCGAGATCCATTTGCAGAGCCTGGCGCATAGCTACAGCCCTACGCCGAGCGGCCCCGAGGACTACGCCATTCGGGAAATGAACCACGTGTGGGAGCAGGGCGGGGCCTACGCCTTGCTCGGGCCGTCGGGCTGCGGCAAGTCGACCTTGCTCAATATCATCTCCGGCCTGCTCAGCCCGTCCGAAGGCCAGGTGCTGTTTGACAGCAAAGTGGTCAACGACCTCACCCCGGAAAAACGCAACATCGCCCAGGTGTTCCAGTTCCCGGTGGTGTACGACACCATGACGGTGTTCGACAACCTGGCGTTCCCGCTGCGCAACCAGGGCATGGCCGAGGCGAAGATCCACAGCAAAGTGCAGGAAATTGCCGAGGTCCTTGACCTGCAAAACCTGCTGACCAAAAAGGCCCGCAACCTTACCGCCGACGAAAAACAGAAAGTCTCCATGGGCCGTGGCCTGGTGCGCGACGACGTGTCGGCGATCCTCTTCGATGAGCCGCTGACGGTGATCGACCCGCACCTCAAGTGGAAACTGCGGCGCAAGCTCAAGCAGATCCATGAGCAGTTCAACATCACCATGGTCTATGTCACCCACGACCAGCTGGAGGCCTCGACCTTCGCCGACAAGATTGCGGTGATGTACGGCGGGCAAATCGTACAGTTCGGCACGCCGCGCGACCTGTTCGAACGGCCGAGCCACACCTTTGTCGGCTATTTCATCGGCAGCCCTGGGATGAACCTGATCGAGGTGCAGGCCGAGGCGGGCGGGGTGCGGTTTGCCGACACCCACCTGCCCTTGCCAGAGGCCTTGCAGCAACGCATTGCCAACACCGAGTACAAAAAGTTGCAGGTTGGTATCCGTCCGGAATTCATCCATGTGTGGGACGAGTACAACCCTGACGCCCTGCAGGCCGATGTCACTCATCTCGAAGACCTCGGCACCTACAAGATCATTACCCTCAACCTCGACGGCGCGCTGCTCAAGGTGCGCCTGGCCGAAGACAAACCGGTGCCCGAGGGCAAGGCCTCCATCAGCTTTCCCGCGCAATGGCTGATGGTGTATGCCGACGACTACCTGCTGGAGGTGCAGCCATGAACAAGGTGCAGAACAACAAGGCCTGGTGGCTGGTATTGCCGGTGTTCCTGCTGGTGGCGTTCAGTGCGGTGATCCCGATGATGACCGTGGTCAACTACTCGGTGCAGGACATCTTCGACCAGTCCAGCCGCTACTTCGTCGGCGCCGACTGGTACAAGCAGGTGCTGCTCGACCCGCGCCTGCATGATTCGCTGCTGCGTCAGTTCATCTACTCGGCCTGCGTGTTGCTGATCGAGATCCCGCTGGGCATCGCGATCGCCCTGACCATGCCGACCAAGGGCCGCTGGTCGTCGCTGGTGCTGATCATCCTCGCCATCCCGCTGCTGATCCCGTGGAACGTGGTGGGCACCATCTGGCAGATTTTTGGCCGCGCCGACATCGGCCTGCTGGGCTACAGCCTCAATGCGTTGGGCATCAGCTACAACTACGCGGCCAACACCATGGACGCCTGGGTCACAGTGCTGGTGATGGACGTGTGGCATTGGACGTCGCTGGTGGCGCTGCTGTGCTACTCAGGCCTAAGGGCGATTCCGGATGTGTACTACCAGGCCGCGCGGATCGATCGTGCTTCGGCCTGGGCGGTGTTCCGGCATATCCAGTTGCCGAAGATGAAGAGCGTGCTGCTGATCGCGGTGATGCTGCGGTTCATGGACAGCTTCATGATCTACACCGAACCTTTCGTCCTGACGGGCGGCGGGCCGGGTAACGCCACCACGTTCTTGAGTCAGACCCTGACCCAGATGGCCGTAGGCCAATTCGACCTGGGCCCGGCGGCGGCGTTTTCGCTGGTGTACTTCCTGATCATCTTGTTGGTGTCCTGGCTGTTCTACACCGCCATGACCCACTCCGACGCCAACCGCTGAGGCCGCCAACATGAACAAGAGAAAGCTGATACCGCTACTGATCTACATCCTGTTCCTGCTGGTGCCGATCTACTGGCTGCTGAACATGTCCTTCAAGAGCAACACCGAAATCCTCGGCGGGCTGACGCTGTTTCCGCAGGACTTCACCCTGGCCAACTACAAGGTGATCTTCACCGACCCGAGCTGGTACACCGGCTACCTCAACTCGCTGTACTACGTGAGCCTGAACACAGTGATCTCCCTGAGCGTGGCGCTGCCGGCGGCCTATGCGTTCTCGCGCTACCGTTTCCTGGGTGACAAGCACCTGTTCTTCTGGCTGCTGACCAACCGCATGGCGCCACCGGCGGTGTTTCTGCTGCCGTTCTTCCAGCTGTATTCGTCCATCGGCCTGTTCGACACGCACATCGCCGTGGCCCTGGCGCACTGCCTGTTCAACGTGCCGTTGGCGGTGTGGATCCTCGAAGGCTTCATGTCCGGGGTGCCCAAGGAAATCGACGAAACCGCCTACATCGACGGCTACTCGTTTCCCAAGTTCTTCGTGAAGATTTTTATCCCGTTGATCGGCTCCGGCATCGGTGTGACGGCGTTTTTCTGCTTCATGTTTTCCTGGGTCGAGTTGTTGCTCGCGCGCACCCTGACCTCGGTCAACGCCAAGCCCATTGCAGCGGTGATGACGCGCACAGTGTCGGCGTCGGGTATCGATTGGGGTGTGCTGGCGGCGGCGGGGGTGTTGACTATCCTTCCCGGCATGCTGGTGATCTGGTTTGTTCGCAACCACGTGGCCAAGGGCTTTGCCCTCGGCCGGGTCTGAGGAGTCGATGATGGAATGGATGGCCTGGACCACCCCCACCGCGCTGTTCTTTGGTGCCATAGCCCTGATCCTCGCGGGCATGACCACCTGGGAACTGCGCTCGCCGAGCATCCCCCGGCGTGGTTTTTTACCGATCAGCACCACCCGTGGTGATCGCTTGTTTATCGGTCTTCTCGGCAGCGCCTACCTGCATTTGCTGGTCATCGGCGTTACCGACTGGAGCATCTGGGTGGCGTCCGCGCTCTCCCTGGTATGGCTGTTGAGTGTGATGCGTTGGGGCTGATGCCCTTGTGAATAAACAACCTGGAGGTCTCTATGTTGAATAAGAACAATAAGCTGCGACATAGCATTTCATTGGCCGCCGTACTGGCCCTGAGCGGTTTGAGCGCCTCGGCCTGGGCCGATGCGTACGAAGATGCCGCGAAAAAATGGATCGGCAGCGAGTTCAAACCGTCCACCCTCACGGTCGAACAGCAGCTTGCCGAACTCAAGTGGTTCATCAAGGCTGCCGAACCCTTTCGTGGGATGAAGATCAACGTGGTGTCGGAAACCCTCACCACCCACGAATACGAGTCCAAGGTGCTGGCCAAGGCCTTCAGTGAAATCACCGGGATCAAGCTCACCCATGACTTGCTGCAAGAAGGCGACGTGGTGGAGAAGCTGCAAACCCAGATGCAGTCCGACAAGAATATCTACGATGGCTGGGTCAACGACTCGGACCTGATCGGTACGCACTTTCGCTACGGCAAGACCGAATCCATCACGGACTTGATGGCCAATGAAGGCAAGGATTTCACCTCGCCGACCCTGGATATCAAGGACTTCATCGGCATTTCCTTCACCACCGCGCCTGACGGCAAGATCTACCAACTGCCTGACCAACAGTTCGCCAACCTCTACTGGTTCCGCGCCGACTGGTTCGAGCGCCCAGAGCTGAAAGCCAAGTTCAAGGAAAAATACGGCTACGAACTCGGCGTGCCGGTGAACTGGTCGGCCTATGAAGACATCGCCAAGTTCTTCAGCGAAGACGTCAAGGAAATCGACGGCAAGCGCGTGTACGGGCACATGGACTACGGCAAGAAAGACCCGTCCCTGGGCTGGCGCTTCACCGATGCCTGGTTCTCCATGGCCGGTGGTGGCGACAAGGGCCTGCCGAACGGCTTGCCGGTGGACGAGTGGGGCATTCGCGTCGAGGACTGCCACCCGGTCGGCTCCAGCGTCACCCGTGGCGGCGACACCAACGGCCCGGCCGCCGTGTACGCCACCCAGAAATACGTGGACTGGATGAAAGCCTACGCGCCACCGGAAGCGGCGGGCATGACCTTCTCCGAATCCGGCCCGGTGCCGTCCCAAGGCAACATCGCCCAGCAGATCTTCTGGTACACCGCGTTTACGGCCGACATGGTCAAGCCGGGCCTGCCCGTGGTGAATGCCGACGGCACGCCGAAATGGCGCATGGCGCCGTCGCCTGTCGGACCTTACTGGGAAAAGGGCATGAAGAAGGGCTATCAGGACGTAGGCTCCTGGACCTTCCTCAAGTCCACGCCCGAGAAACAGAAACTCGCGGCCTGGCTCTACGCGCAGTTCGTGACCTCGAAAACCGTGTCGCTGAAGAAAACCATCGTCGGCCTGACGCCGATTCGTGAGTCCGACATCAACTCCCAGGCCATGACCGACATGGCACCGAAGCTGGGTGGCCTGGTGGAGTTCTACCGCAGCCCGGCCCGCACCGAGTGGTCGCCGACCGGCACCAACGTGCCGGACTACCCACGCCTGGCGCAACTGTGGTGGAGCAACATCGCCGCCGCCGCCAGCGGCGAGAAAACCCCGCAACAGGCGCTCGACAACCTGGCCAAGGAACAGGACGCGATCATGACACGCCTGGAGCGCTCCAAAGTGCAACCGGTGTGCGGTCCGAAAATGAACCCCGAGCGTGATGCGCAATACTGGTTCGACCAGCCGGGCGCACCTAAACCGAAACTGGCCAACGAGAAGCCCAAAGGCGAAACCGTGAACTACAACGACCTGCTCAAGCAGTGGGAGGCTGCACGCAAGTAAACACCCCTGTCATTACTGATTGTGGTGAGCGGGCTTGCCCCGCTCACCACTTGTGTTCTTTCAGCCCATCCGCACCGGCGAAAAACCAAACGCGGCAACCGCCGATCCGCACATTCCCAACCCTGATTGAATTTTCCGCACACCCCGATGCTCTTCACTTTAGAAGCGTGTGGTTCTGAGCGCTCTTGCGGGGCCTCCTTGTCGGGAGGCCTGGTTGTATCGGACTTTGCGGAAACTGCCATCATGACGCTTCTCACAGCGCTGTCGGGCCAGCCGGCCTCTCTCACTCATTCGGTTTGCGGCCAGTACCACGGGCTTTACCAGCAGCTCTATGGTGAAGGCCAGGGCGCGCACGAGGCTGCGCGGGATTTCCTGCAGGCGCAGTTGGCGCAGGTGCAAGACGCGCCCAGCGAGCTGCCGCCGGTGCCCGAGCAACTGCCCGGCTGGATCGAACAGCGTTGCACCGAGGTGGCCCAGGCCTATGCCGATTACCTGGAGCAGCGCCAGCAAGGCCAGCCACGTCGCTACTTCCAGAACAAGGCCCATGCGCTGTACTTCTTGCAGCGCGTGGCCCCGACCAAACAGGTCGACGGCGCCTGGCTCAATGGCCTGTTGCGCCATTGGCAAGACCCGCGCTTCGACGGCCTGCTCACCACCTACCTCGAAGAGCTGGGCGACGGTGAGGCGGCCCAGAACCATGTGGTGATCTACCGCAAGTTGCTCAGCGAACACGATGCCGACAGCAACGCGGGCCTGGAAGACGCACACTACCTGCAAGGTGCGCTGCAGATGGCCCTGGGGCTGTGCGCTGAAGACTTCTTGCCGGAGATCATCGGCTATAACCTCGGCTATGAGCAGCTACCCCTGCACCTGTTGATCACGGCCTTTGAGTTGAGCGAACTGGGCATCGACCCCTATTACTTCACCCTGCACGTGACCATCGACAACGCCAGCAGCGGCCATGCGTGCAAGGCGGCGCAGTCGGTGCTGAACCTGTTGCCGCTGGGCGAGGGCAGGGCGGACTTCTATCGCCGGGTGGCCGAGGGTTATCGCCTCAACGACCTGGGGCCGGGGACAACGGCCGTCATCAACGGCTTTAACCTGCAGGACGAAGTGGTTGCCATGCTTGAGCGCAAGCGCACCTTCGGCCAGCACATGCATTCGGACTATTGCCGCTTCGAAGGCAAGACCGTCAACCAATGGCTGGGCCAGCCGGGGCAGATCGGCGCCTTTCTCCAGGCCCTGGAAGACAAGGGTTGGATCAAGCGCGATCAGGACCCGGCCGAAAGCCGCTTCTGGCAATTGATCGAAGGCGCGGGCGCGGCGATGTTCGGCGTGTTCAGCGGCTATGAAAAGCAGGTGCTGCACGACTGGATCGCTGGCGATTGGACCAGCGACCAACGCGTGCCGCCCGTACGGCCCGGACGCGGCAGCCGGTTCTCCCGCGAGCAGCATCGCCCGGCGGATCCCGACACCCAGGCGCTGGTGGAATCGCTGTGGAAGCTGTCCGATGAGGAGCAGCTCAACGCTCTGATCCCGTGGCTGTCGGCGCGACGCCATTGCACGCCCGCCGGGTTGTACGCGACCCGCCGCTTTATTCAACTGCGCGCGCGTTTGCGCTAAGGAATACCCCATGTCTGCACAACAACTTGCCGACCGCGCCCTGTTGAACCTGGGCCGGGGGTTGAAGGAGAGCGGCTACCGTTTCATCACCCCAACGCCCTTGACCCATGAGCGTGTCTATCAACGCCTGGCCGCGCCGCTGGCGACGGACCTGCGCGACGTGTTCGGCTGGTCGATGCCGTTTGACCACACGCTGTTGCCCGAAGCCTTCCGTGAGGAATTGCAGCAAGCCGATGTCATCGAAAAGCACGATTCGTTATGGCGCAGTGCGGTGCGATGGTCGAGCCTGGACGATCTGCTGTTTGCACATTCCGCGTACCCCACCACCCAGTCCGATGCAGTGTTTTTCGGGCCGGACAGCTACCGCTTTGCCCAGGTAATCGAAGCCCATCTGCAACAGCGCTTCGAACCGGTCAAGCGCGCCGTGGACATCGGCTGCGGCGCCGGCGTCGGTGCGTTGGTGATCGCCCGCGCGCGCCACGATGCACAGGTGCTCGCGGTGGATATCAACCCGCGCGCCCTGCGCATGACCGCAGTGAACGCCGAGCTGGCCGGGCTGGCCAATATCAGTGCCTACCACAGCGACGTGCTGGCGAGCGTGGAGGGTGAGTTCGACCTGATTGTCGCCAACCCGCCGTACATGAATGATGACCGCCAGCGTGCCTATCGCCATGGTGGCGGGGCATTGGGTGAGCAGTTGTCGGTGCGTATCGCCGGCGAGTCCCTGGGGCGCCTGGCCCTCGGCGGCAGCCTGGTGCTGTACACCGGTGTGGCGATTGTCGCTGGCGAGGACCCGTTCCTGGCGGCGGTCAAGCCATTGCTTGGCAGCGATGCCTTTGGCTGGACCTACCGCGAACTGGACCCCGACGTATTTGGCGAAGAGTTGGCCAAGCCCGGCTACGAACGTGTGGAGCGGATTGCCGTGGTTGCGCTCACCGTCACCCGTTTGCGCTGACGGCCATGCTCACCTTTGGTATCGAAGAAGAATATTTCATTACCGATCTGCATACCCGCAGCCTGGTCAGCCAACCCTCGGCGGCGGTGCTGGCGGCCTGTCGGCAGGCGATCGGCCAAGGCTTTGCGTATGAGATGTTCCAGGGCCAGATCGAGGTGGCTTCCCCCGTGTTCAAGGCCAGCAACGAAGCCACTGATTACCTGGCCACCGTGCGCCACAACCTGGGCCGATCCCTGGCTGATTTCGGCCTGGGGGTGGTGTGTGCCGGCAGCCATCCCCTGGCGGCGTGGCGTGAGCAACGGTCAACGGAGCGTGCGCATTTCCAGCAGTTGTTCGACGACATCCAATACGTGGCGCGCCGCAGTGTGCTCTGCGGGTTGCATGTGCATGTCGAGGTGCCTGCCAGTGTCGACCGCATCGCGGTGATGAACCAAGTCTCACCGTGGCTGCCGTTATTGCTGCTGCTCAGTTGCTCGTCGCCCTTCTGGGACGGCGCGCCCACGGGTTTCATGAGCTATCGCCAAGCGGCCTGTGATGAGTGGCCGCGCATGGGCGTGCCAGAACACTTCACGGATTGGGCGGCGTACTTGCGCTACCTGGCCTTGTTGCAGCGCGTCGGTGCGATCAAGGCCGATGGCAATGGGTGGTGGGGTATTCGCCCGGCGGCGCGTTATCCGACCCTGGAACTGCGCATGACCGACGCCTGCCCCCGACTGGCGGACGCCTTGGCCCTGGCGACGTTGTTTCGGGTGATGGTCACCCACGCCTGCGCCTTGGAGAACCCCGGTGCCGAGTTCACCGCCGAGGCGCGCTGGCTGCTCAAGGAGAACCGCTGGCAGGCCAAGCGCTACGGCGCGGCGGGCACCTTTGCGCTGGATGACCAGGGCACAATGGGCACTGCTGAACAGTGGTTGCGGCAGGCGGAACACACCTTCGCGACCACCGCCGAGACCATGGGCGAGGCAGCGTTATTCGGCGATTTGCGCCGGTTGCTGGCGTGCGGCAACAGTGCCGTCGATCAGCTGCACTGCCACGCCACCGCTCAGGCGTCGGGCGCCGATGAGCAAGCCTGTCTGCGGCAAGTCGTCGACCGCCTGCTGGCCCAGAGTTGCGGTGGAGACTGATGCCAGCGCCTACATGAGGTGTGATCAGGCGGCGGTTTGGGGTTGCAGGTGCAGCTCGCCGTCCACGTCCTTCACCAGGCCGCTGGCCAGAAACAGAGGCGCCAGGCGCTTGTGCAACTGCGGCTCGACAAACTCTTTCACGGTATCCAGCGTCAACAGGCCACTGCTTGGCAGCTCGGCCTTGGTGTACGACAGCCAGGCTTTCTTCAACGCTTGCAACACATCGCTGCCTGCCGTGGAGGCGAAGCGGCGTTGGCTGGGTTTACCGTCGAAGCTGAAGGTGTGCTGAAACTCATAGCCTGCCTCATCACCTTGGCTGGCCGTGCAGCGAATGCAGCTGCACGGGCCGTCGCCGAACGCGCTGCGCAAATAAGCGTTGAGGTCCACCACGGGCTTGAGTGACAGGCGCTTATCGACCTCGAACAGGTCCCCGGTCATTTTTTCGTCAGTGTTCAACGGCCATTTCCTCGCAGTGTTCGGTAGCTTTTCAAAGCGCGGCACAATAACAGCCGGGCGCCCATTTGTGGGTTATTTGCATAACAATAGAACCCGATATTCTTTTCCCGTCTTAAAAATCGTGGCTACCCTCGCTCACCTTCTCAAAAGCGCGGCAGACCCCATGACCTCCAAGCGTTCCTCCCTGACTCTCCTGGCTGCTTCCCTGGCTGCCGCAAGTGCCTTGCTCAGCCCCGGTGCCCAGGCCGAGGGCAAGATCAGCATCGCCCAGCAATTCGGCATCGGCTACCTGATCCTAGACGTGGTGCGCGACCAGAATCTGATCGAAAAGCACGGCAAGGAACAGGGCCTGGATATCAAGGTGGAGTGGAACAGCATTTCCGGCGCCACCGCCATGAATGAATCGCTGCTGGCCGGCGCCCTCGACGTGGTCTCCGCAGGTGTGCCGCCGATGCTGACCCTGTGGGACCGCACCAAGGGCAAGCAGAACGTCAAGGCCATTGCCTCCCTCGGTTCGATGCCCAACTACCTGCTGACCAACAACCCCAACGTCAAGACCCTCAAGGACTTCACCGAGAAAGACCGCATCGCCGTGCCCGCCGCCGGTGTGGGTTTCCAGTCGCGCACCCTGCAGATCGAGACCGCCAAGCAGTTCGGTGATGCCAACTACAAGAAATTTGACGATATCTCCATCAGCCTGGCCCACCCCGATGCCACCGCGGCACTGATTGCCGGGGGCTCGGAAATCAACGCGCATTTCTCCAGCCCGCCATTCCAGTACCAGGAATTGCTCAATCCGAACGTGCACAAGGTGCTCAGTTCCTACGACATCCTCGGAGGCCAGGCCACGTTCAACGTGCTGTACACGACGCAGAAATTCCACGACGAGAACCCCAAGACCTACCAAGCGTTTTACGACGCCCTGGCCGAAGCCGAGAAGATCATCAAGGCCGACAAACCCGCCGCCGCCAAGGCGTATATCCGCGTAGAACAGTCGAAGCTGCCGTTGGACCTGGTGGAGAAAATCGTCCAGGACCCGGAGATCGACTTCACCATCGTGCCGCAGCGTACCTACATCTACGCCGAGAAATTGCAGGCACTGGGCGTGCTGAAAAACAAGGCCGCGAGCTGGAAAGACTACTTCTTCGAAGAAGCCCACGGCGGCAACGGCAGCTGACCCCACCCCGCACTTGTAGGCGCCGGCTTGCCGGCTCCTACATAATGGGGCAGGTTTCAGCGGAAGAATTCGCCGGGCGTGGCGTCGAACTGTTGGCGAAACGCGTTGATAAACGCCGAGGTCGATTCATACCCACAGCCCAGCGCCACATCGGTCACCCGTTCGCCTTGCTCCAGGGCGGGCAGGGCGGTCAGCAGGCGCAAGCGCTGGCGCCATGCCCGGAACGTCAGCCCGGTGTCACTCAAGAACAACCGACTGAGGGTCTTCTCACTCACCCCCAGCTTCTGGCTCCATTGCCCCAAGGTGGTTTGCTGCTCCGGGTGCAGGTTCAGGCTGCGGTAGATCTGCCGCAAGCGCGGGTCCAACGGCAATGGCAGCATCAGGTCCACCTGTGGCGCTGCGGCCAGTTGGTCCAGCACCACTTGGGCCAAGCGCCCATCCGGCCCGTCCTCGGCATATTCCACCGGCAGTTCGCTGAAGCTGCGGATCAGCTCGCGCAGCAAACTGCTCACTTCCAACACATGACAGCGCTCGGCCGCCCAGGTGGTGACGCTGCAATCCAGGTAGAGGCTGCGCATTTCCGTGTGGGGCGAACTGAACACCCGGTGCGGCATACCCGCCGGGATCCACACCGCGCGCTGGGGCGGCGCCACGAAGCGGCCGACGCTGGTCTGGATCTCCAACACCCCGGAGATCGCGTAGGACAATTGCACCCACGGGTGGCTGTGCCGACGGGTCAATGCGCGGTTGGGCAAGGATTCGGTGCGCCCATACACCGGCCGTGGCAGGCTGGAAAGCCCGGGCACGCTGCGGCGCACGGTGTTGGCATGTCCTTTAGGCGGCATTTACTGGCTCATTGGCGTTAGTCGGTAACAAGCCGTTACGTTAGAGTCGCGACGACGCTCTTGGCAACCCCCGGAAGATCCTGCTTATGACTCGCCCCCGTTTTCTGCCCGACAACTTCACCCTGACGCTGATCGCCACGGTGATCCTCGCTTCCCTGCTGCCCGCCAGCGGCCAGACTGCCGTGGCCTTCGGTTGGGTCACCAACCTGGCGATTGCGCTGCTGTTCTTCCTGCACGGCGCCAAGCTGTCGCGCCAGGCCATCGTCGCCGGCGCCGGCCACTGGCGCCTGCACCTGCTGGTGTTCAGCCTGACCTTTGTGCTGTTCCCGCTGCTGGGCCTGGCGCTCAAGCCGGTGCTGTCGCCGTTGATCGGCAAAGACCTGTACATGGGCATGCTGTACCTCTGCGCCTTGCCGGCCACGGTGCAATCGGCGATTGCCTTCACCTCCCTGGCGCGGGGCAATATCCCCGCAGCGATTTGCAGCGCGGCGGCGTCCAGCCTGTTTGGTATTTTCCTCACGCCGCTGCTGGTGACCCTGCTGCTCAACGTGCACGGCGAGGGCGGCTCGACCGTCGACGCAATCCTGAAAATCAGCGTGCAGTTGCTGCTGCCCTTCATCGCCGGGCAGATCGCCCGTCGCTGGATCGGCGAGTGGGTGGGGCGCAATAAATCCTGGCTGAAATTCGTCGATCAGGGCTCGATCCTGCTGGTGGTCTACGGCGCGTTCAGCGAAGCGGTCAACGAAGGCATCTGGCACCAGATCCCATTGTGGGAACTCGGCGGCCTGGTGGTGGCCTGCTGCGTGTTGCTCGCCCTGGTGCTGGTGGCGTCCAGCGTGCTGGGCAAGGCCTTTGGCTTTAACCAGGAAGACCGCATCACCATCCTGTTCTGCGGCTCGAAAAAGAGCCTGGCCACCGGGGTGCCGATGGCCCAGGTGCTGTTCGCCGGGGCGACCATGGGCGTGCTGATCCTGCCATTGATGCTGTTTCACCAGATCCAGTTGATGGTCTGCGCGGCGTTGGCCCAGCGTTACGCCAAGCGGCCGGAAAGCATTCCCGAGATGATGGGGCAGGTGGACCCGTAATTTTTCTTACGAACGGCGACGAATAACCTCAAGTTAACGTCTGACCAGACGACTTACTTCTTAACAGCCCAAGAAGGAGTGTCGTCATGAACGTTAAACGTTTGTCACTGGTTACCGGCTTTCTTGCGTTATGGACGGGGGCTTGCCTGGCAGCCTCCTCAGGCGTCATCCAGTTTCACGGCAGCATCGTCGAGCCGGGTTGCAACGCGGGCGCGTCGGGCGGTTCGACGCTGGAGTTGAAGGGTTGCCCGCAGGCGCTGCGCGGCAGCCAGCTTGACGTGCAGCCTGTGCGCAGCGTCCAGGCACTGGGCACGTCGACGGCCCACGTCAAGTGGGTGGCCGACAGCAGCAACGGGCGCTATTACGACCAACGGTATGTGCTGGTGGATGCCCTCGACAAACCGATTCAATCGGGGGCCTACGTGGTGACTGTCACCGCGCCGTGACAACACTGAGGTTGTTTTGAGCGGGATGAGCGTCAACAGCCGGGCCAGAAACCTATAGAATGCTCGGCGGCGGCGCTCGTCCTGAGTGGCCGCTTGATCACCGTTCCCGCTTGATCAACGTCAGAGTACCGCGCCGTTCAATGAGTATTTCAGCCGCAACCCCCCAAGCCAATTGGCAACCGGTCATCGCCCTCGCGTTGGCCGCCTTTGTGTTCAATACCACCGAATTCGTGCCCGTCGGGCTGCTCAGCGCCATCGGCGCCAGCTTCGACATGCCTGTTGCCAACGTCGGGCTGATGCTCACCATCTACGCCTGGATCGTGTCCCTGACTTCGCTGCCGGTGATGCTGCTGACCCGCAACGTCGAACGGCGCAAGCTGCTGATCGTGCTGTTCTGCATGTTTATCGTCAGCCACATCCTCTCCAGTGTCGCCACCAGCTTCGGCCTGTTGATGGTCAGCCGTATCGGCATTGCCTTATCCCATGCGCTGTTCTGGTCGATCACCGCGTCCCTCGCCGTGCGCCTGGCGCCGGCAGGCAAACAAGTGCAAGCCCTCGGCCTGCTGGCCACCGGCACCTCCCTGGCGATGGTGCTCGGCATTCCCCTGGGCCGCCTGCTGGGCGAAGCCATGGGCTGGCGCACCACGTTCCTGGTCATCGGCGCCTTCGCTGCCGCGCTGGTGTTCTGGCTGGCGCGCACCTTGCCGCTGTTGCCGAGCCAGAACTCCGGCTCGCTGCGCAGCCTACCGCTGCTGTTCAAGCGCCCGGCGCTGGTAGCGTTGTACGTGCTCACGGCCATGACCGTGACCGCACAATTCACCGCCTACAGCTACATCGAACCGTTCGTCGAAGGCGTGGCCGGCATGAGCGGCAGTGCGGTGACCCTGATCCTGCTGGTGTTCGGCGGTGCAGGCATCATCGGCTCGTTGCTGTTCAGCCTGGTGCACCGGTTCAACCCGCACCTGTTCGTGGTCGGCGCAGTGTTCCTGCTGGCGGCGTGCCTGGCGTTGCTACTGCCATTGAGCGGCGCCGAATCCTACCTGGTGGTGCTGAGCATTTTCTGGGGCATGGCGATCATGGGCTTCGGCCTGGCCATGCAGTCCAAGGTGCTGGTGCTGGCACCGGATGCCACGGACGTGGCCATGGCGATGTTCTCCGGCATCTACAACATCGGCATCGGCGGCGGCGCCCTTATGGGCAGTTGGGTTGGCAGCCGCTTCGGCTTCGCCTGGATAGGCGCGGCGGGTGGTTTGCTGGCGGCGCTGGCAGTGATTGGGTACTGCCTGGCGATTCGCAAATATGGCCAGGGCGTGGCGCGCGACTGAGCAGCGTTGGATCTGCTTTGTGTTCCAGGCATCAACTGTTCAACGGCCAGACAAGTCTTACAGGCCATTCTGATACCCATTGCTACCGTCGCCCAGGACCGCCCACGCCCTGTGGTGACGGCACTTGAACAGCAATGGAGTCGATTGTGCAAAAGCGTTTGACCGCCGAGTTTATCGGTACGTTCTGGCTGACCTTCGGCGGCTGTGGCAGCGCCATTCTGGCGGCGGCATTTCCCGGCCTGGGCATTGGTTTCGTGGGGGTCGCGCTGGCGTTTGGTCTCACGGTGTTGACCATGGCCTATGCAGTGGGGGGCATTTCCGGCGGCCACTTCAACCCGGCGGTGACCATTGGCTTATGGGCGGGGCGCCGCGTGCCTGGCACTGATGTGCTGCCGTATATCGTCGCGCAGGTTGCCGGCGCGATTGCCGCCGCGGCTGCATTGTACTTGATCGCCAATGGGCAGCCCGATTTCGCCGTGGGTGGCTTTGCCGCCAATGGCTATGGCCCGCTCAGCCCCGGTCTCTTCGACATCAAGGCCGCATTGCTGGCCGAACTGATCGCCACGTTTTTCTTTGTCTTCATCATCATGCGCGTGACCGCGCCGGGCGCTGTCCCGGGGTTTGCGCCGATCGCGATTGGCCTGGCGCTGACCCTTATTCACCTGGTGCTGATACCGGTAACCAATACGTCGGTGAACCCTGCCCGCAGTACCGGGCCGGCGCTGTTTGCCGGCGCTGAGTACATTGCGCAGCTGTGGGTGTTCTGGCTGGCGCCAATCGTGGGCGGGGTGATGGGGGCGATAGCCGCACGCTCTATGGATGAGTGCAGCAAAAAAACGCCCGCCTAAACAGCTTTGGCGGGCGCTCGGGAGTGACCGGGGCAGCAAGGAGTGGGCTGGCCGGCGCAGGGGGGGCGGGTGTCAGGCCACCGGCCAGGCTGGCGGTGTGCACCACGTAACCCGGCAGGCCGCGTTCTGCCATGGCCTTGGTGGCGGCCCAGAACACGGTCTGGGCGCCGGTCAGGTCGAGCAGGCCCATCTGGGGGTAGGCCAGGAACACCTGGGTGCGCGGCTGGCTGAGCGGCAGGGCAGGGCTCATAGTGCTGCGAGGACCGCCTCGAGTTTTTCCTGGTCGCGGGCAAACTGGCGAATGCCTTCAGCCAGTTTCTCGGTGGCCATCGCGTCCTCGTTGGAGCCCCAGCGAAACTGCGCTTCGTTGAGAGTCTGGCGCGACTCGCCGACCGCCCCAGGGTGTAATTGACGTTCCAGCACGCCCTGGTCTTCATCGAGCTTTTGCAGCAACTCGGGGCTGATGGTCAGGCGATCGCAGCCTGCCAGTTGTTCGATCTGGCTGAGGGTACGGAAGCTGGCGCCCATGACCACGGTTTTGATGGCATTGGCCTTGTAGTAGTTGTAGATCCGCGTCACGGACTGCACGCCCGGGTCATCGCCACCGGTGTAGTCCAGGCCGGTGTGCTTGCGGTACCAGTCATAGATGCGGCCCACGAACGGCGAAATCAGGAACACCCCGGCGTCGGCGCAGGCGGCGGCCTGGACGAACGAGAACAACAGGGTCAGGTTGGTCTGGATCCCGGCCTTTTCCAAGCGCTCGGCGGTGCGGATGCCTTCCCAGGTGGAGGCCAGTTTGATCAGCACGCGGTCGCGACCCACGCCGGCCTGGTCGTACAGCGCGATCAACTGGTTGGCCTTGGCCCACAGCGCCTCTTCGTCGAAGGACAGGCGCGCATCGACCTCGGTGGAGATGCGCCCCGGAATCACGTTAAGAATGCCGCAACCCACCGACACCGCAAAGCGATCACAGGCCAGGTCGACATCGCCCTTGGACAGGCTCACCGCACCGCGCAGCAACTCGGCATACTCCGGGATGGCCGCGGCCTTGAGCAGCAGCGAAGGGTTGGTGGTGGCATCCACCGGGCGCAGGCGGCTGATGGCTTCCAGGTCGCCGGTGTCGCAGACCACGGTGGTGAATTGCTTGAGTTGTTCGAGCTTGGACGTCATGAGCGGCGGTCTCCAAAAAAGGTTATTGGTTGAGGGCCTGTGCGGTGTCCAGGTCGGTGATCAGGATGTCCAGGTAGCCGCCCTTGAGCGCGCCACGAATGGCCTGGACCTTGTTCAACCCACCGGCCAGGCCGAGCACACGGTGGATGGCGCGCAGCTTGGGCAGCGCCACCGACACGACGAATTCTTCGTCTTCCTCCAGCACCGGCTTGCCTTGGGCATCGAAGTAGCGCAGGCAGATATCGCCCACCGCGCCGCGTTCGGCAAGCAGGCGCAGCATGTCTTCGGTGTAGTAGTTGCCGCTGTTGCGCAGCAGTTGCGAGGGCTCCAGGTCGCCGATGCCGACAATCGCCAGGGTGATGCTGTCAAAGCGCTGCAGCACTTCCTTGACCTCTTCCATCTGCACGATGCGCTGCTTGCTCTCCACCGATTGCTCGATGCTTTGCGAGGGCAGCAAAAACGCCGGGCAGTTGAGCAGGGTCGCCAGGCGCTGGGTGAGCAAGGTGGCTTCAAATGCTCCCTTGTGGCCGACGCCACCCAACAGTTGTACCACTTCCTGGGCAGCCTGTTTGCCGGGTTGCGCGTGCAAGTGGCCAACCATGGCGCGAATGGTGCTGCTCCACGACGAAATACCGATATGGTCCTGGGGCGACAGGCTGGTTTCCAGGTAGTGGGCGGCAGCCGAACCGATGGCCTGCTTGATGCTCTCGTCATTGCCGGGCTCGGTGGCTTCCACCACGATGACCCGGCGCACGCCGTAGCGGCGTTGCAATTGGGTTTCCAGCTCCAGGTGCAGGCCTTGCAGGCGCATCACGGTGATCTTTACCACGCCGTCCTGCAGCGCCCGGCGCAGGGCGCGGCTGATAAAGGATTGGGACAGGTCCAGTTGCGCGGAAATCTCGGACTGCTTGAGCCCTTCTTCGTAATAGAGGCTCGCGATCTTGGTGATCAGGCGCTGTTCTTCGATCTGGCTCATGAAGGCCTCAGGGCTCTTTATAGTAAAAGGCATGACTCAATGGCCGTGAGGATACCAAACCCTTACGACATGATCAGGCCGCCGTCGATATTGATCGCCTGGCCGGTCAGGTAGGCCGCATCGTCCGACGCGAGAAACGCCACCAGGCCCGCGACATCCGAGGGTTTGCCGGCGCGGCGCAGGGGGATGTTCTTGACCCATTCGGCCATCAATTCACCCTTGCCGTAGCGTTTCTCGTCGGTGCTGAGGATCTCGCCCCACACCCGGTCGTTGTAGTCCCACATCTCGCTTTCGATAATGCCGGGGCAGAACGCGTTCACCGTGATGTTATGCCGCGCCAATTCCAGCGCCAGGCTTTGGGTGATGCCGATCACGCCCATTTTGCTCGCGGCGTAGTGGGGCGTGTAGATGAACCCCTGGCGGCCCTGGCCGGAAGAGGTGTTGATCAGCCGGCCGCTGCCTTGCTTGACCATGTACTTGGCCGCTTCCCGGCAGCCGAGCCACACGCCGGTGGTGTTGACCTGCAGCACCTTGTCGAAATCGGCGCGAGGCATTTTGTCGTAGTGGTCGATGGTGATGATGCCGGCGTTCTGCACCGACACGTCGATGCTGCCGAACCGTGCGTGGCCTTCGCGGTAGAGCTTTTCGATATCGTCTTCACGGGTGACGTCGATGGCCAGGGCCAGGGTGTCGACGTGGTATTCCTGGGCCAGTTGGTTGGCGGTGAAGGTCACGCGTTCCAGGTCATTGGAAGCCAGTACCAGGTGGGCGCCTTCCTGGGCGAAGCGCTCGGCAATGCCGGCGCCGATACCCCGGCAGGCGCCGGTAATCACGACAGTTTTACCGCTGAATCGTTGCGACATGACAAGGGCTCCCAGGGTTACCAGCAGACAAAGCCGCCATCGACCAGCAGGTCGACACCGGTGCAGAAGGACGAGGCCTGGCTGACCAGGAAAATCGCCGGGCCGACCATTTCTTCCACGCTGGCCATGCGGCCCATGGGCGTGGTCTGTTCAAAGATCTTCACCTGGTCGGCGACTTCCGGGCGCGAGTTCATCGGCGTGGCGGTGTAGCCCGGGCTGATGCAATTGACCCGCAAGCCCTTGTCGGCCCATTCCATCGCCAGGCTTTTACTTAGGTGAATCACGCCGGCCTTGGAGGTGTTGTAGTGCGCTTGGAGCAAGCCTCGGTTGACGATGCTGCCGGACATCGAGGCGATATTGACGATGGCGCCCTTGCCGCGGGGCAACATCACGGCGGCCTGGGCCTGGCAGCTGAGGAAGATGCCGGTGAGGTTGATGTCCAGGGTGGTTTGCCAGCGTTGCAGTTCGAGGTCTTCGGCGGCCTGGGCATTGGCGATGCCGGCGCAGTTGACGGCGACGCTCAATGCGCCGAGTTCGGCTTCGGTGCGCGCTACCGCTGCATCCAGCGCGGCGCGTTCGGTGACCGTGCCGCTCAGGGCCAAGGCCTTGCGGCCGAGGGCCTGGATACGTTCGACGGTGCTGGCGATGCCGGGGCTGCCCGGTAGATCGAAACAGGCCACATCCGCGCCGGCCTCGGCCAGCCCGACGGCAATCGCCTGGCCAATGCCGCTGCCTGCGCCGGTGACAAAGGCGACTTGGCCCTGAAGACTAAAAAGTTGCATGAACGACTCCCAATAGTGAACACACCACAGATCAAAACTGTGGGAGCGGGCTTGCTCGCGAAAGCAGTGGGTCAGCTAATGAATGTGTTGACTGATACACCGCTTTCGCGAGCAAGCCCGCTCCCACATGGGTTCTTCGTTGTTTATGAGGGCAGGGCACTTACGCAGTGGCCATTTCCATCACCGACACCGGGGTAGCCTCGCCCCGCGCCAGGATCCCCATCTGCCGGCCCCGGCTCATCACCATCACCCGATGGGACAACCCCAGCACCTCATCGAGGTCCGAGCTCACCACAATCACGGCCATGCCCTTGGCCGCCAGGTCCGCGATCACTTCATAGATCGCCGCCCGTGCGCCCACGTCGATGCCGCGTGTCGGCTCGTCAAGGATGAACACCTTGGGATTGCGCGCCAGCCACTTGGCAATGATCACCTTCTGCTGGTTACCACCAGACAAACTCGAAATTCGCGACTGCGGCGCACCCTTCACCCCCAACCGCGCCACCGCCGTGCGGGCGAATTCGCGCAGCGGGGCAGGGAACACCCAGCCACGTTTATCCAACAGGTCGGTGTTGCCGTAGATCAGGTTGTCTTCGATGCGGTGCTCCACCACCACGCCTTGCTGCTTGCGGTCCTCGGGCACCAGCACCACACCGGCCTGGATCGCCTCGTGGGGCGAGCGCAGGTGGCGCACCTCACCGTCCAGCACCATGTGGCCTTGGATATCACGCGCCGCGCCGGCAATGGTGCGCACCAGTTCGGTCCGCCCGGCGCCGACCACACCGGCAATGCCAAACACTTCGCCGGCGCGCACGTCGAAGTCGATGCCGTGCAAGGCGAACTCACGGCAAGTAAGGTCCTTGACCTGCAACATCACGCGCTCCTGTGGCGCTTGCAGGGCTGGGAAAATCCGCTCCAGGCTGCGCCCGACCATCTGCTCCACCAACTCGCGCACCGGCACCTGGGCGGTGGCGTGCAAAGCGATCTGGCGACCGTCGCGCAGCACCAGCACGCGGTCGGCGATGCGCGCGATTTCTTCCAGGCGATGGCTGATATAGATAAACGACACGCCCTCGGCCTTGAGCCGTTCCACCTGTTTGAACAACAACTCGGTTTCTTCCCCGCCCAATGCGGCGGTGGGTTCATCGAGAATCAACAGGCTGGCCTTGAGGGTCAGCGCCTTGGCGATTTCAACCAATTGCTGGGCCGCCACGCTCAGGCCTTCGACCTTGCGCGACGCCGGCACCTTGAGCCCCAGGCGCTCCAGCTGGATCTGCGCCTGGGCCTCCATGTATTCGCGGTCCACCCGCCCATGACGCATGGGCAGGCGGCCGACGAAGATATTCTCGGCGATCGACAATTGCGGCAGCAGGCGGATTTCCTGGTGGATCAGGCCGATCCCGGCGCTCAGTGCCGCACCGGGCGAGGCCGGTGCGTAAGGCGCGCCGAGCCAGGTCATGCTGCCCCCGGCTTCAGGCTGTACCAGCCCGGCGATGATCGACGACAAGGTTGACTTGCCCGCACCGTTCTCGCCGAGCAGGGCCAGTACTTCGCCGGGGCGAATGTCCACGTTGACCTGCGACAGTACCTGCACCGGCCCGTAGGCCTTGCTGATATTGCGCAGGCACAGCACCGCGTCGGCGTGGGCGGTGTCCAGGGCTGCTGCTTGCATGACGACCTCCAAGGCTTACGGGTGCTGTTGCAGGAACGGCGCGACGTTTTCTTTGGTGGTCAGCACGGTGGGCAACAGTTGCTCCTTGGGCACGGCCTTGCCGGCTTTCAGGTCGATGGCCGACGCCACGGCCAGGCGGCCCATCTTCTGGGTCTGCTGGGTCATGGTCGCGTTCAGCACGCCACTTTCCACGGCCTTGAGCCCGGCGACGTCCCCGTCAAAACCGACCACCACGACCTTGTGATCAAGGTTGCCGACTTTCACCGCCTGGGCGGCACCCAAGGCCATGGCATCGGCACGGCCGAAGAACACGGTGATATTCGGGTCACGCTGGAGCAGGTCCTGGGCTACGGCGAAGCCTTTATCCTGGGCCCATTCGGCGGGTTGCTGGGCGACGACTTTAAGGTCCGGGAAGGCTTTCAAGCCCTCTTCGAAACCCTTGGCACGATCATTTTCGGGGGTGGTGCCAAGCTGGCCTTGCAGGATCGCGATGCGGCCCTTGCCGTCGGTGAGCTTGCCGACGTACTCGGCCAGGGTCTTGGCCCCGGCCACGCTGTCACTGGCGATAAAGGTATCGCCTGGCGCGTCGGGGGCGTTGCGGTCGACGGCGATCACCGGGATACCGGCGGCTTTCGCAGCCTTGACCGGCACACCGGCGGCGGTGGCACCGGCCGGGATGTAGATCAGCACATCGATCTGGCGGGTGATCAGGTCTTCAATCTGGCTGACCTGGGTGGAGGAGTTGCCCTGGGCATCCACGGTAATCACGTTGATGCCCTTGGCCTTGCCCTCGGCTTCCACCGATTGCTTGATCTGGTTGAAGAAGTCGGCCTGCAGGTTGGCCACGGCCAGGCCGATGGTCAGGTCCTTGGCCCAGGTGGTGCCGGCAGCGGTGAGGGTGGCGGCCGCGAGGGCGGTGGCCAACAGCAGTTTCTTGGGGCTGAACATGTCGGTGACTCCTGGTTTTATTGTTGGAGGGTGTCAACTGTCGAACAGGTTTTAACGGGCAGTGCTGGAGCGGCGTCGCAGGGTGTCGATGGTCACGGCGAGGGCGATGACCACGCCGATCACCACTTGTTGAATGAAGGGCGACACACCGAGCAGGTTCAGACCATTGCGCAATACACCAATGATCAGTACACCGACCAGGGTGCCGCCGATGCTGCCGACGCCGCCGCTGAGGCTGGCGCCGCCAATCACCACGGCGGCGATGGCGTCCAGTTCCAGGCTCAGGCCGGCGCTGGGTTGGGAAGAGTCCAGGCGTGCTGCCAGGGTCACGGCGGCGATACCGGCCAGCGCACCGCTGATGGCGTACACCCACAGGGTGATCGCACGCACCTTGATGCCGGACAGGCGCGCCACCTCCGGGCTGCCGCCCATGGCATACAGGTTACGGCCGCCGGCGCGAAAGCGCAGGAACACCCAGGCCACCACCAGCATCACCAGGAACAGCCCGACGGTTGCCGAGAGAAACCCGAAGTGACGCACCGTGGCCAGGCTGGTGAACCAGTCCGGGTAGCCGACGATCTGCCGGCCTTCGGTGAGGATGTTCGCCAGGCCGCGGGCCACCGACATCATGGTCAGCGTGGCAATGAACGGCGGCAGCTTGGCATAGGTGATCAACCCGCCGGACACCAGCCCGGCAAGCATCCCGCTGGCAATCGAGATCGGGATCGCAAACCCCAGCGGCACCGCTTGGTCCTGGTAAAGCCAGCCGAGCATCATCATCGAGAACGCCAGCACCGACCCCACCGACAGGTCGATGCCACCGATCACGATCACTGCGGTCATGCCAATCGCGAGGATGCCCAACACCGTGACCTGATCAAGAATGTTCAGGCCATTGCGCAGCGAGAAGAAGAATTCGGAACTGAAGGAGAAAACCAGCACCAGCAGCACCAGGCCGATCAGCGGGCCGCCGATATTGCTGGGAAGCAGTTTCACCAACCGCGGGCGGTGGGGCGGCTTGAGTTCGGCCGGGTGCTGGACAATAGCTTTGGCGTCCACAGTGTTCTCCTGATTTATTTTTTTTGGAGTGCTTTCAAGCGCCTTGAATATTTATGCGTGCTTGACTGTTAATTCAGATTCCAGTGACACCGTGGCAAAGTCAAGCGCTTAATTTTTCCAGTATTCCTCTAGGTCGCTGCTTTCACCTGGCGCAAAGCCACGGGATAGATAAGCGCGGGTGGGATTTTGGCCGTTTGTCCGAGGGGTATTTCGCGGTTTTATTTCATTTTTCCACCGGTCACTCACTTGACCTGCTGAGCGATCGGCGTCTAAATAGAAATATATTGTCACTGCTGAATAAATATTCAAACACAGCTTTGCACACGTTCACCCCGCGTGGTCAGCCTCAAAGGAGCCGCTGCATGAATGCCTTCCAGTACGACGCCCATCAGATCAAAGAACAGGCCCGCCTGATCCGGCGCCACGTGATCCGCCTGAATGCCGACTCACCGGCTGGCGGCCACACCGGTGCCGACCTCTCGGAAACCGATATTCTCGCCACCCTGTATTTCCGCATTCTCAATACCGGGCCGGAACGCACCGAAGACCCTGAGCGCGATATCTATATCCAGAGCAAGGGCCACGGTGTCGGCGGGTTGTATTGCTGCCTGGCGCAGGCGGGCTACATTCCCGTGGACTGGCTGCCCACTTACCAACATTTCAACTCTCACCTGCCGGGCCATCCGGTGCGGCAGAAAACCCCCGGCATCGAACTTAATACCGGCGCCCTCGGCCACGGCTTGCCGGTGGCGGTGGGGCTGGCGTTGGCGGCGAAGATGTCCGGCAGCAAGAAACGCATCTACGTGCTGACTGGTGACGGTGAACTGGCCGAAGGCTCCAATTGGGAAGCGGCGATGGCTGCGGCCAAATACGGCCTGGATAACCTGTTCGTGATCGTCGACAAGAACAAGCTGCAACTGGCGGGCTTGACGGCCGACATCATGCCCCTCGACCCGCTGGACCAGAAATGGGCGGCCTTCGGCTTTGGTGTCAGCGAGTGCGACGGCAACGACGCGGGCCAGTTGATCGAGGCCCTGGAAAGCATGCAAACCAAGACCGGTGCGCCCCAGGTGCTGATCGCGCACACCATCAAAGGCAAGGGCGTGTCGTTTATCGAAGCCCGTCCCGAATGGCACCACCGCGTGCCCAAGGGTGATGAAATCAACGCGGCACTGGAGGAGTTGAGTCATGGCGAGTGAACATCTGGCGAGCGTCATGGTGGACGCCTTTATTGCCGCCGTCGATGCCGGGCTGGACGTGGTGCCGGTGGTCAGTGACTCCACCTCCACGGCCAAGATCGGCCCGTTTGTGCAGCGCTTTCCCGAGCGGCTGATCAACGTCGGCATTGCCGAGCAATCGCTGGTCAGCGTCGCGGCGGGCCTGGCCCTGGGCGGCAAGATCGCCGCGACCTGCAACGCCGCGCCCTTCCTGATTTCGCGCGCCAATGAGCAGATCAAAGTCGACGTTTGCTACAACCAGGCCAACGTCAAGATGTTCGGCCTGAATGCCGGCGCCAGTTACGGCCCGTTGGCCAGCACGCACCATAGCCTCGACGATATTTCGGTGATGCGCGGCTTTGGCAACGTGCAGATCTTTGCCCCGGCCGACGCCATTGAATGCCGGCAGATCGTCGACTACGCGCTGCGCTACCAGGGCCCGGTGTACATCCGTCTCGATGGCAAGGCGTTGCCGGACGTGCACGCTGCCAACTATCAATTCGTACCGGGGCAGGTGGATATCCTGCGCCAGGGCGCGGACGTGAGCATCGTCGCCCTGGGCTCGGTGGTGCATGAAGCGGTGGACGCAGCACGGCGGCTGGCCGAGCAGGGGATTCAGGCGCAGGTGATCAACCTGTCGTCGATCCGGCCGTTGCAGCGTGACGTGTTGCTCAGCGCCCTGAGTGGCACGCGGGCGGTCATCACCGTCGAGGAACACAATATCAACGGTGGCGTCGGCAGCCTGGTCGCCGAAGTACTGGCCGAAGCCGGGTTGGGCATTGCCCTGGTGCGCCTGGGCATCGGTGATGGCGAATATGCCGCCGCCGGCGCTCGCGAACCGACCCGCGCCTTGCATAACATCGACGCGGCTGGGATTGTGGCGGCTGCCACTCGGTTGCGGTGAATGCGATGACAAACAACACTCCGCTGATCCTGGCGATAGACGAAGGCACCAGCAACGCCAAGGCGGTGCTGGTCAACGAACGCGGGCAGGTGATTGCCCGGGGCTCGCGGCCGCTGAGTATCACCCATCCGCAGCCGGGGTTTTCCGAGCAAGACCCGTTGCTGATCTGGCACAGCACCCTGGCCGCCATTGAAGAATGCCTGGGCCAGGTGGACCGGCCGATCACCGCGCTGGCCATCAGCAACCAGCGCGAATCGGTGGTGGCCTGGGACCGGCATACCGGCGAAGCGCTGTCGCCGTGCATCAGTTGGCAATGCCGGCGCTCGACCGCGTTGTGTGCCCAGTTGCATGAGCAGGGACACGAGGCGCTGATCCTGGAAAAAACCGGGTTGGCCTTGGACCCGATGTTCTCGGCAGGCAAGTTCCGCTGGATTCTCGACCACCTTGAGGATGGCCACGCGCGCGCCGCTGCCGGTGATATCTGCCTGGGCACGATGGACAGTTGGCTGCTGTGGAAACTCAGCGGCGGGCAGGTGTTTGCCACCGACTATTCCAACGCGGCGCGCACTCAATTGTTCAACCTGCACACCTGTGCCTGGGACCCGGCGCTGCTGGCACTGTTCAGGATTCCATTGGCCGCATTGGCGCCCATCCAGCCGAGCGCGGGTTTTTTTGCGCAAACCGTCGCGGCGGGTGGTTTGCCCGCCGGCATCCCGGTGATGTCGATGATCGGCGACTCCCACGCTGCGCTGTACGGCCAGGGCGGGTTTGCGCCGGGGCTGGTGAAAGCGACGCTGGGCACCGGCTCGTCCTTGATGACCCCCATGGGCGGCCCGATTGCTTCGACTCACGGCTTGTCCACCACCCTGGCCTGGCATGACGGCGGCCAACCCACCTTTGGCATGGAAGGCAATATCGTCCACACCGGCGCCGCCGTGCAGTGGGCCTCGCGCCTGGTGGCGGGGGAATCCCTGGATGCGCTCACCGAGCAGGCTGCGCAACTGCCGGACAATGGCGGTGTGTATTTTGTGCCGGCACTGTCCGGGCTGGGTGCTCCGCACTGGCAGGCTGATGCGCGCGGTTTGATCTGCGGGCTGACCGAAGCCACCTCTGGCGCGCATATCCTGCGGGCATCGCTGGAGTCGATTGGTTATCAGATTCGGGATGTCTTTGAGGCTATGCAGCAGGACATCGGTAGCCCGTTGAAGGAGTTGTGGGTGGACGGCGGTGCGACGCGTAACCGTTGGTTGATGCAGTTTTTGGCCGATCTGTTGCAACGTCCGGTGGTGCGCAGTCTGTCGCCGGAAGTGTCGGCGCTGGGCGCGGCGCACTTGGCGGGGAGGGCGATGGGTGTGTGGGGGAGTGATGACGCGCTGGGCGCGCTGGAGCGGCAGCGGGAGCGGTTTGAGCCGCAGGATGATCCTGCTATGGCGGGGCGTTATGCTGCGTGGAAAAAGGCGCTGGAGCGCACACTGTTGTGACCGGCGGCCTGACAGCCGACCGCTCTCCAACTGTAACCCCGCGATCCAAATGTGGGAGCTGGCTTGCCTGCGAAGACGGCCTGACAGCCAACCACTCTCTAACTGCCACCCCACGCTCCAAATGTGGGAGCTGGCTTGCCTGCGAAAGCGGCCTGACATCCGACCGCTCTCTAACTGCCACCCCACGGTCTAAATGTGGGAGCTGGCTTGCCTGCGAAGACGGCCTGGCAGCCAACCACTCTCCAACTGTTGCCCCGCGATCCAAATGTGGGAGCTGGCTTGCCTGCGAAGACGGCCTGACAGCCAACCACTCTCCAACTGTTGCACCACGATCCAAATGTGGGAGCTGGCTTGCCTGCGAAGACGGTCTGACAGCCGACCACTCTCTAACTGCAGCCCCACGATCTAAATGTGGGAGCTGGCTTGCCTGCGAAGACGGCCTAACAGCCGACCGCTCTCTAACTGCCACCCCACGATCCAAATGTGGGAGCTGGCTTGCCTGCGAAAGCGGCCTGACAGCCGACCGCTCTCTAACTGCCACCCCACGATCTAAATGTGGGAGCTGGCTTGCCTGCGAAGGCGGCCTGACAGCCGACCTGGATGTTGGATCTGATCGGGTACATATCCGTTATTTAGGTAAAGGCTGCTATGGGTTCCGCCCTTACGGCGGCTCACTTTTGAAAAGCGCAAAAGTAAGCAAAACGCTCTTGCCCCAACACTCGGCACCTCGCCTAGGCTCGGTGTGCCCGTAATCCGACAGGTATTTGGGGGGCCGCCGCCACGCGCCATCCATGGCGCGGGGCGGCTAAACCGGCATCCCTGCCGGTTTACCCCCCAAATCCCTGTCGAATTCCGGCCAGCGTGTTTGACGGGGCGCCTAAGATCAAAAGCGAGATCAAGATCAAGATCAAGGGCGACTCGCTTCGCATCGTGGATGCCGGGGGGGCACCTTTTTTGTCTGCGAATGATGCCTCCTGTAGGAGCCTCAAGGCTTCCAGGTCTGTACATCCTTGGCATCCACGGCCTTGGGCAATAACCCCGCCTTGAAGAACGCATCGGCGATTTTCTGTTGTTCGCCCAACTGATCAATCGTCACAGGCTGCACTTGATAGCTGCGGTGCGCATTGGCTGCCTCAACCGTCGCGACATCCAGGTTGCCCCACAGCGGGCCAAGTATTGTGGCCGCGTCTTGTGGGTGGGTTTTCACCCATTGGCCGGTTTTTTCCAGTTGCGTGTACACCACGTTCAACACTTGCGGATGGGCCTTGGCGTACGGCGTACCGGTCAGGTAGTAGCGCTTGTAGCTGGCCAGCCCTGCGCCGTCCGCCAGGGTGCGTGTTGGCAGTTGGCGCTGCACGCTGGTGAGGAAGGGTTCCCAGGTGACCCAGGCGTCGACCTTGTTGTTTTCGAAGGCTGCGCGGCCGTCGGCGGGTGACAGGTAGGCCGGCTCTATATCCGAAAATGCCAGGCCTGCCTTGGCCAGTGCGGCGATTAGCAGGTAGTGCGTGCCGGCTGCCTTGGTCACGGCGATTTTCTTGCCCTTGAGGTCCGCCAACTGTTGGATCGGAGAGTCCTTGCGCACCACGATCGCTTGGGCCGAAGGCGAGGGCGCTTCTTGGGCGAAGTAGGTGAGCTTGGCCTGGGCCGCCTGGGCGAAGATCGGCACGGTGTCGGCCACGTCGGCGCTGATGTCGACGTTGCCCACGTTCAGCGCTTCGAGCAGCGGCAGGCCGCTGGGGAACTCGTGCCAGCTCACGTCGATGTTGTCGGCCTTGAGGGCTTTTTCCAGGGTGCCCTGGGTTTTCAGCAGGGTGATCAGGGTCGAGGACTTCTGGTAACCGATGCGCACGGTTTCCTGGGCATCGGCGCTCACGGCGACGGAAAAGGCCAGCAACCCTAATACAGCAGCGAGGGGACGACGTATGGACATGGCGCGCTCGATCTCTGACGAAATAGGACCGAGCTTAAGGTTCTAAAAACTATTCGTTAAATACTCTTTCGATCTGAGCTTAGGACGCTTTTCCCGCCCGCCTATGAATTGGGCATAACCATAGAATTATAAGATTCTTTCATCATTGCTCATCATTAATATAATCGAATCAACTTTACTGCCAGGCCTTACGCGGTTTTTTGGCATATGCAGCTCCCTTCATTTCTTCCACGCCAAGGCCTCCCATGACGTTCAAAAAACTAATCGCCGCCGCCAGCCTGCTGTTCGCCGCGGCGGCGGCCCATGCCGAGCAAACCCTGGACATCAGCTACCAGCGCTCATCCACGCTGTGGATCCTGCTCAAGCAAAATGGCCAATTGGAGCAGCGCCTCAAGCCCCTGGGGTTCACGGTGAACTGGCACGAGTTCAGCACTGGCCTGCTCAGCTCGCTGAACGCCGGCAGCGTCGACCTGCACGCAGATGTGGCCGACGCCTTCGCGCTATTCACCCAGGCCGCCGATGCACCGCTGACCTACTACGCCCAGGAAAACTCATCGCCGGGTGCCCAGGCGATCATCGTCCAGGACCAGTCGCCGATCCACAGCATCGCCGACCTCAAGGGTAAGACTGTCGCGGTGTCCAAGGGCTCGGGCAGCAACTACCTGCTGATCTCCGCGCTGAAAAAAGCCGGGCTGACCCTGGCCGATATCACCCCGCGTTACCTGGAAGCTCCGGACGGCGGGGCTGCCTTCGCCAATGGCAGCGTCGACGCCTGGGTGATCTGGGACCCGTTCCTCGCCACTCAACAATTGGATCACCACGTGCGTGTGATCGCCGACGGCAAGGACGGCCTGGCCGATTACAACCGTTTCTACTTGGCGACAACGACGTTCGCCAAGGCCCACCCGGACGTGTTGCAGGTGACCTTCGACACCTTGCGCGAGACCGGCCAATGGGTGAAGGCCCATCCCAAGGAAGCCGCCGACATCCTCGGCCCGCTGTGGGGCAACATCGCCCCGGCCACAGTGGAGCGCGCCAATAGCCGCCGCAGCTACGACATCATCCCGGTCAGGCTGGAAAACCTCGCCGAGCAACAGCGCATCGCCGACACCTACTACGCCGCCAAGCTGATTCCCAAGCCGTTGAAGGTCAGTGCCATCACCGTGTGGACACCCAAGCCATGAGCCGCCAAATCCATTTATCCGCGTTCCTGTTGAGTGGGCCGGTGGTGCACAGCCATGCGGTATGGCGCCACCCGGAAACCGTTGGCAATTACCTCGACCCTGAGTACTACGCACGGGTGGCCAAGGTGGTGGAGGAGGGGTTGTTCGACTTCCTGTTCTTCGCCGACCGCCTGGCCGTGGGCGACCAGATGGGCGGCTCCCGCGAGTTCGCCTTGCGCTACGGCGCCCAGGACGCCACGCGCCTGGACCCGTTGCCGATCCTCTCTTACCTGGTGGGCAAGACCAGTAAGTTGGGCCTGGGCGCGACGCGCTCCACCACCTATTACGAACCGGCGCACATCGCGCGTGAGTTTGCCACCCTCGACCACCTGTCCAAGGGCCGCGCGGCGTGGAATATTGTCACCTCGATGAACGACAGCGAAGGGCGCCTGTTCGGCAAGGACAAGCACCTGGAGCATGACCTGCGCTATGACCGCGCCGATGAGTTTGTCGAAGTCGCGCTGAAACTGTGGAACAGCTGGGGCAAGGACGCACTGAAGCTTGACCGCGAGAGCGGCGTGCTGGCGGACCCGGAACTGATCCGTTCGGTGCAGCACCAGGGCGAGTGGTTCAGGGTGGAAGGCCCGCTGAATATCCCCCGCACACCCCAAGGCCGACCGGTGCTGATCCAGGCCGGCTCTTCCGGACGTGGCCGGCGCTTTGGTGCGCGTTGGGCCGAGGCGATTTTCACCATTCATCCGCACTTGGCGGCGATGCGCGCGTTCCGCGATGACGTGCGCGCCCAGGTGGTGCAGCAAGGCCGTGACGCCGACAGCTGCAAGGTGCTCACGGCGGTGATGCCGTTCATTGGCGGCAGCGAAGCCGAGGCCCGCGCCAAGCGCGATCGGCACAACGCGCTGGCCCGTCCGGAGCTGGGGCTGGTGACACTGGCCTCGCAGTTGAATGTGGACCTGTCGCCATTCCCGCTTTCGGCGACCTTGGCCGAGATCGCGCAGTCACCACTGATCCACCCGGCGGCGGCGGAAAAGCTCTTGATGCAAGGCCCGGAAACCACCCTGGAACAACTCGGGCGCATCTTCGCCAGCAGCGTGCGCGTGCCGCAATTGGTGGGTACCGGCGCGCAGGTTGCCGACCAGTTGGCCGAGCTGTTCGAGCAGGGCGGCTGCGACGGGTTTGTGATTTCTCCGGGGTATCTGCCGGGCTCGTTCACCGAGTTTGTCGAGAGCGTGATTCCGCATTTGCAGCGCAAGGGCTTGTTCCGCACTGCCTACGAAGGATCGACGCTGCGCGAGCACCTGGCGCTGGCTGGGTTGCAGGCTTGAGTGGCTGTTCATCTGATGTGATGAGCGGGCAGTTGTGGTGAGCGGGCTTGCCCCGCGCTGGGGCGCGAAGCGACCCCATCACGGCCGCTGTGTTCTCGCAGGTAAAACGAGTTGGCCGGATTAGCGCTGCTTCGCAGCCCAGCGCGGGGCAAGCCCGCTCACCACAGAAGGGCTGCTCACCGGCTTTATTACTGAGTTGATAAAAGGGATATTTTGCATGGCTGACTTCGATCATTTGACCCGCCGCCGCCTGCTCGGCCTGGCCGGCATCACCCTGGCCAGCCTGTCGCTGCCACGCCTAGGCTTCGGCGCCGACGAACACGCCGGCCACAGCACTTCACCGGAACCCGCCGGCACCGGTGAGTTCATTCGCCTGGATGCGCCACGCAAGTTGAAACTGGCGGTCAACCTCAATGCCGTGTGCCTGGCCCCGGTCGTGATCGCCCACGGCCAGGGCTTTTTTACCAAGCACAATCTGGACGTGGAGTTGGTCAATTTCGGCAACTCCACTGAAGTGCTGCTCGAAGCCATTGCCACCGGCAAGGCCGATGCAGGCGTAGGCATGGCGCTGCGTTGGCTCAAGGCGCTGGAGCAGGGCTTTGACGTGAAGCTCACCGCCGGTACCCATGGCGGCTGCCTGCGCTTGCTCAGTGCCGCGAACGGCGGCGTGACCAAGCTCGAAGACCTCAAGGGCAAGGCCATCGGCGTGACCGACATGGCCAGCCCGGACCGCAATTTCTTCTCGATCCTGCTGAAAAAACACGGTGTGGATCCGGTGCGCGATGTGGAGTGGCGCCTGTACCCTGCGGACTTGCTCGGCACCGCGCTGGAGCGCGGCGAAGTGCAGGCCGTGAGCGGCAGTGACCCGTTCATGTACCGCCTGATCAAGTCCGGCGTGGCGCGTGAGCTGTCCACCAACCTGGTGGAGGAATACGCCAACCTCAGCTGCTGCGTGGTGGGTGTCACCGGCAAGTTGGTGCGGGAAGACAAGCGTGTGGTCGCGGCGCTGACCCAGGCGATTCTGGAAGCCCACGACTATTCCGTGCAGCATCCGGAGGAAGTTGCCAAGGGCTTCCAGGCCCATGCGTTGAACACGTCGGTGGAGGAAGTGCAGGCGATCCTCCACGACCATACCCACGGGCATCACGCGGTGGGCGCGGCGCTGACCCAGGAAATCCTCACCTACGTGACCGACCTGAAAACCGTCGAAGTGATCAGCAAGAGCACCGATCCGCTGGAGTTCGCCAAGGAGATCACCGCCGATGTCTTCAGCTGACGCAACCACCCTCAACCCGCCGCTGACCCTGAAGGTCGGGTGGCAGGGCGCAGCCGTGGTGACGGCCTGGCTGGCCGTCGCGCTGTTGATCAGTTACTGGCCCAACGCGACGCGCAACTGGCCGATGACCCAAGGCCTGGCCACGCTGTGCGTGGCTGTTGCCGCACTGTTCATCGGGCTGAGCCTGCTGGGACGCAAGGTGCCGAAGCTGAGCCTGCGCCTGCGCAATGCCGGCCCCTGGCTGATTGCCTTGCCGCTGCTGCTGGGCGTCTGGGAGTTGCTCACCGCCAAGCTGGCGTTGTTGCCGGTGCCGTTTTTTGCGCCGCCCCAGGCCTTGCTGGCGGTGTACATCGAAGACTACGCACGGCTGGCCGACAGCCTGTTGCATTCGGCATTGCTGCTGGGCTCGGGCGTGGCCCTGGGCGCGATTACCGGGTTTATTGCTGGTGTGGCCATCGGTTGGTCCACGCGCATCGGTTATTGGCTGCACCCGGTGCTGCGAATCCTGGGGCCGGTGCCGTCGACGGCGTTATTGCCGCTGTGTTTTTTCCTGTTCCCCAGTAGCTGGAGCGCCAGCGTGTTCCTGATCGCCCTGGCCACTTGGTTTCCGGTCACGGTGCTCACCTGGTCCGGTGTGGCGAGCGTGGACAAAGCCTATTACGACGTGGCCCGCACCCTTGGCGCCAAGCAAGGCTTCCTGATTTTCAAGGTGGCGATTCCGGCGGCGTTGCCTCACGTATTTGTCGGCGTGTTCATGGGCCTGGGCGCGTCGTTTTCGACCCTGGTGGTGGCTGAAATGATGGGGGTCAAATCCGGCATCGGCTGGTACCTGCAGTGGGCCCAGGGTTGGGCCGCCTACGCGAATATGTACGCCGCCTTGCTGATCATGGCACTCGCCTGCTCGGGGTTGATCACCGGGTTGTTCCTGGTGCGTGATCGGTTGCTGGCCTGGCAGAAAGGATCGATGAAATGGTAGCCCTGGCACACGTGGAATCGGCGTCGGAAGGTCTGGCGCTGCGCATAGACAACCTCAGCCATGGTTTTGCCTTGGACGGTCAGCACCTGCCGGTGCTGGAGCGGGTGTCCCTGGACGTGGCGCCCGGAGAGTTCGTGGCGCTGCTCGGGCCTTCGGGCTGCGGCAAATCCACCTTGCTGCGCCTGGTGGCCGGTTTGGAACCGGCGGATTCGGGACGATTGCTGGCCGACGGTGAAGCCATCACCGGGCCGGACCCGAGCCGCGTCGTGGTGTTCCAGGACCCGACCCTGTACCCGTGGCGCCGGGTGTGGGACAACGTCGCTGTCGGCCTGGAAGCCCAGGGCCTGCTCAAGACCCATTCGGCCAAGGTCGACGAAGCCCTGGAGAAGGTCGGCCTCAGCCAGTTCGCCCGCGCGTATCCGCGGCAGCTCTCCGGCGGCATGGCGCAACGCGTGGCCCTGGCTCGCGCACTGGTCAACCAGCCGCGCCTGCTGATCCTCGACGAGCCCTTGGGCAAACTCGACTCCCTGACCCGCATCACCATGCAAAAAGAGTTGATCGACCTGTGGCAGCGCCAGGGCTACACGGCCTTGCTGGTCACCCACGATGTGGAAGAAGCCTTGCTGCTGGCCAACCGCGTGATCGTGTTCAGCGACCGCCCGGCAAAAATCCTGGCGCAATTAAGCATCGATCGGCCGTATCCTCGGCACCGGGACGATCCTTACTTGGTGGACCTGCGGCGGCAGATACTGGGCCTGCTCGGGCTGGGAGAAAACTGGTAGCCATGACCTTCACTTCGTTGCACTGGGGCGCCTATCGTCCGCAGGTCGTCGATGGCAAGTTGCAGGCGATGACGCCGGTGGACTGGGACAAAGACCCGTCGCCCATCGGTGCGTCAATCCCCGACGCCATCACCTCGCCGACGCGCATCCTGCGGCCTGCCGTGCGCCGCAGTTATTTGGCCGAGCCCGGCTCGCACCCCGAACTGCGGGGCCAGGAGCCGTTTGTCGAGGTCTCCTGGGCCGTGGCCCTGGACCTGGTCGCCCGTGAGCTGAACAAGGTCAAGGCCGAACACGGCAACCAGGCGATCTACGGTGGCAGCTACGGCTGGGGCAGCGCCGGGCGTTTCCACCATGCACAAAGCCAGTTGCACCGTTTTCTCAACCAGTTCGGCGGCTATGTCGCCAGCACCGACAGCTACAGCCTCGGTGCCGGGCGGGTGTTGATGCCGCATATCGTCGGCAATATGGACTGGCTGCTGGCGGCGCACACTTCCTGGAAAAACCTCGCCGAACACTGCGAGCTGTTCGTGGCGTTCGGCGGGCTGCCAGCCAAGAACGCCCAGACCAGCCCCGGTGGCGCCAGTGATCACTTGCTGACCGAGGCGTTGGCGGCGATGTCGGCGGCTGGCGTGCAGTTCGTCAACGTGAGCCCGTTGCGCGGTGACCTGAGCGGCCCGGCCCTCAACCAATGGCTGCCGATCCGCCCCGGCAGCGACACCGCATTGATGCTGGCGCTGGCCCATGTGCTGGTGACGGAAGGCCTGCACAACGAGGCGTTCATTCAGCAATACACCGTGGGTTACGACCGCTTTCGCGGCTATCTGCTCGGCGACACTGATGGTCAACCGAAAGACCCCGCGTGGGCAGAGGCACTGACGGATATCCCCGCGCAGCAGATCATCGACCTCGCCCGGCGCATGGGCCGCCAGCGGACGATGATCAACATCGCCTATTCCCTGCAGCGCTCGGTGCACGGCGAGCAGCCTTTCTGGATGACCGTGACCCTGGCGGCGCTGCTCGGCCAGATCGGCTTGCCCGGCGGCGGCTTTGGCCTGGGCTACGGCTGCATGAACAACACGGGCAGCGGCCGCAAAGGCTTCTCCGGGCCAAGGTTTTCCCAGGGGCTCAACCCGGTGAAGGCGTTCATTCCGGTGGCACGCATCACTGACATGCTGCTTAACCCCGGCGCCGAATTCGACTACAACGGCAAGCGCCAGGCGTATCCGGATATTCACCTGGTGTACTGGGCTGGCGGCAATATTTTCCACCATCACCAGGACCTCAATCGCTTGCTGGAGGCCTGGAAAAAACCGCGCACCCTGATCGTCCACGAACAGTACTGGACCGCCCAGGCCAAGTATTCCGATATCGTACTGCCGGCCACGACCGCCCTGGAGCGCAACGATATCGGCAGTTCGGCGTCGGACCGGTTCATGCTGGCGATGCAGCAAGCCATCGCACCGGTCGGCGAGGCGCGGGATGACTACTCGATCTTTGCTGACATCGCCGCGCGCCTGGGGTTTGGCGGCACCTTCACCGAAGGCCGTGACGCCGGGCAGTGGCTGCGTTTTATCTACGACGAGTCCCGTGGACGCGCTGAAGAACAGGGCATCGAGCTGCCGGACTACGATCGGTTCTGGCGTGACGGCGTGTTCGAAGTGGCCTATCCCGACACCGATACAGTACTGCTCAAGGCCTTTCGTGACGATCCGCTCGCTCATCCTTTGCCCACGCCCTCGGGACGTATCGAGCTGTTTTCCGAACGCATTGCGAGCTTTGGTTATGCCGACTGCCCTGGCCATCCGGTGTGGTTGGACAAACCTGTGCCGGACTACCCGCTGCACCTGCTGTCGAACCAGCCGAAGACACGCCTGCACAGCCAGTACGACCACGGTAGCTACAGCCGCGCGTCGAAGATCCAGCAGCGCGAGCCGCTGACCATCAACGCGGACGATGCGCGGGCGCGGGGCATTGGCGACGGTGATGTGGTCAAGGTGTTCAATGGACGGGGGGCGTTCCTGGCTGGGGTGATTGTCTCCCATGACATCCGTCCGGGTGTCGTGCAGATCGCCACCGGCGCCTGGTTCGACCCGCAGACTCCAGGGCAGCGCAACAGCCTGGACAAGCACGGCAACCCCAACATGATCACTGCCGATGTCGGCGCCTCCAGCCTGTCCCAGGGCTGTTCGGCGCAGACGGCCACGGTGGAGGTGGTGAAGTGGGACCAGCCGTTGCCGCAAGTCACCGCGTTTGTGCCGCCACTACTCGTGCCGGGGCTCCTTTAGCGGAATAGCGCCTGGGGGCGGGCTGAACACCCCGGCGCGGTCCGCCAGGTAGCGCGCCGGCGGCTGCCCCACGGCCTTGCGGAACATGGTGATAAAGCCGCTGGCGTTCTCATAACCCAGGTCCAGCGCGACCGTTTGCACGCTCTGGCCCTTGGCGAGGCGCTGCAACGACAGGATCACATGCAATTGCCTGCGCCAGCGGCCGAAGCTCAGGCCCAGTTCCTCCAGCAGCAGGCGCGTCATGCTGCGTTCACTCATGCCGATGCGCACCGCCCATTGGCCGAGGGTCGCCTTGTCCGACGGCTCGGCCAACAGGCTGTTGGCCAGGCGGCGCAAGCGCGGGTCCTGGGGCATGGGCAGGTGCAAGGCTTCAACGGGGGCGGCGGCGAGCTCATCCAGCAGGGTATTGATCAAACGCCCCTGGGCGCCGTGTTCGTCATACAGCTGCGGGAAACTCACGGCCTTGCTGATCAGCTCATGCAGCAGGCCCGACACCGCCAAAGTGCAGCATTGCGGGGGCAGGGCGCACGCCGCGTCGGGGTCGATCAACAGGCAATACACCTCCGCTTCGCCAGACCCGCGCGCCGCATGGGACGTGCCGCCGGGAATCCACAGTGCGCACTGCGGTGGCACGATCCAGATACCCGCTTCGATCTCGCAAAGGATCACCCCGCGCAGGGTGTACATCAACTGACCCTTGCGGTGGGCGTGCTGGGCATGTTCCCAGGTGTCCGACGTACTGGTGGCGCCCACCGCCACCACGGCGCGGGGGAACACATCGGCGCCCTTGGGCATCAGCGGGTCGCGCATGTCCAGACGGTGATGCTTCATGACGGGTCTCGCAGGTTGGCCGGATTGCGAAACAGTCTGGCTATTCTGTGCAATGCCGTCCAGTGGTCGGGCCTTTATAGTGAGATCAATTCTCAACAAGGAGCTCCGCCATGCGACTCGACAGCACAACATTCCCGGTGGTGAAAATCGTGTTTGACGCACCCAACGAGGGTGGGCAGGAGGATGCCTTCGGGGTCTTCGAAAGCCTGCTTGCGCGCCAGCAACCCTTCCTGCTGCTGCACGAAAAATCCGTGGACGAAAACAATCACGAACACTCCCATGAGGAACGCAAGCAAGCATCGATCTGGATGAAGAAAAACAAGCAGGCGCTGCGCACCTACGTCAAAGGCATGATCCAGGTAGAGCCCAGTGCCGCGCAGCGCCTGGCGCTCAAGCCATTTGCGGTAATGTTCGGCAAGGCCTGGGGGTACCCGCTGCTGGTGGTGGAGTCCAAGGACCAGGCCTGGGCACTGGCGCGGGACGTGCTGGATGAACGGGTGTCGGATGTGGCGTACTTCTAAACGCTAGCCTGCCCCGCTAACCACGATGCGAAGCGAGCCGCTCTTGATGTTGCTCCTGCTCCTGCTCCTGCTCCTGCTCCTGCTCCTGCTCCTGTTCCTGCTCCTGATCTTGATCATGATCTTGATCTTGATCTTGATCTTGATCTTGCTTTTGATCTCAGGCGCCCCATCAAACACGCTGGCCGGAATTCGACAGGGATTTGGGGGGTAAACCGGCAGGGATGCCGGTTTAGCCGCCCCGCGCCATGGATGGCGCGTGGCGGCGGCCCCCCAAATCCCTGTCGGATTACGGGCACACCGAGCCTAGGCGAGGTGCCGAGTGTTGGGGCAAGAGCCCTTTGGTTACTTTGGGGCTTTTCCAAAGTGACCCGCCGTAAGGGCGGAACCCATAGCAGCCGTTACCTAAATAACGGATATGTACCCGATCAGATCCAACATCTAGGTCAGCTATCAGGCCGCTTTCGCAGGCAAGCCAGCTCCCACATTTGGATCGCGGGGCTTCAGTTAGAGAGTGGTCGGCAGTTAGGCCGTCTTCGCAGGCAAGCCAGCTCCTACAGTTAGATCGCGGGGTGACAGTTAGATTGTGGTCGGCTGTCAGGCCGCCTTCGCAGGCAAGCCCGCTCCCACATTTTTGGATCGCGGGGGCGACAGTTGGAGAGTGGTCGGCTGTCAGGCCGCTTTCGCAGGCAAGCCAGCTCCCACATTTTTGGATCGCGGGGGGGACAGTTGGAGAGTGGTCGGCTGTCAGGCCGCTTTCGCAGGCAAGCCAGCTCCCACATTTTTGAGTCGCGGGGTGACAGGTAGATAGCGGCCGGTTGTCCGGCCGCCATCGCTGGCAAGCCAGCTCCTACAGGATAGCGAGTCAGTCCACACAGATCGCCCGGCCCAACTGACCTTTCTCCACCGTCGCCGAGCAGCCGAAGTGCCCGTTGTCCACCTGACACGCGCCCGTCACCGGGCCGTTGCCGGACTGGGTGGTGACGCTGGTCTGGCACTCGCCTTCGCACTGGCTCGAATCAGTACAGGCCTTGCCCGCGTCCTTGTACGGCGTAATGCATTTCCAGCTCTGCAATTTGCCGACTTGCTTCATGGTGCCGCCACCGGCCAGGCATTCGGACGCCGTGGCATCCTGGGCGGGCGGGGTAGGGTGGGAGGCGGTGGAGCAGGCCGATACCAGCAGCAGGGCGGCCAGGCCGATCATCAATTTCATGCAAAAGTCCTCGTGGAGTAAGCGCAACGGTGCAGTGTACGGGCAATTGGACTACTTTGATTGACGAGCGATCCCTACCCGGTACTTGCCATGCGCACGTTATGGAAACGGTATATGGCGTTGTTGGAAAACGATCTGAGCACGCAGATTTTCGACAACGTGAAAAACCTGCTGGTGTGTGCACTGCTGTTTGCGGCGGGGACCAACACATTGCTTGGGCAGCGTGACTTGTTTATCGGCGTGTTCGCCTCCAGCGTGGCCGGCTGGGGCCTGATCATCCTGTCCACGCTGCTCATGCTCTTGAACGTCAGTGACGGCATCCGCCGGCTCGCCAGGCTGCGTTATCACTTGGCGCTGCAGTTATTGTTGATCGTGTTTTACCTGGTGGTTGCCGAGCGGGTGGTAGAGATTGTGTGGGGCTTCCGCGCGCATTGAAGTATCCTCCGCGGCCCGCTTACCACCGATTCAAAGACAGATGACAGGACAAGACATGCAGGCGATGCTCTCGTCGATCCTCGACGAAGTGCGCCCCCTGATCGGCCTCGGCAAAGTCGCCGACTACATCCCCGCGCTGGCTGACGTGCCCGCCAACCAACTCGGGATCGCCGTGTACGGCAACGACGGCTCGGCCTATTGCGCCGGTGATGCCGACACGTTGTTCTCGGTGCAGAGCATCTCCAAGGTGTTCAGCCTGGTGCAGGCCATCGACCACGGTGGCGAAACCATCTGGGAACGCCTGGGCCACGAGCCTTCGGGGCAACCGTTCAACTCCATGGTGCAACTGGAATTCGAACGCGGCCGTCCACGCAATCCATTTATCAATGCCGGCGCGCTGGTGATCTGCGATATCAACCAATCGCGTTTCGCCGTGCCGATTTTGTCGATGCGCGACTTCGTCCGGCGCCTGTCGGGTAACCCGCAGATCCTGGTCAACAGCGTCGTCGCCGAGTCCGAAGCCCAGCACGGCGCGCGCAACGCGGCCATGGCCTACCTGATGAAATCCTTCGGCAACTTCCACAATGACGTGGACGCGGTGCTGCACAGCTACTTCAACTACTGCGCGCTGCAGATGAGCTGCCTGGACTTGGCCAGGGCCTTCAGCTTCCTGGCCAACGAAGGCGTGAGCGCCCACAGCGGCGAACAGGTGTTGACCGCGCGGCAGACCAAGCAAGTCAACTCCATCATGGCCACCAGTGGGCTGTATGACGAGGCGGGCAATTTTGCCTACCGCGTGGGGTTGCCGGGCAAAAGCGGGGTCGGCGGCGGGATCGTCGCGGTGGTACCGGGGCAGTTCACGGTGTGCGTGTGGTCGCCGGAACTGAATGCAGCGGGGAACTCACTGGCGGGGATGAAGGCGTTGGAGTTGTTGAGTGAGCGGATTGGGTGGTCGGTGTTTTGATGGCAATTGCCACAATCCCCACCCCCCCAAAAATCACCAGGCTTTGCGCGGTTTTACGAACAGATCGAGCATCAGAAACAAGGACCCGGCCATTGCCCAGGCGCTCGCCGCCAGAATCAGGGGCGATGAGGGGGATGAATATTGAATACTCGGTCTTCCAGAAAAAAGCAGACCCAGTGTGGGAGCTGGCTTGCCTGCGAAAGCGGTCCATTAGCCAGCACATCCCGTGGCTGACACACCGCCATCGCGGGCAAGCCCGCTCCCACATGAGGGGCGGGTTCAGCTCACATTGAGCCGATCCAACAAGCTGTACCACGCCACACCCGCCCCAATATAGAACCGCTGCAACCCGTGCATCGGCAAGCGCTGCAGCGGCGTCACCGGGTAGGCGAACTCCGCCTGGCTGTCACACAACTTGCCCGCCAGTTGCTGCCCCAGGCTGGTACACAGTGCGATCCCCCGGCCATTGCAGCCCAGCGCCAAGGTCAGCCCCGGCGCGGGCTGGTGCACATGGGGCATGAAGTCGCGAGTGATTGCGATACGCCCGGCCCAGCGATACTCGAATTCCAACCGTCCCAATTGCGGAAACAGCAATGCCAGCGAGCGTTCCAAGTGGGCGAAATCCGTGGGTGAAGTGGGGTCGTTGAACAGCCCGCGCCCGCCCATCAGCAAACGGCCATGGCTGTCTTTGCGAAAGTACAGCAGCAGCCTTTGTGCGGTGGAGACGGTCTCCTGGCCCGGCAAGATGCTGTCCGCCGCGCGCCCACTCAAGGGTTTGGTGGCGACGATAAAACTGTTCGCCGCGAGGATGCTCTGCGCCATGCCCGGCCACAGGTTGCCGCTGTAGCCATTGGTTGCGAGGACCACTTGATCGGCGCTCACCTGTGCGCCGCCGGCCGTCTGCAACTGCCAGCCCGAACCGTGGCGTTGCAAGCCCGTCACTGCGCTTTGCCCATGAACCCGCACACCCGCTGCCAGCGCCGCGCCCACCAATCCACGGGCATAGGCCAACGGCTGAATGGCACCGGCGCGGCCATCCAGCCAACCGCCGGCAAAGGCGTCACTGCCCATGCGTGAAGCCACCGCCGCCGCCTCCAGGCGTTGCACCGGCACACCGCGCCGGGCCCACTGATCTGCCCGTGCGTGCAGCCCGGCGACGCCTTTTTCGCTGTAGGACACCTGCATCCAGCCTTTGCGTACCGGCGCGCAATCAATGCCGTGTTTTTCGATCAGCCTGAACACCAGGTCTGCCGAATTCGACACGGTCGAAATCAGCGGCTCGGCGCGCTCCGGTCCGTACATCTGAACCAGCTGTTCAGGGTCGTATTTGAGCGTGGGGTTGACCTGCCCACCGTTGCGCCCGGACGCGCCCCAGCCCGGCTCGTTGGCTTCCAGCACGCACACGCTCACGCCGCGTTCGGCCAGGTGCAGCGCCGTCGATAGGCCGGTATAGCCGGCACCGACAATCGCCACGTCCACCTTCACCGATTCGCTCAACGCAGGCGTCGGTACCACCGAAGGCGCAGTCGCCGACCACAATGACTTCATGACAGGCTCCGCGTGTCGCCAGTGGGGTGCAGCACCCGTCGCAAAAAGTCCTGGGTACGCGGATGTTGCGGGTTGCCCAGCACGTGCTCGGCCGCGCCGCTTTCGACGATGTAGCCGCCGTGCAGGAAGCACACGCGGTCGGCCACTTCGCGGGCAAAGCCCATCTCGTGGGTGACGACGATCATGGTCATGCCTTCATCCGCCAGGGTGCGCATCACCGCCAGTACATCACCGACCAGTTCCGGGTCGAGGGCCGAGGTGGGTTCGTCGAACAGCATGGCTTCGGGTTTCATCGCCAGGGCGCGGGCAATGGCCACGCGTTGTTGCTGGCCGCCGGAGAGTTGCTCCGGGTACGCATCGGCCTTGGCGCTCAGGCCGACTTTTTCCAGCAGCACCAGGGCTTCTTCGCGGGCCTGCTTGGGCGGCTCGCCTTTGACATACACCGGGCCTTCCATCACGTTTTCCAGCACCGTGCGATGGGGGAACAGGTTGAAGCGCTGGAACACCATGCCCATGCGGCTGCGCAGGGCGTGCACGGTCTTGCTGGCGCGCTTCACGGTTTCGCCGAACACGTGGATGTGTCCGCCGTCATAGGCCTCCAGCGCGTTGATGCAGCGCAGCAGGGTGGATTTGCCCGAGCCCGAGGGGCCGATCAGGCACACCACTTCACCCTTGGCCACGTCCAGGTCGACACCGTGCAGCACGCGGTGGCTGCCGTAGTGTTTTTGCAGTTGGCGAATCTCGATCATGCTTTTTTCCTCCGGCCCAGGTGCTGTTCCATGCGACGCAGGCCATACACCAGCGGCAGGCTCATCAGCAGGTAGAGCAGGGCGACCAGGGTGTAGACGGTCATGTTCTGGAAGGTCGACGATGCAATCAGCTGGCCCTGGCGGGTCATCTCGGCGACGGTGATGGTGGAGACCAGCGACGAGTCCTTGAGCATCATCACCAGGGTGTTGCCATACGGCGGCAGGGCGATGCGAAACGCTTGCGGCAGGATCACCCGACGCATCATCAGCGCCGAGCGCATCCCCAAGGCTTCGGCGGCTTCACGCTGGCCCTGTTCGACGGCAATGATGCCGGTGCGGAAGTTCTCGGCCTGGTACGCCGAGTAGGCGATGCCCATGCCGATCACGCCCGCGTAGAACGCGGTGAGGTGCACGCCCATGTCGGGCAGCACGAAGTAGATGTAGAACAGCTGCACAATGATCGGCAGGCCCCGGATCACGTTGATGATGGTGCTCGCGGTCCATGACAGCGCACGGATCGGCGACAGCTTGAGCAACGCCAGCACCAGGCCGATGGCGCTGCTGAGCAGGAATGACAGCACGGTGATCTGGATCGTCACCCAGGCGCCTTGCAGCAGGATCGGCAAAAAGTCCTGGGCGTTTTGCAGGAACTCCGCCGGGTTCATGGGCGCACCTGGGTATCAAGTCCCCACTTCTTGAGGATGCTGTCGAGGGTGCCATCTGCCTTGATGCTGGCGATGGCTGTATTCAAGCGTTCGAGGGTTTGCGCATCGCCCTTGCGCACCACCAGGCACACTTCGCCGACGTTGGTGGGCTTGTAGTCGGGGGCCAGTTTCACGCCTTTGAACAGTTTCTGGCGGATCTGGTAGGCCACCACGGGCTGGTCTCCCACGGCGGCCTTGATGCGGCCCAGGGACAGGTCGCGGACCATCTCGCCGATGGAGTCATAGGTGCGGATCTCCTTGAAGATCCCGAGCTTGTTCAACTGGTCGTAGAAGACGGTGCCGGCCTGCACGCCGACCACTTGGTCCTTGAGGGGCGTGAGGTCGGGGTAGGCCGTGTTGTCGTCGGCATTGATGATCAGGCCTTCACCGTAGGCATACACCGGGGCGCTGAAGTCGACCACCTTGGTGCGCTCTTCGGTCTTGAGCATGCCGGCGGAAATGAAGTCGAGCTTGCCGGACGTGAGGGAGGGGATCAGCGCGGCGAAGTTGGTCTGCTCGATCTGGCTGGTGAAACCGCCGGCCTTGCCCACGGCCTCTGCCACATCAACCATCACGCCCTGGATGCTGTTGCTCTTGATGTCGAGGAAGGTAAACGGCGAACCACTGGCCGTCGCACCGACTTTGTACGAGGACGCACTCTCGGCGTGCACAACGCTGACGCAGAGCGTGGCGCAGAGACCGAAGGCAAGGCGGCGAAACAAGGGCGAAAGACTGTTCATCGGGTTACTCCAGAAGGAAAACGGATCGTCAGTACCGCGAGCGGTTATTGATGAAATCGCAAGCTCTGTGCCATTTCGATTGATAAAAATCGTATAACGGTGTTGAAAGTCGACGTAATGAACAGTTCGTATCGGTATGCGATATTAAGTGGTCTATTTTTGTGGTTTAAGGTAGAAATATCGCTACGCCTAATCGACCTGACCACGAGTCCGCCATGTCCGAAGAACGCAACAGCCTGCACAACCAATCCCTGGAAAAAGGCCTGTCGGTGCTCAAGGCATTCAGCGCCCAGCGCCGCAGCATGAGCCTTGCAGAGGTGGCCGAGGCCGCCGGCATGACCAAAAGCTCGGCCCAGCGCATGGTGTTTACCCTCGAAAGCCTGGGTTACCTTCGGAAACACTCCCGCACACGGCATTACCAACTCACACCCCGGGTGCTGGAGTTGGGCTTCAGTTACCTGGATGCGCATTCGTTGATCGAAGTGGCCAACCCGTTTCTATCGGAGTTGACCCGACTGACCGGCGAGACGTCGTGCCTTACCGAGCCTGCTGGCTACGACATGACCTACATCGCGCGTTTTGTCAGCTCGGGTTTCGTGCCCGTGCACATGCCGATCGGCTCGCGGGTGCCGATGTATTGCACGGCGTCGGGGCGGGCGTATTTGAGCGCGTTGCCGCAGGAGGAAGCGCTGGTGTTGATCGAGAACAGCCAGCGCATTGCGCACACCAGCCAGACCTTGACTGAAGTCGACAAGATCCTGGAGTCGCTGCAACAGGTGCGCGAACAGGGCTACGCAGTGAACGGCCAGGAACTGTTCCTGGGCGACATGACCATCGGTGCGCCAGTGCTGGGCGCCAATGGCCGCCCGGTGGCAGCGGTGCATGTGGTGGCACCGACCAGTCGGTGGAGCAGAGCGGATGCCGAGCGGCAGCTGGCGCCGGCGTTGTTGCAGTGTTCGCGGGCGTTGAGCAATTCGGCGCGGAACCTGGAATAACCCGCTATTTCAAATTCACTAGAGATCCCCTGTGGGAGCGGGCTTGCTCGCGAATGCGGTGTGTCAGTCAGCCTATTCTTTTCTGACCCACCGCATTCGCGAGCAAGCCCGCTCCCACATTTGAAATTCTATTGGGTTTGAGAAGTGTGTACGCCCCAACAAAAAATGCGCCCCTAAGGGCGCATTTTTTTGTTGGGGCAGCTATCGCCTATCAGGCAATCGCATCCCAAGCGCGATCACCGTGCTCGTCTTTAATGCGAGTCGGCAATCCCATCACATCCAGCGCTTTCAGGAACGGCTCAGCCGGCAGTTCCTCGACGTTGGCCATGTGCTTCACGTCCCACTCGCCACGGGCGACCAGCAGCGCAGCGGCTACCGGTGGAACGCCAGCGGTGTAGGAGATGCCCTGGCTGTCGGTTTCGGCAAAGGCTTCTTCATGGCACGCCACGTTGTAGATGAACATCTCGTGGGGCTGGCCATTTTTGGTGCCTTTGACCAGGTCGCCGATGCAGGTCTTGCCGGTGTAGCCAGGCGCGAGCGAAGACGGGTCGGGCAGCACGGCCTTGACCAGTTTCAGCGGCACGACTTCCAGGCCTTCGGCGGTGGTGACCGGTTTTTCGGAGAGCAGGCCGAGGTTTTTCAGCACGGTGAACACGTTGATGTAGTGTTCGCCGAAGCTCATCCAGAAACGCACGTTGGGCACGTCGAGGTTTTTCGACAGCGAGTGCACTTCATCGTGGCCGGTGAGGTAGAGGTTCTGCGAACCCACGACTGGCAGGTCGTCGGTGCGTTTGACTTCGAACATGGTGTTGCTGGTCCACTGGCTGTTCTGCCAGCTCCACACCTGTCCGGTGAATTCGCGGAAGTTGATTTCCGGGTCGAAGTTGGTGGCGAAGTATTTGCCATGGGAGCCGGCATTGACGTCGAGAATGTCGATCGAATCAATGCGGTCGAAATGCTGTTGCTGCGCCAGCGCGGCATACGCGTTGACGACACCCGGGTCGAAGCCCACGCCAAGGATGGCGGTGATGTTCTTCTGTTTGCACTCTTCCAGGTGGTTCCACTCGTAGTTGCCGTACCACGGCGGGGTCTCGCAGACCTTGCCCGGCTCTTCGTGGATGGCGGTGTCGAGGTACGCAACGCCGGTGTCGATGCAGGCCCGCAGGACCGACATGTTGAGGAACGCGGAACCGACGTTGATGACGATCTGCGATTCGGTCTCGCGGATCAGGGCCTTGGTCGCTTCCACGTCCAGGGCGTTCAGCGCGAAGGCTTGGATGTCGGCGGGAACCTTGAGGCTACCCTTGGCCTTGACGCTGTCGATGATGGCCTGGCATTTGGAGATGTTGCGCGACGCGATAGCAATACGACCGAGTTCGTCGTTGTGCTGCGCGCACTTGTGGGCCACCACCTTGGCGACACCTCCTGCACCAATGATAAGAACGTTCTTTTTCAATTGCTTTATCTCTCCTTTATCCGCCAGCTTACGAAAGGCTGGACAGGTAGTCGTCGTAACCAAATTCACGAACCACCTCGACTGTACCGTCGAGTTGTTTCACTACGATGGACGGCATTTTCAGGCCGTTGAACCAGTTTTTCTTGACCATGGTGTAGCCTGCGGTGTCGATGAACGACAGCCGATCGCCGATGGCCAGCGGACGATCAAATTGGTACTCGCCGAAGATGTCCCCGGCCAGGCAGGATTTGCCGCACACCATCACAGTGTGTTCGCCATCGCTCGGCGCCAGCTTGGCGTTGAGGCGGTAGATCAGCAGGTCCAGCAGGTGGGCTTCGATGGAGCTGTCGACCACGGCGAGGTTCTTGCCGTTGTAGAGCGTGTCGAGCACGGTGACTTCCAGGGAGGCGCTGTTGGTGATCGCCGCTTCGCCGGGTTCCAGGTACACCTGCACGCCGTATTTTTCAGAGAAGGCTTTCAAGCGCGCGCAGAATGCGTCCACCGCATAGTCTTCACCGGTGAAGTGGATGCCGCCGCCGAGGCTGACCCACTCGACCTTGTGCAGCAGCGCGCCGAAGCGTTCTTCGATGGTGCCGAGCATCTTGTCGAACAGGCTGAAATCGCCGTTCTCGCAGTTGTTGTGGAACATGAAGCCGGATATCTGCTCGATCACGCCTTCGATCTTCACCGGGTCCCATTCGCCCAGGCGGCTGAACGGACGCGCCGGGTCGGCCAGCAGGTAGTCGGAGCTGCTCACCTGTGGGTTGACGCGCAGGCCGCGGGTCTTGCCTTCGGAGCGTACGGCAAAACGCTGCAGCTGGCTGATGGAGTTGAAGATGATCTTGTCGCAGTTATCCAGCATCTCTTCGATTTCGTCGTCGGCCCAGGCCACGCTGTAGGCGTGCGCCTCGCCTTCGAACTTCTGGCGGCCGAGCTTGAGCTCATACAACGACGACGAGGTGGTGCCGTCCATGTATTGCTGCATCAGGTCGAACACCGACCAGGTGGCAAAGCACTTGAGCGCCAGCAGAGCCTTGGCGCCGGACTGTTCGCGCACGTAAGCAATCTTCTGCATGTTGACCAGAAGCTTCTGTTTATCGATGAGGTAGTACGGCGTTTTGATCATTTTTGAGAGCCTGCGGCGGTGCCTGCCAAAAAAGGACACGCATTGTGCCCGCACTTGGATCGAATCGAAAGGTTAGTGGGCGGATTTTGCTGCGCTGCTTTTAAACTGACCCATGGATGTGACAGCTCAACGGTATGATGAGCCGCTGCCGTGATGGAATCCGGTTTGGACGACGAGAGGTAAGAATGGACGCATGGACACTGCATTGGCTGGAAGCTTCGGGCTCCCTGGCCGCGTTTCGCCAGGCACTGACGCAAGAATTCGACATCGCCTACCAGGCCATTTCCCGATGCGTGCCGGCGCCGCGCCTGGATGTGCTCCTCCAACGCCTGCCCGGCGAAACCATCGCTGAGCTTGGCCTGGTCGGGCGTGCGTATCGCAGCACGATGTTCTCGCTGACCCTGGATCCCGACAACCCGAACTTCGCCGCTAGCCTTGAGAGCGGGGCTGTGCGCCGGCATATCGTGCACGAGGTGCACCATTGCCTGCGCATGGCCGGGCCGGGGTACGGCTGGACGCTGGGGGAGGCGCTGATCAGTGAAGGCCTGGCCGGGCAGTTTGTGCAGCATGCACTGGGCAGCGAGCCGGAGCCGTGGGAGAGGGCGCTGAGCCTTGAAGCCTTGCAGGCGGCCCCGGTGAATATGACTGAACTGGCAGCGAACCACTACGATCACAGCGCCTGGTTCTTTGGCACCGGCGACAAGCCAAAATGGCTGGGGTATGCGCTGGGGCACCACATGGTCGGCCGATGGTTGGCCACTGCAGGCATGCTTGATGCAACCACCTGGGTCAACGTGCCTGCCCAAGACGTCCTGGCGGTGGCGGCGGGGCAGGGACTGGTGAAACAGACCTCATGACCACCGCCGATCCCCTGTGGGAGCTGGCTTGCCTGCGATGGCAGCGTATCAGTCACTGCAGAAGTGGCTGACCCACCGCTATCTCAGGCAAGCCACCACCTCTAAACGGCATCCGTCGCAATAAGGTGATGGGCCATCGATGACATCAAATTGTCATCTCCTCACCACCTGGCTGCCACATTCCCTCGCTACTGTCCTCGCCAATGAGATCGATCTCAAGCGAGTGACAATGACTGACCTGAAAGACGTAGCAAGGCTGGCCGGGGTCTCCCGCGCCACCGCCGCCCGCACTTTTGCTTCCCCTGACCAAGTGCGCCCGGCCACCCGTGAACAGGTGTTTGCCGCCGCCCGCGAGTTGGGCTTCCGCCCCAATCTGCTGGGCCGCCAACTGCGCCTGCAAACCACCCAGTTGATCGGCGTGGTGGTGCCCAACTTGCTCAACCCGGTATTCGCTGAACAATTCCAGGCCATGGAGCGCGCGGCTCGGGCGCGTGGCTATAGCCTGTTGCTGGCGACCACCGACTACGACAGCGAACGCGAAAGCAGCGTGGTGGAAGAACTGCTGCGCCAGCGCGTCGATGGCCTGGTGCTGACGGTCACCGATGCCGAAAGCAACAGCGTGCTCAGCAGCCTCAACACCGAACAGACCCCGTTCGTGCTGGCCTACCACCAACCGAGCAACCCCAACTACAGCGCCGTGTCGGTCGACAACCGCGCCGGCATGGCCCTGGCCACGCGTTATCTGCTGGAAGCCGGCCATCGACGCATCAGCATGGTCGCCGGCCCTGCGCTGCAATCCGACCGTGCCCGCCTGCGCTACGCCGGTTATTGCGATGCAATGCGCGAATACGCCCTCGACCCCCGCCCGGTGATTGAAATGCCGGCCCATACCCAGGTCGAGTTCGCCGCCATCGAACCCTTTCTTCAAGGCCCCGGTGCGCCCACCGCGCTGGTGTGTTCCAACGACTTCCTGGCAATCAGCTTGATCGCCGAACTGCGCCGCAACGCCTGGGATGTGCCCGAACAACTCTCGGTGATGGGCTTTGACGGCATCAGCCTCGGCACCCAGATTCACCCAACCCTGTGCAGCGTGGTGCAGCCCATCGCGCTGCTCGCCAGCACCGTGATTGACCAGCTGCTGGCGCAGATCGCCGGCAACGCCCCGATTTCCCACTGCCTGCCTTGCCATATTCGCCCCGGCGACAGTACCCAACCCCATGAGGAGACCCTAGATGCGCGCACTCAGTAAAACCCTCGCCGCCGTGCTGCTGTGCGGAGCGGCCAGCCTGGCCCAGGCCGCCGACACCGCAATTTGCTACAACTGCCCGCCGGACTGGGCCGACTGGGGCACCCAGCTCAAGGCCATCGCCGCCAGCACCGGCGTGCAGGTGCCGCTGGACAACAAGAACTCCGGCCAGTCCCTGGCGCAGTTGGTGGCGGAAAAAGCCGCACCTGTCGCCGACGTCGTGTACTACGGCGTGACCTTCGGCCTGCAGGCGCAAAAAGCCGAGGTGGTCGGCACCTACAAGCCCAAGGCCTGGGACCAGATCCCCGCTGGCCTCAAGGACCCGGCCGGCCATTGGTTCGCGATCCACTCCGGCACCTTGGGCATCATGGTCAACGTCGACGCGCTCGGTGGTTTGCCGGTGCCGCAAAGCTGGGCCGATCTGCTCAAGCCTGAGTACAAAGGCATGGTCGGTTACCTCGATCCCTCCAGCGCCTTCGTCGGCTACGTCTCGGCTGTGGCGATCAACCGCGCCCTGGGCGGTGACCTCGACAACTTCGCCCCCGGCATCGATTACTTCCAGAAACTGGCGAAGAACGCGCCCATCGTGCCCAAGCAAACCGCGTATGCACGGGTGCTGTCCGGTGAGTTGCCAATCCTGGTGGACTACGACTTCAACGCCTACCGCGCGCGCTACAAAGACAAGGCCAACGTCGCCTTCGTGATCCCCCAGGAAGGCAGCATCAGCGTGCCTTACGTGATGAGCCTGGTCGCCAACGCGCCACACCGCGCCAATGCGGAAAAAGTCCTCGACTTCGTGCTGTCGGACGAAGGCCAGGCGCTCTGGGCCAAGGCCTACCTGCGCCCTGTGCGGCCAATGAAAATGCCGGCTGACGTGGCCGCACAGTTCCTGCCCGACAGCGATTACGCCCGTGCCGGTGTGGTGGACTACGAAAAAATGGCCGCTGTGCAGGAAGCCTTCGCCGCCCGTTACTTGAACGAGGTTAAGTAAGTGGCTGCATCGGCAAGGCAGGCAGCCTGGGCACTGGCCCCGGCCTTTGCGGTACTGCTCGCGTTTTGGCTATTGCCGCTGGCGCACTTGGTGCTGCTCGGTGCCGAGAGCCGCGACAGCAACGGCAGCGGCTATTGGCAGGTGCTCAGTAGCGCGCAGTATTTGGGCAGCCTTGGGCAGACCCTGGTGCTGGCGGTGGTGGTGACGCTGGTGGCGCTGGTGATCGGCGGCATCAGCGGCGTGTTCCTCGCCCGCCAGCAGTTCTTCGGGCGCTCGGCGCTGGTGGCGTTGCTGACATTTCCCCTGGCCTTTCCTGGCGTGGTAGTGGGCTTCCTGGTGATCCTGCTGGCCGGGCGCCAGGGCTTGTTTGCCGCCCTGGGCCTGCAACTGGCGGGTGAGCGCTGGATCTTTGCCTACTCGCTGGCGGGGTTGTTCGTGGGCTACCTGTACTTCTCGATTCCACGGGTGATCCTCACGGTGATGGCGGCGTGCGAAAGCCTCGACCGCAGCCTGGAGGAAGCCGCGCACTCCCTGGGTGCCGGGCATTGGCGCGTGGTGTGCGATGTGATTGTGCCGGGCCTGGCGCCGGCGTTGGCGTCGTGCGGGGCGATCTGTTTCGCCACCTCCATGGGCGCCTTCGGCACCGCCTTTACGTTAGGCACGCGGCTGAATGTCACCCCGGTGGCGATCTACAACGTGTTTACCAACTACGCCAACTTTGCCGTGGCTGCCGCGCTGTCGGTGGTGCTCGGCGCGGTGACCTGGGCCGTGTTGCTGCTCACGCGGCGCCTGGTGAAAAACGCGGGGACTGTGCTGTGAAACGCTCATCGCTGTTTGTGCTGCAACTGCTGTTCACCCTGCTGGTGTGTGCCTTCATGCTGGTACCGGTGCTGATGTCGCTGCTGGCCGGGCTGACCCGCAACTTCTTTGTCGGCCTGTCCAGTGGCCTGACCTTCGACTGGTTGATCCAGGTATGGCAGGCCTATTCGCCCACCGTGTGGCTGTCCCTGCAATTGGCCCTGGCCTGCGCGGTGTGCGTCTGCGTGATTGGCGTACCGGCGGCCTACGCATTGGTGCGCCTGAACAACCGCTTCAGCCGCGCCTTTGAAGAACTGATGGTGCTGCCGGTGGCCATGCCGGGTTTGGCCAGTGCGCTGGCGTTGCTGCTCACCTATGGCCAGTTCGGCAGCTTTCGCAGCAGTTGGGTGTTCATTCTGGTCGGCCACGTGTTGTTCACCTTGCCGTTCCTGGTGCGCCCGGTGATGGCGGTGATGCAGCGCCAGCAATTGCCGGTGCTGGAGGAGGCGGCGGCGAGCCTGGGCGCGGGGCCTTTCAAGCGGTTTTTTTCCGTGGTGGTGCCCAACTGCCGCGCGGGGATCCTGGCAGGTGTGTTGATGGTGGTCACCTTGTCCCTGGGTGAATTCAACCTGACCTGGATGCTCCACACGCCGATGACCAAGACCTTGCCCGTGGGCCTGGCGGACAGCTACGCCTCGGCGCGCCTGGAAATCGCCAGCGCCTACACCCTTATCTTTTTGCTGATGATCGTGCCGCTGCTGATTGCGTTGCAGGCCATCAGTGCCCGTTTGTCCCGTGGAGAGCGTCGATGACCGCTATCACTATCCGCCTGCAAGGCTGTCGCAAGGCGTTCGCCGATGGCACCGTGGCCGTGCATGACTTGAACCTGACCGTCGAAGGCGGTGAAACCCTGGCGATCCTTGGCCCATCCGGCTGTGGCAAAACCACGACCTTGCGCCTGATCGCCGGCCTCGAACGCCCGGACGTGGGCCAGGTGCTGTTCGGTGACCAGGACGTGACCCGCCTGCCAATCGAGCGCCGCGATGTGGGCATGGTGTTCCAGAACTACGCGCTGTTTCCCAACCTGGATGTGGCCGGGAATATCGTCTACGGCTTGAAGATTCGCGGCATGTCGGTGCCTGAACGCAACAAGCGCTGCGACGAGTTGCTGGAGCTGGTGGGCTTGCAGAACCACGGCAAGCGCAGCATCCACGAGCTCTCCGGCGGCCAGCGCCAGCGCGTGGCCCTGGCCCGTGCCTTGGCGCCGCGCCCCAAGGTGTTACTGCTGGATGAGCCGCTGGCGGCGCTCGATGCACAACTGCGCGAACGCCTGCGCAGCGAGTTGAATGAACTGCTGCGCGGGCTCGGTATCACCTCGGTCTTCGTCACCCACGACCAGGGCGAAGCCATGGCCCTGGGCGACCGCATCCTGGTGATGGAGCACGGCCGTGTCGCCCAGTTGGCCAGCCCGCGCGACATCTACCAGAAACCGGCCAACGCCTTCGTCGCGGGGTTTGTCGGCAACCTCAATGCCTTCGCCGTGATCGCGTCGTCGGCCCATGGCTTGAAAGTCTGTGGCGGTGAACTGCCGTGGCACACCGCTGACCTGCCCAGCACCGTCTACTGCCGCCCCGAACACCTGCGGGTAATGGAGGGTGAAGGGCACTTGCACGGTCATCTGTTGGCGCAGTTCTTCCAGGGCGCGCAAAGCCGCCTGCTGGTGGATGTGGGCGGCCCGCAGCCGTTGCTGGTCGACAGCAGTGATAACCAGCTGTACGCCGTCGGCGCGCCGATTGCCCTGGCGATTGCGCCGCACATGTTGTTCACCCTGAATGCCTGAGAATCTATTGTGAATCGTCCGTTCCTTGTCGCGCAGATCAGCGACCTGCACCTTAAAGCCGGCCAGCGCCTCACCTATGGCGTGGTCGATACCCTCGGCGCGCTACGGCGTGCCGTCGACCACCTCAACGCCAGCTACCCACGGCCCGATATCGTGGTGATCAGCGGTGACCTGGTGGACTTCGGCCGCGCCGATGAATACGCCGTGCTGCACCCCGAACTCGCGCGCCTGCACATGCCGTGCTACCTGGTGCCAGGCAACCACGACACGCGTGGGCCGCTGCTGGAGGCATTCCGTGATCACCGCTACTTGCCGGCCTCGGCAGACGGCCCATTGGACTGGGTGGTGGAGGAGCACCCGCTGCGGCTGATCGGCCTGGATTCCACTATCCCTGGCGGCCACGGCGGCCAGTTGCTCGATAGCCAGTTGCAGTGGCTGGATGCACAACTGGCACTGCGTCCCGACGCGCCGACGCTGTTGATCCTGCATCACCCGCCCTTCATCAGTGGCATCGGCCACATGGACCGCGAACCTTTCATCAATGCCGCTGCGCTGGAGCACGTCGTGGCTCGCCATCCGCAAGTGGAACGCCTGCTGTGCGGGCACCTGCACCGGCCAATGCAACGGCGTTTCGGCGGCAGCCTCAGTTGTGTGTGCCCCGGCACCTCTCACCAGATCGTGCTGGATTTGCAAGAAGCGGCGCCCGCGCATTTCAACCTGGAGCCGGCGGGCTATTTGTTGCATCGCTGGGAGGCGCAACAAGGTTTGATCAGCCACAACGGCGTGTTCGGGGACTACCCGGGGCCGTATCCGTTTTATGACGCTCATGGATTGATTGACTGAGGTTATACGGAGGTTCACTCGTTCAACTAAGCCGCTAAACGTTCGTTCACGCACCGGCCAACCGAGTTTGGCCGTGTGTTTCCTGCTGCCCATTATTTGCGCCCGGAACTTGGATTCCGCGCCGGAGTTCGTCCTGATGAAAGCCACTTTGAATGTATTAAGCGTATTGACCGGCAGCCTGGGCATTGCCCTGAGCCCCTTGGCCTCGGCTGATTTCCTGGGTGACAGCAAAGCCAACTTGAGCCTGCGCAACTTCTACTTCAACAACGACAACCGCGACGGCGCCGCCGCGCCGTCGAAAACCGAAGAGTGGGGCCAGGCGTTTATCCTCAACTATCAGTCGGGCTTTACCGATGGCACTGTCGGGTTCGGCCTGGATGCGGTGGGCATGCTCGGCCTGACCCTCGACAGCGGCGCCGGGCGCCATGTGGGCAGCTCGATGATCCCCACCGACGACGGCAAGGCCGCCGACAACTGGGCCCGTGGCGGCGCGACAGCCAAGGCGCGTTTCGCCAAGAGCGAGTTGCGCTACGGCTACCTGCGGCCGAACCTGCCGATCCTTGTGAGCAACGATGGGCGCCTGTTACCGCAGTCGTTCGAAGGCGGGCAAATCACCAGCAAGGACATCGACAACCTGACCCTGATCGGCGGCCAACTGCAACACGCCACCGGCCGTGGCTCCAGCGACCGCAGCGGCCTGGCGGCAGCGGGCGGCACCCAGGAAAGCAACACATTCAATTACGCCGGCGCCGATTACCAAGTGACCAAGGACCTGATGGTCCAGTACTACTACGCCAACCTCGAAGACTATTACCAACAACACTTTGCCGGCCTGATCCATGTACTACCGCTGGGTGACTTTGGCTCATTGAAAACCGATTTGCGCTACTTCAAGACCCGCTCCGACGGCAAGAACAGCAGCGCCGCCGGCCGCGCCGAAGGCTACAAGCTCGGCGGCTATACCAAGAACGGCAACGGTGAAATCGACAACAACACCTGGAGCGCGGCGTTCATCTACTCCCTGGGCCCGCACGCGATCACTGCCGGTTACCAGCAAGTCTCGGACGACAGCAATTTCGCCCAGCTCAACCAGGGCGGCCTGGTCAATAAAGGGGAGGGCGGTTCCAGCCTGTACCTCTACACCGACCGTACCGTGCAGACCTTCATCCAGGCCGGCGAACGCACGGCCTTTGCCCAATACGCCTATGACTTCGCCTCGCTCGGCGTACCGGGCCTGAAGGCCTCCGTGATGTACCTGAAGGGCGACCACATCCTCACCACCGGCGGCAACGATGCGAGTGAATGGGAGCGCGATATTTCCCTGGACTACGTGGTGCAGAGCGGCACGTTCAAGAACGTCGGGTTCGGCTGGCGCAACGGAGTGTCGCGCAGCGAAGTGGCGCGGGACCAGGATCAGAATCGGGTGTTTGTGAGTTATTCGATTCCGTTGATGTAACGGCACATTAAGGCGCCACACGGCCAATAGGGGCGCCGTCGAGCCTTAGCGAGGCCGCGATGGCGGAGGCGATGCCAGCGGAGATTCAGGCTGACCCACCGCTATCGTAGCCTGGCTAAAGCTCACCATAATCGACTCACGCGACACACGATTATCGTGGTCAAGCCACGCGGTTCCTGCCCGCGGCCTTGGCCTCGTACAATTGCATATCCGCGCGCTTGAGCAGCGCCGAGGTGTCGCGGTCCGACGGTTCGGCGACGCCCACGCCGATGCTCACGGTCACATGGCCCACGGTTGGAAACACTGCCGTCTCAACGGCCTTACGGATTTTTTCCGCCACCACTTCAGGGCTGTCGGGTGCTTCGACTTCGGGCAGCAGCACCGCGAATTCCTCACCGCCGTAACGCGCCACAAAGTCGGTGGCGCGGGTGGTGTTTTCGATCAGCGCGGCCAGTTGGCACAGCACGTCGTCGCCGATGGCGTGGCCGTACGTGTCGTTGACGCGTTTGAAGTAGTCGGCATCGATCAACAGCAACGCGAAGGTGCGGCCTGTACGTTGGAACAGCAGGCTGTTTTCGGCGAGTTTTTCATCGAAGCGACGGCGGTTGTAGACGCCGGTCAATGCATCGTGGGTGGCGAGCTTGAGCAGCTCGGCATTGGCTTGGGTGAGGTCAGCGGTGCGTTGCGCGACGGTCGCTTCCAGGGAGGCGTTAGCCTCTTGCAACTGGCGCTCCTTGGACAGCAGGGATTGGGTCATGCCGGTGAGCGAGCGGCCCAACTGGGCAATTTCCAGCACCGGGTGATCCTGAGGGAAGACCGCGCCGGGTAGTTGGTCCTGCACCTGCTTGGCGGACCGGGCCAGGCGTTCGATCGGGCGGCTGAGGGTAGACGCCAGGTAGTAGGCGACCAGTCCAAACACCACGGCGGCGATCAGCCCCAGCAGCAACAGTTTGTACAGCAGCACACGCGCCGGTTGCAACGCAACGTCCAGGGGCTGGCGCACCATGATGTACCAGCTCACTTTTGCATTCGACGGGCTGGGCACCGCCACCGAGGCAGTGACGTAGCCATCGCCGGTGGACCAGCCCGACGGCTTGCCCAGGTTGGCCGGCGGCATCCGCTCACCCGTCAGTACTTCCGGGTAGAGCACTTTGCCGTCGAAGTCGACAATCAGCGCTTCAAGGTTCGGCACGGCATCTTTCTGCATCACGGCAGAATCGACGATTTGCGTGACCCAGCGCCAATGCGCATGTGCGCCCAGCACGCCGATGGTCTCGCCCTGGGCATTGCGAATCGGTGCGGCGAAATCGATAAAGCGCAGTGGCTCGCCGTTGGCGGCGCCCGGCAGCAGCTTGGCCAGCAGCACGGCTTCGTGGGGATCGCCGGTGTACTCGCCGCGCATGCCCGCCTGGAACCATGGCCGTTGCTGCACCGACTGACCGACCAGCAAGCCGTTGACCGCCTGGCGCACCTTGCCCTCGGCATCGGCCACGCCCATCCACGCATACTCGGCGCGCGACTGGGTGCGCAGTTCCATCAGGGTGAGGATATCTGGCGCGTCCAGGTCGCCCTGGCGAAACAACGGCGCCTTGCTCAGCAGTGACACTTCCAGCTGTCGCTCGCGCAATTGCACGGCCAGCAGGGCAGCGGCAGAGCGCGCCGTACTCAGCAGCGTACTGCCGCTGGCCTGCTTCACCTGTTCAGTGGCGATGTACCCCACGTAAAAGCCCACGCTCAATAACGTAAGCAACGATAAACCGGCGAACCAGAGGGTCAGGTGACTGCGCAGGCTGGCTTTGATCATGAGGGCTCTATGGAGTGGTCGTTTGGAACCATGGTAGGCGCAATGGATGGGCTGCGGCCAGTGATGGCGTCGCTTATCCAGGGGTATCAACCTGAGCGGTTTTTATGGTTGTCTGGAATATAATGAGTATGGCTCATTATGGACGCCTGTCGACAATGGCTGCCTTCCATCGCTGGCAAGCCAGCTCTCACAGAAAAGCAACCGGGGCCGCTACAGGTATTTGAGCCACGCCAAGTCACGGCGCCGAGCCTTGAGCGCTGCAAACCAGCGTACCGGCGGATACAGCGCCAAGGGCAGGAGCAATGCCACCAGCCAAATAGCGCCGATGCTGTCGAAACCGAAGTAGTTGCCGTGATTAAGCCCAAACAGCGCCACACAGGCAACGTAGAGGATTTTCAGCACATACAGGTGCAGCAGATAGAAGAACATGGGCGCCGCCCCGAACGTGGCCAGGATACCGATCCAGCGTTTTTGCCCCGCACGTTCAAACGCCAGCAACAGCAGCAAGCCAACCCCCAGGGTCAATGCCAGAAACAGCAGCGAAGGCGGGTACTTGGTGATGTTGAAAAAACTCATCAGGGTCTGCACGCCGTTCTCATAGGCATGCCACGGCTTCTCCCCATACCCATTGGCCGTGCGCAACACCACGAACCCCACCAATGCCCCCACACCGGCCAGCAACAGAAAGCGCTGGCGCAACGCCGATGGCATGCCCTGGGCAAACCAGGGGCCCAACCCGTAACCCAGGGCAATCACGCCGATCCACGGCAGCACCGGGTAGGTGGTACGCAGCCGCAGCGAATCGCCGACCTCGATCCAACTGCGTTCATGCAGGATTGTCCACGGCACATGCAGGGCCGAGCCCGCATCGAAGTGCAAGCCATCGAGCAAGTTGTGCCCGCCAATGATCACCAGTGCCACGGCAATCAGCACTGGGCGCGGCAACCACACCAGCGCGGCCAGGGCGAGCATGCTCACGCCAATCGCCCAGATCACCTGCATGTAGATCACGCTGGGTGGCAGTTGGAAGGTCCAGGCAAAGTTGACCAGGGTAAATTCCAGCACCACCAGGAACAGCCCGCGCTTGAACAGGAACGCCGACACATCGCGGCGGCCCGAGTACTTCTGGCCATAGAGCCAGGCCGACAAGCCTGTGAGCAACACAAACACCGGCGCACACAGGTGCGCGAGGGTGCGGCTGACAAACAGCGCGGGCTCGGTGCTGTCGATGATCATCGGGTCGCTGACCTGGCGGTGCAGCAGGAAGGTTTCGCGCACGTGGTCCAGCAGCATGAACAGGATCACCAGGCCGCGCAGGGCGTCGATGGAAAGCAGGCGTTGGCGCAGAGGTAAAGCGTCGGTCATGGGCAAGCATCACAGGGCAGGGCGGAAGTGGGGCGTTATCCTATAACATTAATTTGCGCGTTGCCGCGATTCCTTGGTCAGACTAGAATGCGATCAATTCTTAATTACTCCTTGGCTCCCCGCGCCGGTGATTCGCATGTCGTCCCCCCTCCATTTGCCTATCCAGGACCTGTACTGCGAACACCATGGATGGTTGTACCGCTGGCTCGACCGCAAGCTCGGCAACGCCAGTGATGCGGCCGACCTGGCCCACGACACCTTCATGCGCCTGCTCACCCGCCAGCCCGGCGCCGGTTTCGGCAGCGAGCCGCGAGCGTTGCTCACCCATATCGCCAAGGGCTTGATGATCGACAGTTGGCGCCGCCAGGAAGTCGAACGCGCCTACCTGGAGACCATCGCCCACCTGCCGGAGCAGGAAGTGCCGTCGCCGGAAACCCGTTGGCTGATCCTGGAGGCGCTGTACCGTATCGAAGCCATGCTGCGCGACTTGCCCGAAAAGACCCGCCAAGCCTTCCTGATGTCACAGATCGATGGCCTCACTTACGCGCAGATAGCCGAGCAATTGCAGGTGTCGCTGGTGTCGGTCAAACGCTATATGCGCGATGCGTTCCTGGCATGCCTGAGCGTGGCATGAACCCGTCCATTGACCCGCTGATCCTCGGCGAAGCCGCCGACTGGATGGTGCAATTGCAGTCCGGCAGCGCCACCGATGAAGACCGCCGCGCCATTGCCCAGTGGCAGGGCCGCAGCGCCCAGCACGCCCAGGCCTGGCAGCGCGCGCAAGCGATCCTGGGCGACTTCGACAGCGTGCCCGCCGCGATTGCCGGCGACACCCTCAAGCGCATCGGTCGCAAAAAATCCCTCGGCCGTCGCCAGGCCCTCGGGCTGTTGCTGTTGGCGGGGCCGGCGACCTGGCTGGCGTATCGGCAAAAACCGTGGCAATTGTGGACCGCCGACCAACACACCGCCACCGGCGAACAGCGCAGCCTTACCTTGCCCGATGGCACGCGCCTGCTGATCAATACGGCCAGCTCACTGAACATCGTCTTCACTGACCAAGTGCGGCGTATCGAGTTGCTGCAAGGCGAAGTGATGATCACCACCGCCAAGGATCCTGCACCCAGCCATCGCCCGTTTATCGTGCAGACCCGCCACGGCACCGCCCGCGCCCTGGGCACGCATTTCAGTGTGCGAGTCGGCGAGCAGAGCAGCCGCGTGGCCGTGCTCGACGGGGCGGTGGAAATGCTGCCAGCGCACGCCAACCGTGGGCTGACCCTCAAGGCCGGCGAGCAAGGCGCCTTCAGTGGCGACAGCGTGGCGCCCATGCAGCCGCTGGACATCGGCGCAACCACTTGGGAAAACGGCATGCTGCTGGCCCAACGGATGCGCCTGGCGGACTTGCTCGATGAGTTGGGCCGTTACCGTCGTGGCGTGTTGCGTTGCCACGCCAGTGTGGCCGCGCTGACCGTGTCCGGGGCGTTCCCCCTGCGTGACACCGATGCCAGCCTGCGTCTGTTGCAGGAAACCCTGCCGGTCAAGATAAGCAGCCTCACCGGCTACTGGGTGACCGTCGAGCCGCGCTGAGATTTTTTTCGACGTTCGCTGATACCTTTTTCGTTGTCGCTCGGTGTAGGGGAGAACCCTCAACTTTGCACCGCGCCGACAGGAATCTCCATGACCTTCACACCGCACCCCATCCGTCCCTTGAAGGCCTTGAGCCTGGCGGTTGCCCTGGCAGCCATGGCTCCGTTGCACAGCGCTGTGGCCGCAGACGCAGCGTCGACCAGCGCGGTGCGCAGCTACAACCTGGCGCCGGCGCCGTTGGGCAATGTGCTGGCGCAGTTTGCGGCGTTGTCCGGGGTGCCGTTGTCGTTTGATTCCACGCTGCTCAATGACCAGCAAAGCGCCGGTTTGCAGGGCAGTTTCACCGCACACGCGGGTTTCACGCAGTTGCTGCAAGGCAGCGGCTATGCCCTGCAAAGCACCGGCGCCAACGGCTACACCCTGGTGCCTGAGCCGACGGGCGACGCGTTGCAGTTGGGTGCGACCACCATCAGTGGGGAGAGCGGGGCGCAAGCGGACACCTATGCCGGTGGCCAGGTCGCACGTTCGGCGCGCCTCGGTGTGTTGGGCAACCGTTCGATCAATGACGTGCCGTTCAGCGTGGTCAGCTACACCGCCAAGGCCATCGCCGACCAGCAGGCGCGCACCGTGGGCGATGTGCTGCTCAATGATGCGTCGGTGCGCCAGTCCTCCGGCTTTGGCAATTTTTCCCAGGTGTTCACCATTCGCGGCCTGCCGCTGAACACCGATGACATTGCCTTCAACGGCCTGTACGGCGTACTGCCACGGCAGATCATCACCACCGAGGCGCTGGAGCGGGTCGAGTTGTTCAAGGGCCCCAATGCGTTCGTCAACGGCGTGTCGCCTGCGGGCAGCGGCATTGGCGGCAGCGTCAACCTGGTGCCCAAGCGTGCCGAAGAGGTGCCCACCCGCAGCATCACCCTCGACACCACCACCGATGGCCAGAGCGGCGGCCATCTCGACCTCGGCCAGCGGTTCGGCGAAGACAACCGCTTCGGCGCGCGGGTCAACCTCGCCAAGCATGGCGGCGACACAGCCACTGAGGATGAATTCAAAAGCTCGCAACTGGTGGCGGTGGCCTTGGATTACCGCGGCGATCGCCTACGGGTGTCGACCGACTTTGGCTACCAGAAAGAGCGCATCAACAACGGTCGTTCGGTGGTGTATCCCAATGGCACCCAGGTGCCGAAGGCGCCGTCCGCCAAGCACAACTACGCCCAGGACTGGAGCTGGTCGGAGCTGGAAGACACTTACGGCATGTTCAACGCCGAATACGATTTGAATGAAAGCTGGACGGCGTATGTGGGCGGTGGCGCCAAGCACACGCGGGAAAACGGCCAGTATTCGTCGCTGTATGTGGGCAACGATGGCAGCGGTCGCGTGGGCTTTTTGTACTCGCCCCACGATGAAGATAACAAGAGCGCCATGGCCGGTTTGAATGGGCACTTCACTACCGGGCCAGTGACCCATCAAGTCAACTTCGGCTTGTCGGGTATTTGGGGAGAGCAGCGTTCGGCCTTCGAGGCGATCCTGCAGGCCAACCGTCGGCCGGGCAATCTGTACAATCCAACGCAGATTCCGCGCCCCAGCGTCACGTACTTCGGCAGTGATATCCATGACCCGCGTATTGTCGGCAAGAACCGCATCAAGAGCGCAGCGGTGTCCGACACCCTGGGCTTTATCGATGATCGCGTACTGCTGACCCTGGGCGTGCGGCGCCAGACCATTGAAGTGGATGGGTGGAACACCACCACGGGTGTGCGCACTGCCAACTATGCCGAAAGCATCACCACGCCGGTGTATGGCCTGGTGGTCAAGCCGTGGGAGCACGTGTCGTTCTATGCCAACCGCATCGAGGGGCTGGCCCAGGGGCCGACGGCGCCGCTAACCAACGTCACCAACCCCGGCGAGGTGTTCGCGCCCAACCGTAGCAAACAGACCGAAGCGGGGGTCAAGCTGGATTGGGATACCTTTGGCGCGACCCTGGGTGTCTACCGCATCGAGCAGCCGAGCAGCGCCACCAACACCAACGCCAATGGCACCAACACCTTCAGCGTCGACGGCGAGCAGATCAACAAAGGCGTGGAGCTGAACGTCTTCGGCGAACCGGTCGACGGCCTGCGCCTGCTGGCCGGTGCGACCTGGATGAACACCGAACTGAAAAACACCTCCAACGGCCTCAGCGACGGCAACCGCGCCGCCGGCGTGCCGCGTTTCCAGTACAACATTGGCGCTGACTGGGATATTCCCGGCCTCCAGGGCGCCGCCGTCAACGCGCGGATGCTGCGCACCGGTGGCGAGTACGTCAACGCCACCAACACCCTGAGCATCCCCGCCTGGACCCGCGTCGACCTCGGCGCCCGCTATGGCTTCAAGGCCGACGACAAGTACATCACCCTGCGCGCCAACGTTGAGAACGTGGCGAACAAAGCGTATTGGGCGTCGGCGTCGACCGCCAACAACTACCTGACCCAGGGCGAGCCGCGCACGGTCAAGCTGTCGGCAACGGTGGACTTCTGATCGGCAAACCCAGTATTCCGCCAAGGAATGCCCCCATAAAAACAGCGCATTGTCTTTCTTGTGGCACATCTCGTAGCGTGGTGTTCCCCTCAAGGAGAATCGTTATGCGCCTGTATGTGGATCATCTGTACACCAGCCCTTATGCCATGTCGGTGTTTGTCGCCCTGCGCGAAAAAGGTCTGGCGTTCGACACGATCACCCTGGACCTGGATGCCGCGCAACAGCACGCGGCCGACTTTGCCCAACTGTCCCTGACCCAGCGCGTGCCCACCTTGGTAGAAGGCGATTTTGCGCTGTCCGAGTCCTCGGCGATCACCGAGTACCTGGAGCAGGCCTACCCCGAGACGCCGCTGTACCCGGCCGATCCAAAACAGCGGGCGAGGGCGCGTCAGGTGCAGGCATGGCTGCGCAGCGACTTGCTGGCGATCCGTCAGGAGCGCTCGACGATGGTGGTGTTCTACGGGCAAAAGATGCCGCCACTGTCGCCTGTGGCTGAAGCAGCGGCGGCGAAGTTGATCAAGGCGGCCCAGGCGCTGTTGGCGGGTAATCCGGCGTACTTGTTCGGTGAGTGGTCCATCGCTGACGTGGACCTGGCCGTGATGCTCAATCGCCTCATTCTCAATGGCGACAGCGTGCCTGCCGAGTTGGTGGAATACGCGCGCCGCCAGTGGCTGCGACCGTCCGTACAGGCGTGGGTCAATCAACAACGCCCTGCGCAGTAGAGCGTTCGGTGATCTGCAAGACGCGGCGGTCCAGGTCCTCCCAATCCGCCATGCCCAATACCCGCGTGGTGTTCAAGCCACGCAGGTAACCGCGCAGTTGATGGGCGCTGGCGCGGACCTGGTCGGCACTCGCCGCGGCGTCCTGCAGCACGTCTTCATAGTCGACTAGGTAATCGGCGACGCGCTCGCGAAATTCCGGCAGGACGGCTTCGCGGATGCGGTCGAAGGTTTTCTGGTGAGGCTTCATAGCGTGGTCCTTATAGGTTTTATGGGTGCACTATCGGTTCAGATAATAGTCACCATCACGGATCGCAAGTTCTGTTTTTGCTGGAAAAGCGGAAAATCAGCCCCATCGAGACGCTGTTCAAGGAAATGCGCGATGAGGACGTTTATTCAGCTGGCGTTGATGGCTTTGATGCTGGGCACCGTGGCTATCAACAACGCGGCACTCGCAGACGATCTGCGTACGGGCCATTTGCTACCTATCGGCGCTAGCGTAGAATCCCTGCAGCATGCACAGTCGGTGGGTGTCTTGCTGAGCGACAACACCCGCGACAACCTCGGCTACCTTGAACGCTACCACGACATGGCCTTGAATGGTGCCAAGGATGCCCTCGACGGGCGTATCCGCCAGGCGTTCGTCAACAGTTCCGATCCAGAGCTGGCCATCGACTGGTTGATGAGCTCGTTGCAAGGCACCTTTTTGTCGGTGACTGTCTACGACAACCTGGATGCGTTGGTGCAGGCTCACCCGGATGTGGTGGTGATGCTCGATACCCACAACCAACTGCTGACCCCGCGTAATGATGTGGTCGAGGCACGCTTTGTTGCGCGGTTCTATGACGCGAACCTGCAGTACATCGCCAAGGCCGAAGGCTCGGTGCACAAGCAGGTGCCGTCGGTGTGGGTGCATGACAAAGCCGCGCCGGAGATTGCCGCGCAGATCGAGCAGCAACGTGATGTGCAGCTCGATGCCTTGAAGCAGTTTGATGCGTCGCTCAAGTCTTTGGTCCGTGCCGGTTGATATGAACCTTTATTTTTGTAGTCAGGAATTTTTCATGCGCGCTCTTTTCGTCCCGGCCTTGGCCCTAGCCTCCCTGTTGCTGGCCGGTTGTGTCACCGCCCCCAACGCCCCAACCCTTACCTTGCAAACCAGCAAGGGGCCTGAGGCCTATGTGCAGTGTGTATTGCCCAAGCTGGAAAAGCATGGGATTACCTCGACCGTCACGCAGAACTCGCGTCACGCCAAGGTGGTGTTGACCAGTAAGATTGCTGCCGATGATGTGCTGGAGGCCTACAAGTCCCAGGACGGCGGCAAGGTGTTTCTGTATGAGCGCAAGCCGCTGGCGTCGACGATCACGCCATCGCGGTTGGAGTTGGCGGCGCAAGAGTGCAAATAACTCCGGGGCGTGCATAGCTGATGTGGGTGGGGGCTGGCTTGCGCTGGCGGCCTGATAGCCGACCGCTATCTAACTGTCACCCCACGATCCAAATGTGGGAGCTGGCTTGCCTGCGAAAGCGGCCTGACACCCGACCACAATCTAACTGTCACCCCACGATTCAAAAATGTGGGAGCTGGCTTGCCTGCGAAAGCGGCCTGACACCCGACCACAATCTAACTGTCACCCCACGATTCAAAAATGTGGGAGCTGGCTTGCCTGCGAAAGCGGCCTGACAGCCGACCACAATCTAACTGTCACCCCCACGATCCAAAAATGTGGGAGCTGGCTTGCCTGCCAAAGCGGCCAGACACCCGACCACAATCTAACTGTCACCCGCGATCCAAATGTGGGAGCTGGCTTGCCTGCGAAAGCGGCCTAACAGCCGACCACAATCTAACTGTCACCCCGCGATCCAAATGTGGGAGCTGGCTTGCCTGCGAAAGCGGCCTAACAGCCGACCACAATCTAACTGTCGCCCCGCGATCCAAAATGTGGGAACTGGCTTGCCTGCGAAGGCGGCCTGACAGCCGACCTGGATGTTGGATCAGACCGAGTACATATCCGTTATTTGGGTAACGGCTGCTATGGGTTCCGCCCTTACGGCGGGTCACTTTGGAAAAGCCCCAAAGTAACCAAAGGGCTCTTGCCCCAACACTCGGCACCTCGCCTAGGCTCGGTGTGCCCGTAATCCGACAGGTATTTGGGGGGCCGCCGCCACGCGCCATCCATGGCGCGGGGCGGCTAAACCGGCATCCCTGCCGGTTTACCCCCCAAATCCCTGTCGAATTCCGGCCAGCGTGTTTGACGGGGCGCCTGAGATCAAAAGCAAAATCAAAAGCTGGATCAAGAGCGGCTCGCTTCGCATTGTGGTTAGGTTTGTTGCTACGGGGGGTGTGTATGGCCTACGCAGGCAAGCGCCCCTCCCACTTTTTTTGATTCACGTAGGGCTCATGGTTTGGCTTCGTTACTGAACGCGTTGACTGTCTTGACCAACCCTTGCGCCGCCAACGCCACTAACTCTCCACCTTTCTCTATTGTCGCCAGCGCCGGGTCCGAGCCCATGCGTCCGTCGGGGAAGCGTGCGCGGAAGTCCAGCGCTTCACGGATCGGCCCGGTGTTGGCGATTTGTGGTGAGTAGTCGGCAGTCTTGATCGAGTCTGGGTACGCCCACTGTGTCACCGCAATCTCCGATGGGGTGGCATGGCTGCCATGGCCCACCGGGAATTGGCGTTGGGCCAGGTCGCTCACGCCTTCCAGGTCCCACCAGTTCACCAGTTTCAGCGCGAACCCGGCAGGGCGGCGGGCGAAGCTGGCCTCGGCGTACAGCTCCGAGAACGCTGCTTCGATGGTGGCGATATTGCCGCCGTGGCCGTTCAGAAACAGAATTTTCTCGAAACCATGCCCCGCCAGTGAGCGCACCCAATCGCCAATCGCAGCGATGAAGGTGGAAGGGCGCAGGGAAATGGTGCCGGGAAAACCCAAGTGATGCTGGGCCATGCCGATATTGAAGGTCGGGCCGATCAGGATGTCGGCGTTCTTCTGCGCCGCATTGGCGATGATTTCCGGGCACATCCAGTCGGTGCCCAGCAGGCCGGTGGGGCCGTGCTGTTCATTGGAACCGATGGGAATCACCACCGTGCGGCTGCGTTCCAGGAACTGGCCGATCTCGATCCAGGTGGAGTGGTGTAGAAGCATGTGTGGCTCTCTTTTTTTATCGATGGGGACAGGCTATCCGCCACGGATTGTACGACTACTCGCCACCTGCTGGGGTTTGCAATTGAGGTACGTCGAGGACTTCAGCCAACGTTGGTCGGGATACCAGGAAAACATGAACTGCCCATCCTTGAGCTTGTCCACCACTTGACGCGCCACCTGCGGGCGCACGGCTGGGCAACCCTGGCTGCGGCCGATGCGGCCTTCGCGCTTGCTCCACAGGGGGCTCACGTAGTCGGCCGCATGAATCACGATGGCGCGGTCGCGGGCCAGGTCATTGAAACCCGGCTCCAGGCCATCCATGCGCAGCGAGTAGCCGTGGGTGCCCAGGTAACTTTCCTGGGTGCGGAACAGGCCCAGGCTGGACTGGTGGCTGCCTTCGAGGTTGGAGAACTGGGTGGCGAAGTTTTCCCCGGACTTGGCGCCATGGGCAACCAGGTCGCGCAGCACTAGGGTCTTCTTGCGCAAATCGAAGATCCACAGCCGACGGGCGGTCGAAGGCTGGGAGTAGTCAATAACCGCTAGGCGCTCGGAACGTTCCTCGCCATTATTGACTGCGCACTGGACCGCGTTCAGGGCGCTTTTGAGTACAGTGGGATTGAGTTCTGGAGCCGAGCGCGCCAGGCTGCTATACAAGGAAGGAGGAGTGCCATTGGCGGCGAGCGCAGTCGTGCTCAAAGCGGCCAGGCTCACGGTGATCAAGCCCAGGGTGGTCATCCCGAGCCGGCACATAAAAGTCAGCATCTACAGTACATCCCCCCACTGTGGATTGGAGCAAAGTCAATTGTTCAAAAAACACGCATGTTACTTGAGCATTTGCCTGCTCGTTGCACCATTGGTCGCGACAGCCGACGCGCTGCCGGTCGAGCCGTTGCCGGTCACAACGCCGGCGCCGGTCGATCTGGCGCCGGTCCAACAGGCCCTGGCGCAACTGCCCAGTGTCTGCCCCGGTCTGGCGCCGCAGATCGACGCCGCCGCCCAACTGCGCCTGCAAGCTTTCTACCAACAGCAGGGTAATGTGCCGTTGTGGTCCGCCGACGAGCGTCGCCAAGCCCTGCAATCTCAGTTGTTGCTGCTGGCCGATGACGGCCTGGACCCCACCCACTATAGCCTGCCTGCGGCGGATGCCACGGCCAACGTGCTGTGCAGCGATATCGACACCAGCCAGCACTACCTGCAAGCCCTGCAGGATTTGCACTACGGGCGCCTGGAGCAATCGCGCTTCGAACCGCTGTGGCATTCCCAGCCGCCGACCCGCGACCCCAGCATTGACGTGCTGGCCTTTGCCGCCACGGGCCTGCAAGACATGGCCCAAGCGTTCGACCAGGCCCGGCCCAGCGCCGATTTGTACCGCAGCCTGCGCAATGCCTATTCCACCGTGCGCCAGCAGCCGTTGCCGCATTGGGACCCGGTCGCCACGGGCCCGCTGTTGCGTCCCGGCATGGAAGACCCGCGCGTCCCGGAACTGGCGCGGCGCCTGATCAGTGGCGGCTACCTGGCCAAGGCGCCCAGCGGCAAGCAATACCGCGACGACCTGGTCAAGGCGGTCAAGGCGTTCCAGCTCAGCCATTCGCTGCAGGCCGATGGCGTGATCGGCGCCGGTACCGTGGCCGAACTCAACATCAGCCCGGCCGTGCGTCGCGAACAACTGCGCATCAACCTTGAGCGCTTCCGCTGGCTGGCCCAGGACCTGGAGCCCGAAGGTGTGCTGGTCAACGTCGCCGCCGCGCAATTGAGCGTGTACCAGAGCGGCATTCCCGTGTGGCAAACCCGCCTGCAAGTCGGCCGCGCCGAACGCCAGACGCCGCTGCTGAAATCGCGCATCACCCGGCTGACCCTCAACCCGACCTGGACCATCCCGCCCACCATCATGCGCGAGGATAAACTCCCGGCGATCCGCCTCAACCCCGAATACCTGCGCCAGCAGAACCTGCAAGTGCTCGACGCCGAAGGCCACCCGCTGGCGCCGGAACAGATCGACTGGGCGCGCCCCGGCAATATCCTGCTGCGCCAGGAAGCCGGCCCCCGCAACCCGCTGGGCAAGATCGTGATGCGCTTCCCCAACCCGTACTCGGTGTACCTGCACGACACGCCGAGCCAGCCACTGTTCACCAAGGGGCCGCGGGCATTCAGCTCAGGCTGTGTCAGGGTTGAACAACCTTTGTTGCTGCGGGATCTGCTGGTGAGCCCGGCCGAACGCGCCCGCACCGATGAACTGCTGGCCACCGGCGTAACCCATGAATTCAGGCTGGCCACGCCGGTGCCGGTGCTGCTGGGCTACTGGACGGTGGAGGTCGACCGCCAGGGCGGCTTGGTGTATGCGCCGGATATCTACGCGCGCGATCTGGTGTTGATGAAGGCGATGGGGAGTGTGCTTTGAGGCGCGAGAGGGCGAGATTACCGGGGTGAGCGGGCAAGCCTGCTCACCACAGTTACCGCCTGCTCCGGCGTCATGAGGGCAGTGTCGATCTCTAGGGGCCTGCTCTCCCACGCTTCATATTCGTGTGCGAGAACGGACTGCCAGGTGGGTGGAATCAGGCCGGGAATGTCGCCTGTTCGGGTTTCTACCCGTCGTTGATGTTCCTCCCGGTCCGAGCAGGTCACCAGGATATCCAGCAACACCACCTTTGCCGTCGCAGCGACGGCCTTCCACGCCTCTCGGCTTTCCCTGACCGGGTTCACGCAGTCCGCCACCACGGTGTGCCCCACCTGCAGATTGCTCAACGCCAGCGCATTCGCTACGCCGTAGCCGCTGGCACCCACATCGCCGGCCAGTACGCCGGCCTTGCGGATCGCCTGTTCGATCACGTCGATACGCAGGTAAACCGCGCCGGTCTGGCGCGCCAGTTCGCGGGCGATGGTGGTCTTGCCAGTGCCGGGCAGTCCGCTGAAGACAATGAGCATGGAGAGGTCTCATGAAATTGGGCCAGTCAGGGTATCCTTCAGTGCCCCACAGGTCGACCACAGGACACCCGATGCTTCTGCCGTTCGTGAAAATGCACGCCCATGGCGACGATTTCATCATCGTTGATCGCCGTGGCCTGGATGATCCCATCACCGCGAAGGTCGCCCGCCAGCTGGGCGATCGTCATACCGGGATCGGCTTCAACCAACTGGCCGTGGTGCTCGACTGTGACGATGCCGCTGCGCGCGTCAAGTTCTGGAACCCCAACGGCACGCCGCTGGCCACCTGCGGCAGCGCCACCCGTGGCGTGGCCGACCGTTTGATGCATGAAACCGGCACGGCGTCGGTGGTGTTGCGAACCGACCGGGGCTTGCTGACCTGTGTACGTGCGCCGGGGCAACACGTCTCGGTGAACATGGGCGAACCGTCGCTGGACTGGTCGGCGGTACCGCTGGCCGAGGCCGTGGACACGCGCACCTTGCCCATCGAGGGCAACCCGGCGGCGTGCAGCATGGGCAACCCGCATTGCACGTATTTTGTGGAAGACATTGCGGCTGTCGACGTGGCGGCCGTGGGGCCTGCGCTGGAAACGCACCCGCTGTTCCCGGCCAAGACCAATGTGCATTTCGTGCAGGTACTTGATCGTGGCCATATCCGCCTACGCATCTGGGAGCGCGGCGGCGGCGTGCCGTTGGGGTCTGGCTCGTGCTGCTGCGGGGCCGTGGTCAATGGGATCCGGCGAGGATTGCTGGATGCCACGGTGCAGGTGCAGTGCGATGGCGGCACAGTGACGGTGCACTGGGACGGGCAGGGCGGGGTGGTGTTGACCGGGCGCGTGGAGCCGGTGCTACAGGGCAGTGCTTATTTGCCCTGAAACGTCACCGTAAAGGTGGTACCGCCCACCGCACAGGACTTCACCGCCACATCCCCGCCATGCACCCTGGCCAACTCGCGCACGATGTACAGGCCCAGGCCCACGCTGCGCACATCGCTGCCTTGGTCGGTGCCACGGGTCATGGGTTCGAACAGCCCGGCCAGCAAGCTTTCGGGAATCGGTTCGCCGTAGTTGTGCACGGACACTTCACACGCGCCATCGCACAGCCGTGACGTGACCGTGATCGGCCGCTGCAGGTCGCCATAGGCCACGCTGTTGGCCACCAGGTTGCCAATGATCTGCTGCACACGGTCGGGGTCCAGGCTCGCGTCGCCTTGGCCTTCGCTGTGATGCTCCAGCGTCGCCATGGGGAACGCCACGCGCAGTTCATCCACGGCGCGATGGATCACGCTGTGCAGATCCAGGGGGGCCGCCTTGATGCTGATGCCCTGGCCGACCCGGGCCTGGGTAAAGTCCAGCAGGTCGGCGATCATGCGTTGGGCGCGTTCGGATGACTGGCCGATATGCCCCAGCAACTGGCGCTCCTTGGGCGTGCGTTCGCTGCGGCTGAGAAAGTCAGAGGCCATGCGAATCGCCGTGAGCGGGTTTTTCAGGTCGTGGCTGACAATCGCCACCATCTGTTCAGCGAACAGCGCGCGGCGTTGGGAAACGGCGTAGGCCTCGCGCAGCTCGGCCTGAGCCTGCTGCAGGGCCAGTTCGGTGGCGGTTTTTTCCTGCAACAACGCTTCGGCCAAGTTGCGGGCGTTGAGCAGCTCGCGTTCGTACTTGTCGCGGTCGGTGGTGCCGAACAACGCCAGGTCGTACACCACGCTGTCGGCCTGTTCACGCTGGATGCCGTTGAGCAGTACAGTGACCTTGTGGCCGTCGCGGTGCAGCATGTCGAGCTTCACTTCGGTGACGCTGCCATGCATGCGCAACATCGGGGCTAGGTGAGTCTGGTGGAAGATGCGTCCGCCCATGGTCAGTAAATCCTGGAAACGCTTGCCGCACAGCTCGGTGTTGCTGAACCCCAGCCACTCGCTGAAGCGCGCGTTGGCTTGCAGGATCATGCCATCTTGCGCGGTGACGGCCAGGGCGCAGGCCGCGCTGTCGAATAGCTCAGCTGGCACGCGCAACCGCCCAGGGTGCCAGGAAATCGTCCATGGCTGCTGCGCAGGCCTGTGGCGCGCTCATGTGCGGGCAATGGCCGATGTTCTCCACCAGGCAATAGCGGCTGTGGGACAGCACGCTGTGCAGGTATTCACCTACGGCGACGGGAGCGATCAGGTCATCGGTGGATTGCAGGATCAGCACTGGGGTGGCCAGGCCGATCACGTCCTGGCGGTTGTCCGACATGAACGTCACCCGCGCGAATTGCTTGGCGATCTCAGGTTCAGTGCGGCAGAAACTCTCGGTCAACGCTTCGCCCAGCGCCGGTTGATCCGGTGCGCCCATGATCACCGGGGCCATGGCGCTGGACCAGCCGAGGTAGTTGCTGTCGAGGGTGTCGAGCAGGTCCTCGATATCGCCGCGTTTGAAGCCGCCGATGTAGCCGTCTTCATCGATATAGCGCGGCGATGGCCCGATCATCACATGGGCACTGATGCGGCCGGGGGCCAGGCGGTCGGCGATGGCGCCGATCATTGCGCTGACCGAATGCCCCACCAGGATCACCGGGCCGACGGCGTAGGCCTCGATGATTTCATTGAGGTCACGGGCGTAGCCCTCCAGCGTGCCGTACTTGGCCTTGTCGAAGGCGCCCAAGTCTGACAGCCCCGCGCCCACCAGGTCGTACATCACCACGCGAAAGCGTTCCAGGAAATGCGGCGCCAGGTAGTTCCACATAGCCTGGTTGCAGCCGAACCCGTGGGAAAACACCAGGGTCGAGGTCCCGTTGCCCATCACGCTGACATTGTTACGGTGGAGTAAGTCCATGGTTTTTCTCGGTTGTGGCGTATTGCTATGACTGCAGGGAGTTTAGATAGTCACAGGCGTGGGGTCACGCGTTATAGCGCCGTTAAGGTAAAGTCGCCGCCTTCAGGAAGAAATTTCAGGTAACAAAGCATGATGGCGATTTTGCGGCAATCCGTGTTGAGCCTGGTAGCGCTGGTGGTCTTTGGCCTGCTGGGCAACGCCCAGGCGGGCACTTCGCCCATCGGCGTGGCCCTTGACCAGCGGGTGATCGACCTCACCAACACCCTGGATGCCGCCACCACCACCCGTCTGAAAAACCAGCTCGCCGACCTCGAACAGCGCAAAGGCTCGCAAGTGGCCGTGCTGCTGGTGCCCACCACCGGCGGCGCGAGCATCGAGGATTACGCCAACCAGCTGTTCCGCGCCTGGAAGCTGGGCCGCAAGGACATCAATGACGGTATCCTGCTGGTGGTGGCCAAGGAGGACCGCAAGGTGCGCATCGAAGTCGGCTATGGCCTGGAAGGCACGGTCACGGATTTGCTGGCCCATCGCATTATCGAAGAACACATCACGCCGGCGTTTCGCCAAGGGGATTTCGCGGGCGGTGTGTCCCAGGGAGTGAACGACCTGGTGGTGCTGGTAGACGGTGGTGATCTGCCCAAGATCGCGGGGCGGGGGATCAATCCCCAGTTCATTGCAATACTGCTGGCGTTTGTCATCGGCGCGGTTGGCGGTGTGCTGATCAGTGCCGGCAAGCTGCACTGGCGCCGCGCCTTGATTGCCACGGTGGCGGCCACCGTGCTGCTCGCGATCCTGGGCGGAGGGCGCGACTGGCTGGTGTTCTTGCTGGTGATGCCGTTGACCCTGCTCATCGGTGGCGCAACCTTCGGCGCATTGTGGATGGCACGCTCGGTGTTTTACTGCGTCGTCGGGCTGCTGGCGTACATCCTTGGGTTGGTGGTGATTGATCGTCAGTACGCCGACGTCAACTTCATCCATTGGCTGGTATTTCCGCTGGGTGCGCTGGTGGTGCTGGGTTTGTACCTGGTGCTGCTGGTGATCATGAAGGCTGCCTGGAAGCAAAGTCGCGTGGGGTTTGTCGCGCGGCTGTCGGCAGCGGTGGGGGTGTATGTGGCAGCGGGGGTGTTGATAGAACTCGGACGTGACGGCTGGCTGTACGCGTTCCCGATTGCCTCGTTTGCGGCGCTGTTCATCTTTGGCAAGACCGGCGGTGGCTCTGGGTCGAGCGATGGGTCGAGCGATGGGTCGAGCTCGGGATCCAGCAGCTCCGGTTCCAGCAGCTCCAGCTCCTCCGGTGGCGGTGGTTCCAGTGGCGGCGGCGGGGCGTCCGGGAGTTGGTAGAGCCGCTAGCGCGGTTTATAGCCTACCCAGCCTCTAAAGCTGAAGCCGGCGTAGAACAACTCGACACCCTCGAACCCGGCTTCTGTCATCAGGGCTTGATCAGCCTCGGGTGACAGCACCGGCAATTTCTCACTAATCGCCGCAATCGCTCGCTCGGCATCTGCTGCCGGCACGCCCGAATCCACCGCAAACGCGGCGTAGCGCTTCAGCCAGCGGGCCTTATCGTCCGGCGCCTGCGGGATGCTGTGATGCGCCACCACCAGCGGCGCGCCCGGTAACAGGCGTAACCACAATGCCTTGAGGGTTTGCAGGCGCTGTTCGGCCGGGATGAAGTGCAAGGTCAGCAGGCAGGTGGCGCCGTCGAAAGGTCCCAGCGGGGCGGTGTCGATATAGCCTTCGTGCAATTGAGTTCGCGCATTCAACGGACCCAAGGTGGCCTCTGCCAGCTTCAGCATCTCGGCCGATGGGTCTACCCCCACAAAACGCCAGCCCGGTTCCGCGTCGGCAAAGCGCTTCAACTCCAGGCCACCGCCCGCACCCAACACCAGCACCTTGCCCGTGACCGGCACGCGTTCGCGCAGCAGCAGGGTGGTCATGCGTTGCAGCCCATCGAAACCCGGCACCAGGCGCACGGGCCCCTCGGCGTAACGGGCGACGGCATCGGGGTCGGAAAAAAAGCTCATGCTGGGCTCCTGGACATTGGGCAGGGGTAAACCCTACTGCGGCAAGCCTGCACTGGCAACATTCGCAAGCGGCGGAGAATGGCGCGGCGCAGAGGGGGGCGGCTGCTGGGTTGTTTGGCAAAACCCTGAACGTCACAGCACCTTGGACAGAAATACCCGGCTGCTGCCTTCGGGCTCGCACGGGATCTCGCCGAAGCGTACCCAGCCGTGCTTCTCGTAAAACCCAGGTGCCTGGAAACTCAGGGTGTACAGCACCGCGTTTGTGCAACCCCGACGCCGGGCTTCATCTTCGAAGGCTTGCAGTAACTGACTGCCGAGCCCCGTGCCCCGTAATGAATCGGGCAGGTGGAACAGGTCGAGGAACGCCGTGCCCAACGTGGTTTTACCGGTGATGCCGCCGAGGACCTGCCGGGTGTCGGGGTCCTTGATCAGCACCGTCAGCAGGCACCGGTCGTTGTAGCCGGTGATGGCTTCATTGAAGGCCGCGAGACCGCTGCCCAAGATGCGCTCGGCGTCGGGGTTGGGTTGGTCACTGATGTCGATGCGCGGTGTGTTCATTGCTAGAGCGCCATCTCCATCTCATGCCACGCCATGCCACCGTGATCCGACGGCGACGGCTGCACGTACTGGTACCCCATGCGCTCATACAGCGGCACGTGGTGCTGCTTGCACATCAAGTGAATCGTCTGCTTGCCCATCGCCCGCATGCGCTGCACAAATTCGGTCATCAGCAGCCTGGAGTAACCCTTGCCCTGATGCGCCGGGTCGACCACCACCGACATGATCACCACGTTCGGCGCATCGGCCGAATGGCCCACCAACTCCTTGAACGCCTCGTCGGACATCACCACCTTGTGGGCGCAACCGCAGTTGATGAAACCCACCACCGCGTCATCCGCCTCCAGGATCAGAAAGCCTTGCGGGTACTGCGCAATACGCGTGGCGATCTTCTCCAGGGTCGCGGCTTCGTCACCTTCGTAGGCGGTGGTTTCGATTTCAAAGCAACGGGCGGCGTCGGCGGGGAGGGCGTTGCGGAAGGTGAGGGCGGGCATGGGCGTTTCCTGGGGGTGTTGACTGAAAGGTGACATTTTAGGTATCAGGCAACCGCATAGCCACAGGTCGGCGTATCAATGTGCGTTTTCTACGCCTTCATGACGAAGCGTCTGTGCGAACTGTTCCTTGAAACAGGTGATCTTTTGTTGGAGTTCGGGGGTATAGGTGCCATCAGGGCCATCCGGGCGGAAGTCAAACTTGATCGGATAGCCGTCCCCCGGCGTCTCGAAATTCGCAGGTCCCGGGCCGCCAACTTCCGCGTTCGGAAATGCCATGCCCACCGTTTCGGCGATCCTGAAGGCAATATTTATGGTTTTGTCGACATCACTCGCCTTGACCAGCACCTCGATTTTTCCTCTGGCGATAGGCGCGGTGTTGACGGTGTTCTCAAGTGCGCCAACCTGTGACTGAGAGACGACAGTTGATGCCGATAGAGGTTGAAACTGGATAGCAGACATTCTGGTACTCGCTGATGGAGGTTGATAGAACGGTTGAATACACGCTAGCCTTTATGGCTGTATGCGTCCGTCTGGTTCCAAAAGCGGAGCCTGTGCAAAAGGTAACGAGTCCAGACTCATTGTCATCGCACTGTCGTAAAGTCTGATCGCCACCACATTGGATTTTTGTGGGTCTGCGAATATCGCCCTGACTAGAACTCAACATACGAAGCTGATCCCTGTGGGAGCGCTCGAGCCTCAGCGAGGTCGCGATGACGTCGATGTAGCCATCATCCATCCCAGTCAAATCAGCAATTCCCAGCTCACCAGAAACCAAAAACCAGAAAACCCGCCTAAGCGGGTTTCCTCACGTACCGTAAACACATCTGCCACACCCTAGACCAGAATCCGGGCGGTATTGGCGACGGTATTGATATCGTATTCGGCATAGTTCGACACATTGGAATAGGCCGTCAGATGGAGGTAGGCAAGGGCGGCGTTAAGGCGCTCACTAGCGCACGCGTGCAACTCGCTGAGGGGCGCGTCCCTGTCGATGAGCAGGACTGGGTAGTCGGTTGCAACTTGGGATATGGGGGGGAAGCAGCGGGGGCGGGTATTGAGTCGTCATGCTGTAAGTCGTCAAGTAAGAAGAATTACCACCGGCTCTGCTGCGAAACAGACTGGGTGGCAGCTGTGCGCGGGGTCGCAGGCCGGACGATTTACACCAAAGCCCGGCAGACCCGAAGGTATCCCACGCACAACCGCCATAAAACATTCGGCAGTCTGGCTTGGCTGGGGCATGTCTGACGGTGTTTGGTGTGAACCGTTTTAGGGCTGAGAAATCCTGTCTCTGGGTAAGCCAGTGACGAAGGACTAGAAATGGTGAGACGAATGAGTGCAACCTAGATGAGTCACGGCGAAAGGGAGTGAACGAGTGGCCAATCTCAGTAGTGTATGAACGGGAGTGACATGTAAAGACGGCAAAATAAATCGACTTCGTTAGCAGTTTCGCTGATTGTGATTACAATTAGTCGTCATGTTTATTTTATGCCCGGAAAATACCAGCGTACTGAGCAAATTTGAAGATTTCACCTTCCGAATGACGCTGTAAAAACACAGCATATCAGTAGCGCATCTGGCGTCTGAATGTGCGAACATACTAGGCGTGAAAAAATTAGGGTTGCACGAGTATCTGAGCCTTAGGGACGCAACTGGTGCCAGCGCATGTACATTGCTTTGGGGGGGGGATGGAAAACTACGGATTGGCGTTTGAATCGCGGCGTGCTGATGTTGAAACACTAATGGCTTGCACAGTACCGCGAACTACGGCAGCAGCTCATCTAGGCGGAGTTGCCATTGAGTGTCGGCTCAAAGATTTAGTCGTAAAGTACCACGGCATTACGTTCTGGGGGGATCTCGGCACAAGAATGAGAGATTCACGCAGAGGACAGCCCATAGAGCGCCCAGGTCATGGGCTACTTTCCTCTCTTAGGCTAATGGGTGACCTCAACAAGAAGGCGCTTTTAGATCCTGCGTTTCTAATACATTTTAAGTCGAGTTATGAACCCCGGGGGCGCAACCTCGCATGACTTTATCGATCTCCGATATGTCGGTGAGAATTTGGCAGGAAACACTTTAAGCGATTGGCGCCAAAGTTTGCGGTACGTAATCGGCTGGCTCGAAAAGAATGGAGAAAAGTGATGAAGACGGCAATTGAGTTGCGCCAAGACTTAGACTCCCTCTATGGTGATTCTTATGAGCTGGATGTTGGTAGCAAAAATATAGCTATTTTAACTGTTGTGGATGAGTCGTTTGAAGGTTTAGATCGAGCGCAGCGCCTTGGGCCTGTGAAAACATTAGTTGAAAGTGCAGGGTTTCAGTTGTCTATCGCAGAGTTGTACACTCATGCAGAAGCTAGGGAGAGAGGAGTCTCCATCAGTCGTCCCGACCAAGAGCCACCTGCTAGCTGGGGTACTGCTGTATCAATGATTGCGTCTGGAAAAAGGCCCAATAGCCGACCTGCAGGCTCAAAACCTAGGCGTGTAGTGTTCTACTCTTATAAGGGTGGAGTGGGCAGAACTACTGCTTTGGTCCACACCGCTTTTCATTTGGCTCGGGGAGGTGAGCGGGTAGCTGTTGTGGATCTTGATGTAGAAGCTCCAGGGTTACATAAGCTTCTTCCTAGACAAGATGATCAAAAAATTGAAGCGGGGATTATTGACTTTCTCTGGGAGAGACAGGTATTACCTTTTGATTCGGAGGCAAGTGAGAATTTGACTACGTGTCTCGTAGCTTCCGGCGATATGCAGAAGAAGGCCATTTCTTATGTAGTTGAAGATGAGACAACACGTGCGGAGGTACATGTTATCCCTGCTGGAGTAGTAAGTAATGAGTACGTCCAGCGGTTGTTTACTCTTTCCTCAGAAGTGGCTCTCCATAGGGCTGACGATGCTTGGGGGATGTTCGAAAAAGAGCTGATTGAGCAAATTGATCCTGATGTGCTCTTAATTGATGCACGCACGGGGCTTGGAGATTGGGGGGGGCTATCGCTACTACGCCTTGCCGATGAAGCGTTTTTGGTTATGTTTCCAAGTGAGCAGAATGCTGAGGGTATAAAATTTGTAAGAGAGACAATTAGTAGTCTTTCTAACGTAAGTGTAAATCTTATTCTATCTCCTGTTCCTGAAGGTCCTATTGGTAAGGAGATTGTTTCTAAGTTCTTGCCATGCTTGCAGTTGGGAGAGGATGAGGTGCCAACTGAAGTTTACTATAACCCTGGAATTGCTGCGGCTATTACTTATCCTGTAGAAGCGGCAATGCCTGGATATGCAAGAATTGCTAATATTCTTATGGATTCTGAGGCGGAGGACAAAGCTGAAGCATCTATGAGTAGGGTTGATCGAAGGAAAGTTATTGAGTCTTTAAACTTTCCTGAGCGTGAGGCCAAAGCTATTGCGGCGAATGATTTCGAAACGTTTTTTCAAAAAACGTCTGATTTTGACAAGTTTTTAGACGATGCACGTTGGGTTGTCCGTGGTCGAAAAGGTACTGGTAAATCCACTTTGTTTCATTTGTTTGTAGAACATAAAAGTAATGCGATGAAACGTGCGCGTGGGCGCCTGGAAAGTGTGGATATATTGCCAGGGCATGGTCCATCTCCAATGTCGATATTTAGACCTACTACCGATGTGTTTGATGAGATACAGCGTGGGTTGGTGAAGGATCAGCATGACTGGCTCTCGTTTTGGAGGGCTTATGCTGTTGTCCGAATTTACGTCTCCAGAACTGACTTGTTTGACGCGCTCCCTCGTTCGGCGGGCATGAAGGTAATCAAAGATTATCTGAGGCAGTATTTTGGGAAGGTGTCAGGGGCTGACCACTGGAAATCTAGCCACACCCAAGCGATCTTAGGGTTGCTATCGGATCCTTTGAAAGGATTATGTCGAGATCTAATGATTGACATAAATGGGGCCCTTACCTCCGAAAATAATAAACTATGGCTTTTGTATGATGACTTGGATCAGGATATTAAGGAAGAGAGTCCTTGGCAGGAAGATGCATTGGGCGGGCTGTTGAGGCTTGCTTATGATTCGAATAATCAGGACTTACATAATATTCGCTTCAAGGTTTTTTTAAGGGAGGATATTTGGAGTAAGTTGGTTTTTACTAACAAAAGCCACTTTAGCGAACCTCGAACACTGCTGCTGCAATGGAAAATTGAGGATTTCCTCAGGCTAGCGTATAGATTGGTGACAGGAGGATCGCAAGAGTTTCGTTCCATAGCTCTGAGAGAGTTTCCTCTTACAGATTCAGAGGTTGATTCTGCGGGTGAGGAAGATTTACGCAAGGCTCTAGTGCCACTGTGGGGGTTGCGACAAGAGAAGGGTAAAAATGCTACTGTCGCAAAGTGGGTTTATAATCGCCTAACTGATGCTCAAGGTAATACTTATCCGCGCTCGTTAACTGTACTGCTTCATAATGCTAGAGAGGAAGAGCTGCGGATATTTAATGCGAAGCAACCTGCTACAGATCGCTTACTAAGCCCAAGATCAATGCAGTTAGGGTTAGAGACGGCCTCAGTTGAGCGAGTGAACGCTCTAAAAAATGAATATCCTCTGCTAAGACCTTTTTTAGAGGATATAGAAAACAACCAAACCTTGAGGTCGCAGTTCACTTCGGCTGAGCTCAGAGATGCTTGGAGCCGATCATCGGAGCCTTTCGGAGCATTTGAAGCTTTTGTTTCTCATTTGAGTTTGGCAGGGCTTTTGGTTAAGAAAAAACCAGGAGCTAAGTTTGATTTTGGTATTGCTAGTTTGTATATCGATGGTTTGAAGGTTACTAGGGTTCAAGGGGAAAAGAAGTAGCACCTTAGTTTTGATGTGAGTGCTTTTACAGATGAGAGTAATCAGATTTTTATTGGGGGGTTGAATGTTCTGATGCTTATAATTGATTTTTTCTTTTTTTTGATCGTGGAGGTTATCAGCTCTATGGGCGAAGATTGAGAAAGCTTTAACCAAGGCTCAATATCGAGTTGTTGAGGGATGGCTTAACTTTTTGACTCTTGAGTCGATTAAAAACTACCCGACATATTTGTTAAGGCGACTATGTCGGGTGGTGTGTTTGCTCGTTACATACGTTTGGTAATCAAACCCCTCCCACCAACTTCCCTCCGTCCATCCGCCGCTTATACGCACTGTCCCGACTCGCCAACCAGAAGTACAACGGCGACGTCACCACCAACCCCACCACCCAAGACAAATCCGCGCCGTTGATGTGTTCCGAAATCGGCCCCACGTACAGGGGCGTGTTCATGAACGGAATCTGCACCACAATCCCAATCCCATATGCCAACAACGCCTGCGGGTTGTATCGGCCGTAGATCCCGCCGTCCACGCGGAAGATCGAGGCAATGTCGTACTTGCCCTTATGGATGGCGTAGAAGTCGATCAGGTTGATCGCCGTCCACGGCACCAGGACCACCAGCAACACCAGCACCATGTCGACGAAGTGGCCGATGAAGTCTTTCGAGGCGAACACCGCCGCAATTGCGCAGGCTGCCAGCACCAGGATCGAGATCACTGCACGGCTTTTTGCCGTGGGAATCCAGCGGTACGCAAAGGTCTGCACCAGGGTGATGATCGACAGCACGGCGCCATACAGGTTGAGGGCGTTGTGGCTGATTACGCTGAGCAGGAACAACACCAGCATCAACGGGCCGATGGCGCCAGTGGCGAGTTTGACTGCGTCCATGGTGTCCATGCCGATCGGGGTGGCGAGGACGGCAACGGCGCCGAAGATGAACGACAGGCTGGAGCCCAGCGCCGAGCCGAGGTAGGTGGTCCAGAAGGTGGAGGCAACCGGTACATCGGCCGGCAGGTAGCGCGAGTAGTCGGAGACGTAGGGCGCGAATGCGATCTGCCACAACGCCGCCAGGGACACGGTCGCCAGCACGCCTGCGATGTTGAATTCACCGCGCGTCAGGAAGTCCGTGGTCTGCAGGTGGGTGAAGATGTAGCCGAACCCCAGCACGATCCCGGCGCCCAGCACCCAGGTGCCGATGCGGTTGAGCACGTGGATGAAGCGGTAGCCGATGATGCCGATGATCCCGGAACCGATCGCACCGATCACGATGCCTACCGGTACGGGCACGGCGTCGACCACACCGTGCAGGGATTTACCCGCGAGCACGATGTTGGAGGCAAAAAAACCGATGTACATGACGCCGGCGATCACCACCACCAGCAAGGCGCCGAGGGAGCCGAACTGGGCGCGGCTCTGGATCATTTGCGGAATGCCCATCTGCGGGCCCTGGGCCGAGTGCAGCGCCATCAGCACGCCGCCGACCAGGTGGCCGACAAGAATGGCGACGATGCCCCACACCAGGTTGAGGTGAAACAGTTGCACACCCAGTGCGCCCGTGACGATGGGCAACGGCGCGATGTTGCCGCCGAACCACAGGGTGAACAGGTCTCTTACCTTTCCATGGCGATCTTCCGGGGGCACGTATCCAATCGTGTGTTTTTCGATAAGCGGGGCGGAGGATGTTGCAGTGGTAACCATGACGAGCTCCAAGGCAAGGTGAGTACGTTGACGTACTTCGCTGTGCGCCACCGGCGTGGCGCTTTGTTGTTGGTGTGATGATCTGCAATGGGCGCGGGGAGGTAAATTAGTAAGTTTGTTGCTATAGACCTTAAAAAATATAGCTCGCGCCTTGCCGCGCTCCGGTATGTTGCCTACACCTGTTTTGCGGGCGAAGTCCCACGTTTTTGGAGGTCCCGATGGCTGCCTATAACCTGCGCCAACTCAGATATTTCGTCACCACGGCCGAGTGCGGCAGTGTCGCCGAGGCGTCGCGCAAGCTGTATATCGCGCAGCCGTCGGTGTCCACGGCGATCAAGCAGCTCGAAGACAGCTTTGGCGTGCAGTTGTTTATCCGTCATCACGCCCAGGGCGTGTCGCTCACCCCCAGCGGCGCGCGGTTTTATCGCAAAGCGCTGGAACTGCTGCGGGTGGCCCATGAGTTCGAGCAGAACGCCCTGGCGGACAATGATGTGGTGGCCGGGCAGATCGATATCGGCTGCTTTGAAACCGTGGCGCCACTCTACCTGCCGCGCCTGATCGCCGGTTTCAAGGCGCGTTGGCCGGGGGTGGAGATCCGTATTCGTGATGGCGAACAGCAGGAGCTAGTGCAAGCGCTGACGGCGGGCAGCATCGACGTGGCCATGCTGTTCGAGCACGACTTGGGCGCCACCATCGAGACCACGCCGTTGATGCCGCCGCAGCAACCTTATGCGCTGTTGCCGGCCGATCATCGCTTTGCGCAACAAGCCAAGGTGTCGCTGGCAGACCTGGTGCTGGAACCGATGATTCTGCTGGACGTGCTGCCCAGTCGGACCTACTTCGTGAGCATCTTTGAAGAGCGCGGGCTGACGCCGAATATCGTGTTCAGCTCGCCGTCGATCGAGATGGTGCGGGGCATGGTGGGGCGGGGGTTCGGCTTTTCGATTCTGGTGACCAAGCCGTTCACTGAGTACACCTATGATGGGCAAAAGGTGGTGTGTGTGCCGCTGGCGGAGACGGTGACCGGCTCAGGCTTGTCAGCGGTATGGTTACGGCGGGCGCCGCTGACCAAACCGGTGCAGCTCTTCGTCGACTACTGCCGCGAAGAACTCGCCCGCCTGCTCGGCTGACAGAAATCCCCTGTAGGAGCCGGCTCCTACAGGGGAACGGTGATCTACGCGCGAATCGAGTCCAGCATCCGCCCCAGCATCGCGTCACACCCCGCCAGTTGTTCCAGGCTCACAAACTCATCCGGCTTATGCCCCTGGTCCATGCTCCCCGGCCCGCACACCACCGTGGGAATACCCACGGCGTCAAACAACCCACCCTCGGTCCCAAACGCTACCGTACCGAACGCCCGCGAGCCGGAAAACGCGGCGATCAACTCCGCCGCCTGGCTGCGCTCATCGGTGACCAACCCGGGGTACGCCGACAACTCGGTAAAGCGAATCGCACTCTGCGCGCTCACCGCCTGCATGCGCGGCAACACTTGTTGCTCGGCGTAGGCCTTCAGTTCGTCAGCCACTTCGGCTGGATCCTGCAACGGCAACGCACGCACTTCAAAATCAAACCGGCAATCCGCCGGCACGATATTCAGCGCCTTGCCGCCGCTGATCACCCCGGTCTGGACCGTGCTGAACGGTGGATCAAAGCGCGCATCCTGTGTCTCTCGCAGGCGCTGGCCGATCCGTCCCAGCTCGCCGATCAACTCGGCGGCGTGTTTGATCGCGTTCACCCCATACGGCGCATAGGCCGAATGACACGCCTCGCCATGCACGTCGCAGCGCATCGCCAGTTTGCCCTTGTGGCCGAGCACCGGTTTGAGTTCGGTGGGTTCGCCGATGATGCACAGCATGGGTTTCACTGGCCGTAATTCAAGCACCTTGAGTAACGAACGCACGCCCAGGCAACCGACTTCTTCGTCATAGGACAGTGCGATGTGCACCGGCATCCGCAGCGGCGCCGCGACCAATGCCGGCACCAGTGCCAACACGCAGGCGATATAACCCTTCATGTCGGCGGTGCCGCGGCCGAACAGCTTGCCGTCGCGTTCGGTCAGCTCGAACGGCGGTACGGTCCAGGGCTGGCCGTCCACCGGTACCACATCGGTGTGTCCCGACAGCACGATCCCCGGCAACTCAACCGGGCCCACGCTGGCAAACAAATTGGCCTTGCTGCGATCTTCGTTGTAGACCAACTCGCTGGATACCCCGAAACCGGCCAGGTAATCGCGTACAAACTCGATCAGTTGCAGGTTTGACTCGCGACTGGTGGTGTCAAACCCCACCAGCGTCTGCAGCAGTTCGCGGCTGCTGCTCATCGGTCGTCTCCCGCTACGCCGTAGCCGGGCGAACGGTCCGGGGCGAGGGCGCGGTCGATGTAGTCCTGCACTTGCGGGCGATAGGCATCCCACAGCTTTTGCAATTCAAGGATCGGTTGTTCATCGGCCCAATCAACCCGCAAATTGATGATCGGCCAGGTCAGTTCGCCCACCACCACCAGCGCGGCGGAATGCACCGGGCCCGCTTCGCCACCGGCGGCAATGGCGGCGTGCATGGCTGCCAGCAACCGGTCCGCCAACTGGCCTTCGCCTTGCTCGAAGGCGCTGACCATGGCCTCGATCACCGCACGGTCGGCAAGCATATTGCCCGCCGCCACGCACTGTTCGCCCGACACCGCATTATGGGTGCCGAGGGTTTCACTGCCGCTGAAATGCACGCTACGCCCCAGGTGATCAATCGCCGTGAGTTGCCGGTACTGGCTGTAGCCGTTGCGGGTCAGTGCCGTGTCGATGGCCTCGGCGGGGGCCAGGCCTTGTTCCAGCAAGTCGAGCACGTCCGGGCCCAGGGCCGGCAGCGTAATGTTCTGGGTCGACACCGCACCCACGCCTGGGCGCAGCCACGGGCAACGGGCGCCCACGGCGATGCTCGACGAGCTGATGGCAATGCCCAGTTGGCCGGTTTCGGCGCACCGGCCGACGATTGAAAAGGTCATGTGCGGCTCCTTACTCGGGGATAACGGCGATCACATCGATTTCCATCAACCACTGCGGCTGGCCGAGGGCCGACACCACCAGCCCGGTGGAGATCGGGAACACGCCCTTGAGCCACTTGCCAACTTCCTGATACACCGGCTCGCGGTAGCGCGGGTCGATCAGGTAGGTGGTGGTCTTGACGATATGGCTGAGGTCGCTGCCGGCTTCCTCCAGCAGTTGCTTGACGTTTTTCATCGCTTGCTCGGCCTGGGCACGCGGGTCGCCAAGGCCGATCAGGTTGCCGTCGAAATCGGTGCCGACCTGGCCGCGTACATACACGGTATTGCCAGCGCGCACGGCCTGGCACAGGTCGTTGTCCAGGCTCTGGTTGGGGTAGGTTTCCTTGGTGTTGAACATGCGGATACGAGTGTGAGTAGGCATCAAAAAAACTCCGGCAATAAAGTGATCAGGCGCTGACAGGGGAGGGGCGAGCCACCGGGGCGGCTTCGCGGTACTCAAGGTATTGACGCTGGATGGCGATGTGGTCGGCGACGTACTTGGCGTCGTGCCACACCCCCCAGATAAACGACGAACCACGGCGTGACTGCCACGGCAGGCCCAGGAAGTAGATCCCGGCCTCGCTGGACACGCCGCGCTGGTGCTGGGGTTTGCCGGCGGCGTCGAAGGCCGCCACATTCAACCAGCTGTAGTCCACCGCAAAACCGGTGGCCCAGATGATCGAGGTGACGCCGGCCTTGGCCAGGTCCAGTTCCAGGATCGGGTTCTTGATGCAGTCCGCGTCGGGGAACACGTGACGGGCTTCGGGCTCCAGCGGCAGGTCCAGGCCGTTGCGCTCGATGTAGGCATCGGCGGCATCCAGCAGGGCCAGGTAGTTTTCATCGCCGCGTGCGAGGTTTTCCACCAGGTTCGGCTGGAACGTGGCAACGTTGCCATTGAACGCTTGGGTCAGGCCGACCAGGGTCATGCCTTGCTGGGCCAGCTCGCGAAAGTCGATGGTTTTGCCGCCGTGTGCGCCGCTGACCGCAATGGTCACGTGTTCGCGGCCGGGCTTCATGGCTGCCTGGTCCCACTCGCCCAGTACACCCAGCCACCAGCAGAAGTCGCGATTGCGGTAAGCGCGAGGCGGGCGGTCGTGGGCGCCGACCGAGAGGTACACCTGACGCCCGGAGCGCTGCAATTCATCGGCAATCTGCACGCCGGATGAACCGGCCCCCACCACCAGCACGGCGCCGGCTGGCAGTTGCGCGGGGTTGCGATAGTCGGCGGAGTGGATCTGGTGCAGCGCGGTGTCGTTGGGCGCGATGGCCGGGATCACCGGCTTCTGGAACGGCCCGGTCGCCGCCACTACCCGGTTGGCTTCGATCACCCCTTCACTGGTGTGCACGGTAAAGCCAGGGCGGCCGACATTGCGGACCACCGACAACACGTCAACGCCGGTGCGGATCGGCGCATTGAACTTGCGGGCATAGGCTTCAAAGTAATCGGCCACGCGTTCCTTGGGCGCAAAGCCATCCGGGGCAACCGTGTCGAACTCCAGGCCGGGGAACCGGTCATGCCAGGCCGGCCCGTTGGCCACCAGCGAATCCCATCGTCCGGTGCGCCAGCGCTCGGCAATACGGCTGCGCTCCAGCACCAAGTGGGGTACGCCTTGCTTGCTCAGATGCTCGCTCATGGCCACGCCAGCTTGACCGGCGCCCACCACCAGGGTGTCTGTTTTTGTTATTGCTTCAGTCATGTCTCTGTCCTTGCGTAATGCAGTTGGATTCAGCGTTGGCATGACTTCAAGGCTAGGGGGAGGGGGGTTATAAATAAAATATTATTAAGCTGGGAAGTGAGCATAAATATCGGATGCAGAGCGCTGGGGCGCGTCACAAAAGTGTGCCAATCTGATCGGCCCTTCACCTCAGGCACAGCCCATGTTCAACCTTCGTGTGATGACCCCAGCCGACTACGACGCCGTTCTCGCCCTCATGCAAAACACCCCCGGTATCTCCCTGCGCGACGCCGACTCCCGTGAGGCCACCGAGCGCTACCTGGCACGCAACCCCGGCATGAGTTTTGTGGCCGAAGCCGAAGGTCAGTTGATCGCCTGCGTGATGTGCGGCCACGATGGGCGCCGTGGTTACCTGCAGCATTTGCTGGTACTGCCGGACTATCGCCGCCAAGGCATCGCGCAGGCGCTGACGCAACGTTGCCTCGACGTGCTGGCGCAACTGGGCATCCACAAATGCCACCTCGATGTGTTCAAGACCAACACCCGTGCCGCCCATTATTGGCAGGGTCAGGGCTGGACGCTGCGCACTGACATCGACCGCTATTCCTTCACCCGCCCCGGTGATGAAAACGCCTAGAACTCCCCGGAATACTTCACCGCGGCCGCCGCCCGGGAGGGCACATCCAGGGTGCGCAACAGCGACGACACATGAATGCGCACGGTGAACGGCGAGATAGCCAGGGCTTTGGCGATTTCCTTGTTGGTCTTGCCCTGGGCGATCAGGCTCAGCACGTCTTGCTGGCGGGCGGTGAGGGTGTGGGTGTCCAGCGGCAACAGGCCGGATGGGGCGAACTTGACCAGGACTTCACCGTCGCGGATCGCCAGCAACGCCTGGCCGATCTCGTCGGGGGCGATGTTCTTGCCGATGAAGCCGTCCGCGCCCAGGGCCATCACCTGGTCGATCAACGCCGGGTCGTCCACCATCGACACCACGATCAATGTGGTGCGCCGTAATTGCTGGCGCAGTTCGACCAGTTGGCTCATGCAGGTCAGGCCGGGGAAGCGCAGGTCGAGGATCAGTGTGTCGATATCGCCGCCTTCGCGGATCAACGCAAGCACGCTGTCGAGGTCGCCGGCTTCCTGCACCTGGGCGTGCGGTAGCAGGCGCTGCACGGTGCGCAGCATGCCTTCGCGGAACATCGGGTGGTCATCGGCGATGATGATACGGCCGGTCATGGGGTGCTCCTCCCTGGGGCAGGGTTATGCCGTTGCATGCTACCTTACCACCGCGCTCAGGGCCTGCCTGTGGCGCATGACGGATTTGTTGATTGCCGCACAAGGACGTAACCCATGAGTCTTGAGACCAACTCCGAACTCGACCAGGCCAACCTGCGCATTGTGGTGGCCACCATCGCTGTCGTGTACATCACCGCTCTGGGCTTTTTGCCCGGACAGTCGATGGACACCTACCTGCCGGTGATCCTGTATATCGTCCTGTTCCTGCTCGCCTCCATCGCGTTGCGCCAGGTGATCGCACGTTGGCCCGGGCATTACCCGGCGCGGCGGATTTTCGGGATGCTCCACGACTACACCGGCACCTCGTTCGGCATGGTGGTGGGCGGCGAAGCGGCATTGCCGCTGTATGCGGTGATGGTCTGGGTCAACCTGGGCAACGGCATGCGCTATGGCTCGCGCTACCTGGCGATTGCCACGGCATTGGCGTTGCTGGCGCTGCTGGTGGTGTATCGGCTCACGCCGGTGTGGCAGGCGCAGCCTTTCATGGTGCTGATGCTGATGATCACCAGCACGGTGATCCCGGTGTACGCGCATATCCTGCTGGAGCGCACGCGCAAGGCATCCGAGCAGGCCATCGCCGCCAACCTGGAAAAATCCCGTTTCCTCGCCCAGGCCAGCCATGATTTGCGCCAACCCATCCACTCCATTGGCCTGTTTACCGCGTGCCTGCGCGAAGCCCGGCTGGGCGATGAAGAGCGGCGCCTGGTGGATAACATCGACCGTTCGCTGCTGAACGTGTCGCAATTGTTCCGCTCGATTCTCGACCTCTACACCCTCGACAACGGCCGCCTGATGCCTAAATACCAGGCGGTGCACCTGGGCGAGTTCCTTGCCGACCTGGTGCGCCAGAACGCCGAGGCCGCGCGTTGGGCCGGGGTGGAGCTGCGCCTGCGGCCTTGCGCGCACTGGGTGCTGGTCGACCCGGCGCTGTTGGCTACCATGGTGCAGAACGTGCTGTCCAATTGCTTCAAATACGGTGCGCACCGCCCTGTGCTCATTGGCGTGCGCATTCGCGACGGCGGCTTGGCGGTGGAGATTCATGACCGGGGCCGGGGGATTGCCGAGGAGCATCTATCAAAGGTCTTCGAGGAGTTTTATCGAGTGCGCCACCTGCGTGACAAGGACGTCGAAGGCGTCGGCCTTGGACTGTCCATCGTCAAGCGCCTGGGGCAGTTGATGGGGGTGCAAGTAGGCCTGCGCTCACGGGTGGGCCATGGTACTTCTGTAAGCCTGTATGGCTTGACCCTGGCCTCTGCGCCACGTGCCACGGCACCGCGCGACGACACGCGCCAGGCCGGGCTCTTGACCGGGTTGAAGGTGTGCCTGGTGGAAGATGACCATAACGTAATGCTCGCCACCCAGGCGCTGCTGGAGCGCTGGGGGTGCGAGGTGCAGGCGGAGTCTTCGGGGCGTGCTCTGGTCAGTGACTGCGACATCATCGTCGCCGACTACGACCTGGGCAACCACGCTACTGGTATCGAATGCATCGATGCGCTGCGCGAGCAACGTGGCTGGGCCGTTCCTGCGCTGATTCTCACCGGGCATGACGTGGAGAGAATCCAGGCCGCCTTGCACGACCGCCGGATCGCCATTCTCTCCAAGCCGGTGCGTCCCGCCGAACTGCGCGGGACCTTGCGCGCCCTGAGCCAGCAGACAGTTACTGGGTGAAGCCCTGCAGTGGGTTGCCGCGTGCACCTTTGGGTTGGCAGTAGGCCGCAGGCTTCATCATGCCAAAGCTGGCCACGGCGAACATGCCGCCGCTGGCACCGCTGGGCACTGAGCAGTTGTACTCGCCGGAGGCGGCACTGGCGACGTAGTAGGTGGTCATCGAGTCGCTGCGCACATTGGAAATACGCTTGACCGGTTCGCCCAGGTTGGTCTCCGACAGCGTCTTGAGGTGATCTTCGGTAGGTTTGATGTTGCTGCAGCCGGCGACGCCGATGATCAGGGCGCCCAACAGGGTGAGGCGGGTAACGGAGGATTGCAGTTTCATGGTGCTTCTTCCTTGGGGTTGTTATGGTTTTTCCAGCGCACAACGCGCCCACGCGCAAGAAATGCACGGTGCCGGAGGAGCGCTGGAAGTGCCGGGGAATATAGCGCCGCAGGGGGGAGGGGTCGATTAGCACAAGTGTGCTAATGGCACGATGATTTCATGGAAGGAGATACACATGCTGGAGATCAAACGCGCCAACCAGGAACATGCCCAAGTGGCGTTCGACATCCGTTTGCAGGCCATTCGCAGCCAGTGCATCGGCGCCTACACGCAGGCGCAAATGCTGCTGTGGACGCAGGGTAAAGCCGAAGACGGCTACAGCGCGCTGATGGACAAACCGTTTTACCTGGGGTGGGTGCAGGGAGAGCCGGTGGCCACCGGCATGCTTGATCCGGACAACAACGAAGTCGGCGCATTGTTTGTGTTGCCTGGGTTCACCGGGCGCGGATATGGCAAGGCGATGCTCGATCACCTGGAGAGCGTTGCGCGGGAACAGGCGATTGAAACCCTGGTGCTGGATGCGACGTTGAATGCGGCGAGTTTCTATCGGGCCTGTGGGTACGTGGGTGATGAGCAGGCGATTTACCATTCGCCGTCGGGTTTGCAGTTGGCCTGTGTCCCGATGACCAAACACCTCACCTGCTGATACCACAGGGGATCTGTTTTAAGCTGGGCTTTTCACTCCGGTCTGAACGCAGCGCGCAATCGCGCGATCACCTGCTGCACGGATTCTCCCTGAACCGGCGGCGGCGTAGGGCTTTCCCCAAACTCCCGCCACACAAACAGCGTCAGTTCCGCGCCATCGGTCAAGGCCTGCGCCTGGCCCTGCGCGCCAAAACCTTGCAGCCGCCGATAGCGCTCATCCCGCCAGAACGCGTCCTCCACCCAGTCATACACCGGGATGAAATGAAAATGCAGCGGGAAGCCCGGCATGTGCCCATAGCGGCTGATATACAGCCATTTCGGCTCCAGCTGCGCCTCCATCACCCGCTGGGTCTTTGCCAGCAACCCGCCCAACTCGGTCAGCGCCGCTTCCGGCATGTCAGCCAGGGAGTGGGCTGGCGCCTTGGCGCCCAGCATCAGGTAACCGGGCAGTGCGGACGCCAGGTGGTGGTTGAGCCGCCAGTGTTCGGTTTCGTAAAGGACGTAGGTGGGGTCGATCTGCATAAGCGTATCCGTGAGAGCCGTGCAGGCAGGATACCTGTATCCCACAAAAGCGCTTGATCTGTGTCTATCGGCTGCCGCTCCAGGTCGATAGCCTCAAGCCCTGCACAACCATCATTGAGCCCATCATGGATCTGAACGCTGTTCCCTTTGGCACCACCGACTGGTCCACGGTCGAACCGGTTTCTCACCCTGGCGTGACGGGCAATGCCATATGGCGCACCGGCCACTTCGGCACGACCCGCGTGCGCATGGTCGAATACACCCCCGGCTACCTGGCGGATCACTGGTGCTGGCGCGGGCACATTCTGTTGTGCCTTGAAGGCGAGCTGCACACGGAGCTGGAAGACGGCCGCCAGTTCACCCTGACGACCGGAATGAGTTACCAGGTGGGCAATGACATGGAAGGCCATCGCTCTTCGACGCGTGTCGGGGCGAAATTGTTTATTGTGGATTGAGGCGCACGATCAACTTGCCGAAGTTGCGCCCCTCCAGCAGTCCGATAAAGGCTTCGGGCGCCTGTTCCAGACCCTCGACAATGTCTTCGCGCCATTTGAGTTTGCCGTCGGCGATCCACTGTGCGGCCTCTTTGAGGAACCTGTCCTGTTGTTGATCGGCGAACTCGGTCTGGATAAACCCGCGTACGGTCAGGCTCTTGGCGAGAATGTCATGCATCGTGGCTGGCAGGCGATCAGCGGTGGCTTCCTGCAGGGCGCCATCGTTGTAGTGGGCAATCAGCCCGCACACCGGAATCCGCGCAAAGTCATTGAGCAGTGGCCGCACGGCATCCCAGACAGGCCCGGCGACGTTCTCGAAGTACACGTCGATGCCATTCGGGCATGCCCTGGCCAGTTGTTCGGCAAAGTCTGGGGCCCGGTGGTCGATGACCGCATCAAAACCCAGTTCGTCTTTCACAAAAGCACACTTGTCCGCCCCACCCGCAATGCCCACGGCTCGGGCACCGTGCAGGCGAGCGATCTGGCCGACCACCGAGCCCACGGCCCCGCTGGCGGCTGCGACGACCACGGTGTCGCCGGATTTGGGTTGGCCAATGTTGAGCAGCCCGGCGTACGCCGTGAAGCCCGGCATGCCTAGCACGCCGAGGGCCGTGGTAAGGGGCGCGATGCTGGGGTCCAGGCGGCGCAGGTCGTGCCCGTCAGACACGGCAAAGCGCTGCCAGCCGGCGTAGGCCAGCACGAGGTCACCTTCGTGCCAGTCAGCGTGACGCGAGTGCGTGATACGCGCCACGGTGCCGCCCACCATCACTTCACCGATGCCGACGGGTTCGGCGTACGACTTGGCGTCGCTCATGCGCCAGCGCATGTACGGGTCGAGGGACAGGTAGAGATTTTCCAGCAGCACCTGGCCATCGGCAGGCGAGGGTATCGCAGCGTATTCGAGGCGAAAGTCGCTGGTTTTCGGGCGACCGTCGGGGCGAGCAGCCAATACGATGCGTGGGTTGCGGGGGTTATCCATGATGTTTGACTCACTGGTTGAACAGGCTGGGCAGCGTAGTCATCCGGTGGATATCAAGGTAGGGTGATAGCGGTTGATTCAGAGTTATGCCAAACATGATATCCGATGCCTTCGAACCCTATTTACTGCGCACCTTTGTCGCGGTGTGTCATCACGGCAGCCTCAGTGGCGCTGCGCAACAAGCGGGCAGGGCGCAATCGGCGCTGAGCGCACAGATTCGTCGGCTCGAAGAACTGCTCGGGCAACGCCTTTTGCGCCGTACCGGGCGTGGGGTGGTGCCGACCACCGAGGGCGAACTGTTGCTCAGCTACGCCACGCGCATCCTGGCGCTGGGAGAGACGGTGGCGACACGTCTCAAGGAGCGCACGGTAATGGGCACCGTGCGCGTCGGCCTTTCGGAAGACGTGGCGGTCTCGGCTTTGCCGGCCGCGCTGGGGCGGTTGCGGCGTGCCAGCCCGCATGTGCACATGGACATCACCGTGGACCACGGCGATGCCCTCGCCGAACGCTGGCACGATGGCTTGCTCGACGTCGCCATCGGCGTGAGCTCGGTGTTTGCCGCCGACCCCGTGCAGACCTGGAACATGCCCCTGTATTGGGTAAGCGGGATCGACGATGAGATCGACCCGGCACTGGCGTTGGATGTGATCGTGTATGCCGAGCCCTGCGCGTGGCGGCGCCTGATGTTTGATGCGTTGTTGAGCGCCGGTCGGGACTTCCGGGTAACCGTCACCAGCCCGAATATCGGCGTGATCATGGCGGCGGTGGAGAGCGGCTTGGGGGTCGCCCTGTTGCCTGCCGAGAATATTCGCCTGGACACCATGCGCGTGATCGCCCTGGGGCCCAACGCTAACCCGGCGTTGAGCGTCAACTACGGGTTATTTGCGGTGCCGCGCCAGACCGATAGCATCCGCGCCACGGTGGCGTTGCTCAGCGAGAGTTTTCACCTGATGACGCAGCCAAGGGCAAGTGGCCTGATCCCTTTCGATACAGTCCACCCAACTCCTGTGCCAAGTCGATAAGACGCTCGTTTGGTGTGGTGAGCGGGCTTGCCCCGCGCTGGGCTGCGAAGCAGCCCTAAAACCATGCACCGCGTTCTTTCAGAGGGGGTTGAGTGCTCGTGGGTGGGGCCGCTTCGCGCCCCAGCGCGGGGCAAGCCCGCTCACCACAGCAAGCCCGTTCACCACAATAAGCTCGCTCACCACAACAAGCACGCTCACCACAACAGAACTGACAAACCTTCAGAACCCGTCAGCCACAGCCGCCCTCAATGCATCTTGCTGTGATCCATCCCATCCAGGCCACGGGCAGGCGCGGTGACTTCAATCGCCTGCTTCTCGCCCTTGGCATTTTGTACGGTCAGGGTCAGGGGGACCTGGTCGCCTTCCTTGATCTGGCGGGTCAGGCCCATCAGCATCACGTGGTAACCGTCGGGGTCGAGGGTCACGGCCTTGCCGGCAGGCAGGGCTACCGAGTCCACTGGGCCCATGCGCATCACGTCGTCCTTCATGCTCATTTCATGGATCTGCACGTCCTTGGCCACTGGCGAGGCCACGCTCAGCAACGTGCTGTCGCTGTCGGCGGTGACGGTCATGAAGGCGCCGCTGGACGGCTGGCCCGGCACACTGGCGCGTACCCAGGCATCGGTGACTAGCACCTGGGCGCTGGCGTGGGCGGCGAGGCCCAGCAAGGTCATGCCGACCAGGGCGCGTTTGAGGTGTTGAACGGCAGTCATTAGCAGACCTCCATGACGGTGAGCAGGTCTTCTGCGCACTCTTTAGCAGTAAGGGATGCCTGCAGGCCCAGGCGCAGGTTGCCACGGGTATCGAACACGAAACTGGTGGCGGTGTGGGACAGGGTATAGGTGTCGCCGGCGGGAATCTTTTCATAAAAGATCCCGAATTCCTTGGCCGCCACGGCGATTTCTTCCGGGGTGCCGTACAGCGCTTCGAAGCTGGGGTCGAAGGCCTTGACGTACTTGTCGAGAATCTCGGGCGTGTCGCGTTCCGGGTCCAGGGTGATAAACACCACCTGCATGATTTCGCCGTCGCGGCCCATCAGCTTCTTGGCCTGGGCGGCGCGCGCCAGGGTGGTCGGGCACACGGCCGGGCACTGGGTGAAACCGAAGAACACCACCGGCATCAGGCCACGGTACGAGCTGAGGGTGACGGTCTCGCCGTCGGTGTTCTTGAGCTTGAAGGTGCGGCCCATGATCTTGTCGCTCAAGTCCTTGCCGTACTTGAAGTTCAGCTTGGGGCTGTAGTCACAGCCGCCCAGCAGGCTGCCCAGGCCCAACAGGCCCATACCGGTCAGCACTTTGCGGCGGGTGAATAACGTACTCATCAACTGTGCATCCTGTGAAGCGCCTGCATTGCTCTGGATCAATACGTCAGGCTTTGAGGGCGCCCAGTCTACCAACCCTGGGAAGCACACGTAATCTGCGACGTTCTGCCACAGGGGCATGCCGCGCTTCATCCTTTTGCGGCTCCGGTGGTAGAGTCGCCGCCATGAAATTGAGCCACCCCGACCGTTCCCTGATTGCCTGGGCCCTGTACTTCTGCGTGCTGATGAACCTGTTCGTCTGCGGTTTGGGGCATGGGCAGATGATGGGCGAGGCACTCAATGGCATCGGCGGGGCGTTCTGTTCGCTGGATGGCAAGCAGGCGCCACTTTCCGACAAAGGGTTGGGCAGCCCGTCTTCCAGCAACATCTCGAACTACTTTGCCTGCCCCGTCTGCAACGCTTTAACCGTTGCGCTGGTGTTTCTGGTCGGCCTGGCCTGGTTGTTGGGCCTGGAGCGCACCCCGCGACCGGCCCATGAGCGGCGCAACAAGGCGCCGCCACGCTATGCCTGGCCCTCGGCCAACCCCCGCGCTTCCCCCCGCATTCTGACGTATGCCCTGGGCCTCCTGAGACCAGGAGGCGTTCCATCGTCATGAATGTGAGTGCGTGTCATGAACCACCTGTTGCCCGCAGGCGCCCGCCGCCTGGTTAGCACGGCGTCCCGTCGCCTGCACGCGGAACCCGCGCCGCCTGAGTACCCCAGCAATTGCCGCAGCTTCGTGCACCTGGATGCACGCCTGTTGCCGTATTGGCACACCCTGTTCGATATCTGCCCGGCGCTGCTCAAGCTCGACCCGCCCGAGGGCCTGAACCTGTTTCGCAGCTTTATGACCTGGGCCTATCGGCACCGGCCGCCACGGGATTGGACCTACCATTTGAACGTCTGCCGCTGGCTGCTGGGTTCGGCGTATCGGTCGCAGATCGATGCCGAACCCATCGAGGCCTTTATGGCAGCGGCGGCTGCGCGCTGGGTCGACACGGATGACACCCCGGCCCAGGGCGTGGTCCTGGCCTGGCAGGGGTCGACGGTGTTCGACTGGAAGCGCGCCGCGTTGGCGGGCGCCGAACAGCAGGCGCTGCCGGGCACGCAATGGGATTTCGCCTGGGGCCCATTGAGCGCCCGGGGCGGATTCAGCGGCTGGTTGCCGGTGCCATGAGGTGTTGGCGACTCCACGTGTCTGCGTCGGTTACGCCGATGAATTGCCGAGCGTTGAGCGTCACGGCGGGAGTGATTGCGTTGTGGGCTTGGGTGGTGGAGAAGGGGGAGGATTTTCGGCGGGCGCGGGGCGGCTAACCCGGCGTCCTGCCGGGTTACCTACGGGTTCAAGCCTGCGTTCGGCCAGCGCGGTTGAGGGTCGCTTGAGATCAAGATCAAAAGCCTTGTGCGGCGTCATGCCGCGGTTCGGGGTTGATCGTGGTCAAGAGGTGGTGGGGTGGCAGTTCCCACACTGTGGGGAATTTCCTGGAGGACTGCACCATGCCTTTGTCTCTTGCGCAATTGCGCCGCAACTACACGCTTTATGGTCTTCGTGATGATTGTCCGCAGGCGGATCCGTTGGTGTTGTTTGGTCAGTGGCTGGAGCAGGCACGCAAGACTGAGCTGCCGCCGGCCGAGGCTAACTGCATGGCCCTGGCGACGGTGGACAGTCAGGGGCATGCCCATTGCCGCATGCTGTTGCTCAAGGGATTCAGTGCGCAGGGGTTTTTCTTTTTTGGCCATTACCAGAGTGCCAAGGGCCAGGAGTTGGCCGGCAATCCCCATGCCGCCATGACGTTTTTCTGGCCGGGGCTGGAACGTCAGGTGCGTGTCGAGGGGGCGGTGGTGAAGGCCGATGCCGAGCTATCGGACGATTACTTTGATGCACGTCCGGTAGCCAGTCAGTTGGGCAGTTGGGCCTCACCCCAGAGTCAGCCTCTGGTCCATCGCAATGAGTTGGAAGGGCGTCTGCGTGAGGTCACCGAGCGCTTCGCCGGGCGCCAACCGCCGCGGCCCGAGCATTGGGGAGGCTACTGCCTGCAACCCCGGCGTATCGAATTCTGGCAAGGCCGCCCCGACCGTTTGCATGACCGTCTCGATTATCGCTTGCACGACGGCGTGTGGCAGCGCACGCGTCTGGCGCCGTGACGGTATTTTTCAACACCTGGAGGCTGGCTCATGACCCGGTGTGACAGCGGCGAATGGCTGCCGATGGAGGAGGCCATTGACCGGTTTCTGGCCCAGTCACCGTCACCTCCGTCCACCGAAGTGATTGCGTTGACGGATGCCCTCGGGCGGGTGATGGCTGAAGACGTGTTTTCACCCCGCGACCTGCCGCGCTGGGACAACAGCGCCACAACCGGCTATGCCCTGCGTGCGCTTGACGTGCCTGAGCAGGGTGGTTACCTGCATGTGGTTGAGCGGCTCGCTGCCGTGGATAGCAAGGATGGGTCGTTGCAGGCCGGGCACGCTGTGCCGATTGTTACTGGCGCGCCGCTGCCGCAGGGTGCTGACACTGTGGTACCCCAGGCACGTTGCCGCGTCTACGGCCAGCGTATCTGGTGCCCACCCTTGTGCCGGGGCGAGCACGTACGCAAGCGTGGCGGGGCGTTGCAACGCGGGCAGCGCGTGGTGAGTGCGGGCATGCGCCTGCGCGGCCTGGAAATTGGCTTGCTGGCCGCTGCGGGCATTCCTAGGGTCAAGGTGTATCGGAGGGGGTGATAACCGAATCCCGGGCTGCCAGCCTTGATAGGGTGCTTCTGTTGTTTTGCGAATGCGGCCTGTTGCTCCGCGTTCGCGGCGTGGGGTGCCGAGTCACTGTATAGCCGCTGACCGCGGCACCCGGTGCAGAGGCTCGATGGCGCTCGAGCCGCCGCCTACGGATGAACCGTCAACTGCCCGACCGGGGTTTGTCTTTGCTGGGTTTATGGGTATCAGCAGGCTTGACCGGTTTGGTCGGCTGCTTGTCGGTGTCTTTGGTCTTCTTGCTACTGTCCGAAGGGCTGCTGGGGTAGGTGCCCGGCGGCAGGGCGGAACCGGCAGCGCTGTCGCCACTCAGGGTATTCGCCGAGGGTTCGGGGTTATCGCCGAATGCGGCGAAGGCAGGGCCGGTGAGCAGGGCTGACAAGCCAACGATAAGCAAGATCCTGTGGGACGATCTGGTCTTCATGACGCAATCCCCTCGCGTGATGGGTCAAGAGCCTGGCTCAGTTCCAGGCTCTGGACATGCCTCGATCAAGCCGCCATTGGCTTGGTCGACTGCAATTTTTTATGCGCTGCTTTCATCGCTTCCATTTCAGCGCCCAATTCTTCAAGCAGTGCTTTGCCCAGCAGCTTTTTAGCCTGCGGGAACATCTCGGTTTCTTCTTCTTCGATGTGGTGCTCCAGCAACTCCTTGACCACTTTGACGCGACCGGAAAACTCCGTGGTCGAGGGCTCGGTCTGTTTCAGGTCCGGCAGCACCAGGGAGTCAACCGTGCGGTGCTCTTCCTTGGCTTCGTGGTACATGATGTCCTGTTCCTTGCCACCGGCCTTCCTGAACGCCGGGTAGAGGATTTCTTCTTCCAGTTTAGTGTGCAGGCTGATTTCCGCTTCCAGCTTGGCCAACAGCTCAGTACGTTTTTTTACCCCACGCTCGGTGGACTCACTCAACTGAGTCAGCAGGGCCTTTACGCGTTCGTGGTCAGCTTTGAGCAGGTCAATGGCATTCATGGGTGACACCTCACGGGAAACTCAGGGCGTGTCGACATGCACGCCTCGTCCAGTACAGCTGTGCATCAGTTGTACCAACTTGAGCTATTGCTAATTCGCCAGGTAATTCAAGGGGCTACAAGGACGGGAAGGTTGTACCGGTCGTGCAGGTTGCATGGTCGGTCGTGTGGGACGTTGCATTCCACCACCCAAGGATGTTTGCGCAAATTTTAATGAACCCTCGCGGCCGATGCTTGACCTAACGTATACGACCTAGGAGGTGAAGCATGGAAATTCAATATGTCTGGATCGGCTTGGCGGTGATTCTGCTGCTACTGGAATTGTGGGCGATCAATGTCGTGCTGCGTAGTACGGGGGGCTGGGAAACAAAAGGATTGTGGTTGGTGGTGCTTATTTTTGTACCGCTACTGGGCCTGATTGCCTGGGCGATGTTCGGGCCGAAACGCGAGATGCCGGAACAGCGTAAAAGCTGAGGTCAGGGTTGACACAAAACAGGCGCCATCGAGGCGCCTGTTTTCGTTGCGCTTTAAAAAATCAGCCTGCCAGAGTCTTGGCGATGGCTTCATTGAAGGCTGGCAGATCATCCGGGGTGCGCGAGGTAATCAAGGTCCAGCCATTGGCCTTGCACTGCTTGACCTCGGCGTCGACCCATCCGGCGGCGCCGGCGTTTTCCAGGTCAATCCGCACGCTTTTGTAGGAGGTGAGGGTTTTGCCCTTGATCACGCCGGCATCGATCAGCGCCCATGGGCCGTGACAGATCGCTGCCACGGTTTTGCCCGCCTGCACGAATTCGTTGATCAGCTTCAGCGCGGCCGCATCCTGGCGCAACGTGTCGGCATTGACGGTGCCGCCGGGAATGACCAGCGCATCGAAATCGGCGCCGGAAAGCTCGGACAGCTTCGCGTCGGACTCCACCGTCAGGTCCTTCTCGGTGTCGCCGACGAAGGTCTGGGTGGTGCCGCCTTTGCTGGAACCGTGGGTCACGGTTGCGCCATAACCGCGCAGTGCTTCCAGGGGCTTGAGCAGTTCATCGCGCTCGATGCCGGTGTTGGAAGTGATGACCAGAATCTTCTTGCCGTTGAGGTGTGAACTCATGATCGAGTGTCTCCTGATGGGTGAGCGAAGGATGGGATATGGGAGAGTTGATCCGGCGGGGGCGGCAAAGGTTTAAATTAATTTGCGCTTATTTCCTGGGCGGTTGGCACGGGCAATTTCCTTGAACTATCCAAACCGGCAGGCCTCTGCTGCTTAAGTGCATGCCACTTTCTTTGAGAGTGCCCGCCACTCTTTGCGGGCCTTCATTTAACAGGAGACACACCATGACTGCCGACAAAACCCCAGCCCCCATCAGCTCTGAAGAAGCCCAGAAAGGTACGGAAAAACCAGCCAAGGGCCAGACCCTGGAACGCCCGAATCCGAAGACCGAAACCGTCGACAAAGTGCTGACGCCTACCTCGATCAAGGACACCGAACGCCAGACCGATGCCATCAACGAACAGGCCGCCAAGGCCGAGCGCAAGCTGGGCCACTGAGCATGGCCCGATCCATCACCGCGTCAGAGTTGGGCATCGAACTCAAGCCCGATGATGACAGTGGCCTGTTCAAGTGGTTTATCGCCAGCTTCCTCATGGGCAAGCGTATCCAGGCACCAATTGCCGCGCAGGCCTACAAGGTGATCGTGGAAGAGCAGGGTCGCGACACCGCGCGCAAGCTGCAGCACTGCACATCGCGTGAGTTGGTGGCCATGCTCGGACGCGCGCACTACGTGCGCTATGACGAAACCACCGCGCAACGTTTGCTCGACCTCAGCGCCAAGTTGAACGCCGAGTACGCCGGCAAGATCACCCACATGCGCAGTGCCAGCGAAAGCCGTGAAGCCTTCGAAAAACGCCTCGGCGAATTCGACGGTGTGGGCCCCAAGACCATCGAGATTTTCATGCGCGATGCCGCCAAGGTGCTGTTTTGACGGCCACCCTAATGGTGGGCTGTGCCGGTTGGAGTTTGCCGCGTGAATACTGGCCGGCGTTTGCCGGCGAGGGCACGCATTTGCAGCGTTATGCGTCGCGCTTCAATGCGGTGGAAATCAACAGCTCGTTCTATCGCCCGCACCAGGCGAAGACGTATGCGCGGTGGGCGCAATCGGTGCCGTCCGGCTTTCGTTTTTCGGTCAAGATGCCTAAGCGCATCACCCATGAATTACGCCTGCAAGGCTGCGAGGTCGCACTCGATGAGTTTCTCGGGCAATGCCAGCACTTGGGCGCGCAACTGGGCTGTCTGCTGGTGCAATTGCCGCCTTCGCTGAGCTTTGAACCGGGCGTGGTCAGCGCATTTTTCACAGCACTGCGCGAGCGTTTCGCGGGTGCTGTGGTGCTGGAGCCACGGCACGCGAGTTGGCTTGCTGCCGAGGAATTATTGCAGGGCCTGCAGATAGGGCGAGTAGCGGCCGACCCGCCAGTGATCGAATCGGGCGATGCCCCGGCCGGTTGGCAGGGCGTGCGTTACTGGCGTCTGCATGGATCGCCGCGTATCTATCACAGTGCCTACGGGCCTGAACGGGTCCAGGCGTATGCGCGTGTGTTGAGCGCCTCTGTGGAAGAGGGCATTCCCACCTGGTGCATCTTCGATAACACCGCCAGCGGCCTGGCTACCCCCGACGCGCTGTCGCTACTCGACCTCTACCCGCAGCACTTCCAACCCTAGCTGCTCATACGCCTCCACACTCGGCACATGCCACTCGGTGATCAACGTGTGAATGCGACTGCACGGCGCCACCACAAAGGGCTCCACCGCGCCGAGCTTGTCCGCCATGGTCACCGCCACCACGTGGGACGCGCTGTCGAGCAAGGCCTGCTTGACCGCCACCTCATCAAAATGCAGCGAGCTGATACCTACTTGCGGGTGCAACGCACACACCCCCGTAAACAGCAGGTCGGCCTTGATGCCCTGGATCAGCCGCACGGTCTCATGGCCGCTGGTGGACAGCGTCGCCGGGTTGAGTTGGCCGCCGGCGAGAATCACTTTGACATCGGGATGGTCGGCCAGGGCGATGGCGATCATGGGGGACGGCGTGACCACGGTCAGGCGGATCGAGCGCGGCAATGACTGGGCGATCTGCAGGGTGGTGGAGCCGGAATCGAACAACACGATCTGGCCATCTTCCACGCGGTCGGCGGCCAGTCGTGCGAGGTGGCGCTTGGCCTCGTTGGTCTCGCCGACGCGGGTAAAGAAGTCTTTGCCAGTGTCCTTGGGCCGGGGCAGGGCGCCGCCGTGCACGCGTTGCAACAGGCCGGCGGCGGCGAGTTCGCCGAGGTCACGGCGAATGGTGTCCTGGGACACGGCAAAGTGTTCTACCAACTCCGAGGCGGTGACTTTGCCGTCGCGCTCCAGCAGCAACAGGATCTTCTGTTTGCGCAAGGAAGGCAGGTCGATATCGTGATGAGTGCTGTGCATGATTTTGCATCTTTGTGCGGGTTTATGCAAGATTAGTCGCCGCGCGTTCTGAACGCAATGGCTGGTTGTGCAGCCGATGGGCGGTTACTCTCAGTGCTCAGTTCAGGGAGAGGTGACCTAGATGTCGTTGATCACAACCATCGAAGATTTACGCAAGCTTGCGCAAAAACGTGTCCCACGGATGTTCTACGACTATGCCGATTCCGGCTCCTGGACTGAGAGCACCTACCGGGCGAATGAAAGTGATTTTGCCAGCATCAAGTTCCGCCAGCGTGTCGCGCGCAATATCGATGAGCGTTCGATACGCACCCGCATGATCGGCCAGGACATGGCCATGCCGGTGGCGCTGGCGCCTACCGGATTGGCCGGCATGCAGCACGCCGATGGCGAGATTCTGACCGCCCGCGCCGCTGCCGCATTTGGCCTGCGCTACACCTTGTCGACCATGAGCATTTGCTCCCTGGAAGACATCGCCGAACACGTCGGCCAGCCGTTCTGGTTCCAGCTGTATGTGATGCGTGACCGGGCCTTCATCGAACAATTGATTGAGCGCGCCAAGGCGGCCGGCGTGGATGCATTGGTGCTGACCCTCGATTTGCAGATCCTCGGGCAACGCCACAAGGACTTGATCAACGGCCTGTCGGCGCCGCCCAAGCTGACCCTGCCCAATATCCTCAACATGGCCACCAAGCCGCGCTGGGTGATGGGGATGCTCGGCACCAAACGTCGTGGCTTTGGCAACATCGTCGGGCATGTAAAAGGCGTGGCGGACATGAGTTCGCTGTCGTCCTGGACGGCCCAGCAGTTTGACCCGCGCCTGAGCTGGGACGATGTGGAATGGATCAAGAAGTGCTGGGGCGGCAAATTGATCATCAAGGGCATCCTCGATGTGGAAGACGCGCGTCTGGCCGTGAATGCCGGTGCCGACGCATTGGTGGTGAGCAACCACGGTGGTCGTCAACTCGATGGCGCACCGTCGAGCATCAGCCAACTGCCGGCAATTGTGGCGGCGGTGGGTGAGCGCATCGAGGTATGGCTGGATGGCGGTATTCGGTCCGGCCAGGACGTGCTCAAGGCGATGGCATTGGGGGCCAAAGGCACCATGATCGGCCGGCCGCATTTGTATGGCTTGGGGGCGATGGGCGAGGCGGGTGTGACCAAGGCGCTTGACATCATCGCCCGTGAGTTGGACGTGACGATGGCGCTGTGTGGCTATAACGATATACGCGAGGTGAATCGCGAGATTTTGTTGCCGGGTACATTTCCTGAAAGCGTTTATTGAGCAAAAAAAACGTAAAAAAATAAAAAGAGTTGTCCACGAAAACCGTGGGTATCTCTGTGGATAACTTTGCGAAGCCCCGGCTGGGTTGGCGATTTAAGCAGAGGTCAATATTTGATCAACTTAAGTTTTGGCCCAGCATGGGCTGGGTTTGCGCTTGACAGCCAAGCGCGAACCCAGTGCCGAAAAGCGATTTTATGAGTCGCCGTTGCGGCCTGTGGAGTGCGTGACAATCTGCGCCGGCATCTGCGCTTGCATCAGTTTGTCCAGTGCCTGGCCGTAACTGCGACCGGCCAGGCTCATGCGGTTGTTATGGCTGGCACCAGGCACCAGTAACAGGCGCTTGGGTTCCTGGGCGGCTTCAAACAGCTGCTGGCTGAAACGCGGTGGCACATAACGGTCGTCGAGGCCATGCACCACCAGCAGCGGCATATGGATATCGGCAATCTTGTCGATGGAATCGAATTTCTGCGACAGCAACCAGCGCACCGGCAACGAGGTATTGGCCACGGCGGTGGCCACATCCGCCAACGAAGTAAAGGTGGACTCGATCACCAGCCCGCGCACCGGTAACGGTGTCTGCTTGCCCAGTTCGGCTGCCAGGTCGATAGCCACCGCGCCCCCCAGGGAGTGCCCGTAGATCAAGCGTTTTTGCGGGTCGGGTTGCAGCACCTGGAAACGTTCCCACGCGATACGCGCGTCTTCATACACCGTGGTTTCTGACGGTAGCTCGCCGTGGCTCTGCCCAAAGCCGCGGTAGTCGATCGCCAGCACCGAATAGCCCAGGGCGTGCAGTTGCTCGATGCGAAACAGTTGGCCGGTCAGGTTCCAGCGCACGCCGTGCAGATACAGGATGGCCGGCGCGTCCTTGTTGTCGGCCGGGTACCACCAGCCATGAATGTTTTGCCCTGACTTGAAACTGGCGGGCTTGAGTTCGAATTCCTGCACCGCCTTGGGCAAGCCGCTGTACCAGCTGGCGGTGCCCGGCTCGATGCGAAATACCAGTTCGCGCTCCTTGTGTTGCAGCACGGCGCAGCCCACCGGCAGGCCGATGATCAACACCACCATGCACAGCATGGGAAACCAGCGCAGGCTCAGGCGCGAGAGAAAACGAGAGGACATGTAGGTTCCAGGAAAAAGGTGAAGCAGGGGTTTTACCAGATGGTTTCCCCAGGCAGGAATTAATTCGACAGTCGTTATTGGGGATTGCTTGCAAAGTGTTGCAGCGCTCAACGCCAGAGGCCGCAGTGGTCAGGGCCGAGCAAGGCCTAGGCAGTCGCCAGCCTCTGTACGCGGTTGCGCCCCTGGGCCTTGGCCAGGTACAACGCCTGGTCGGCCTGGGACAGCAGATGGGAAAGGTCATGGCCGGCCTCGTCGGTGGTGACGATACCGATGCTCACACTGAGGAAACCCGGCGCCAGCAGGTCCAGGCGGGCAAACGCCTGGCGAATCCGCTCGGCCACTTCGAAGGCGCCGGTTTCATCGCTGTCGGCCAGCAGGCAGGCGAACTCTTCTCCGCCGATGCGGGCGAACACGTCACCGTTGCGTAAAGCGGCCTGGGTCACCTGGCTGAAGGCGATCAGCACCTGGTCGCCCATGGGATGGCCGAAGCTGTCGTTCAGGCGCTTGAAGTGATCCAGGTCGCACAGCAACAGGGCCGCGCTTTGCTGGCGGCGGGCGCTGTCGGCCAACAGTTTTTCACCCTTGAGCATAAAGGCGCGGCGGTTGCCGATACCGGTCAGCGCATCACTGAACGCTGCCGCCTTGAAGCGCAACTCGGCACGCTCCTTGACCATCGCCAAGGTGACGTAGGCAATGCCGATGGCATACAGCATCGACTCGAACAGCATGAACGAGAAAAACGGCACGCCTTCACCGCCCGGAGCCTGGGCGCTCTTGATCGGCATGCCAGGGTCGAGAAAGGCGCGGACACCGTAAAAAAGGGTGTGCAGGAGTGTCAGCACAAGGGCCGGAAGGTAGGCCACTTCCAGCGTGTCACGCTGGCGCCACAGTTCCATGGCCGATAAAACCCCATAGCTGGCCGCCAGCACCGAATACAGCGTGACCCGTGCCGGCAGCGAGCCATAGAACTGCGGCACCAGGCACATCAGCAGCCATATTCCACACCCGGCAAAGATCCCCGGCACGCTGGGCTTGCGTTGCACAAAGGCGCGCATGGCGGTCCAGTTCATCGCCGCACTGAGCAGCAGCACCACATTGCCGATGATCAGCGCGACAAAGTCCATGCCCACGCCGCGCACCACGATCAGCCCGGTGCCCAGCGACGCGAGCAACAACATGATGCCGAGGTAGCCCAGGGTCGGTTCACGGCCACGGCTCCACGCATGCACCGTGAGCAGGCCCATCAGGCAAAACACGAACACGGCCACTATCAAGAGCGTCGGGATGTGCAGCATCATTTCCTTGAACCTGGAGGGAGTCCTTGATGGGGCGCGATTGTAGCCGTATGTGACGCGCTTGACGCTGACCTTGCCACCGCGACATGCTCCAGCTCCTTTGAGCTAAGGCCTGACCATGGACAACAGCCCCGTTCGCATCACTGCAGAAGAGACCCTCTCGAAAAACTGGTACCTGCTGAAAAAATACAGCTTCGACCTGCGCCGCCGCGACGGCAGCTGGCAAGCCCAGACCCGCGAGGTCTACGACCGGGGCAACGGCGCAACCATCCTGCTCTACAACCGCGCGCAACGCACGGTGTTGCTGATTCGCCAGTTCCGCATGCCCACCTTCGTCAATGACTACCACGGCTACCTGATCGAAGCGGCAGCCGGGCTGCTGGATAACGCCAGCCCCGAAGAACGCATTCGCCTGGAAGCGGAAGAAGAAACCGGCTACCGCGTGGGGCATGTGGAGAAGATCTACGCCGCGTTCATGAGCCCTGGGTCGGTGACGGAGCGCATTCACTTTTTCATGGGTGAGTATCAGCCGGGTGACCGTGTAGGCACTGGCGGCGGCCTGGAGGAAGAGGGCGAGGATATCGAAGTGCTGGAGCTGGGCTTTGATCAGGCATTGGCGATGGTACAGAGCGGCGAGATTGCCGATGGCAAGACCATCATGCTGTTGCAGCATCTGGAGTTGCGGATGCTCAAAGAAGGTTGGTGAGGCAGGCTTTGCCGTAGGCGCTGGCTTGCCTGCGCTGGCGCCCACCGACTGGCGGCTATTGTCAGAAATTTCCCACAGGAGTACAAATGTACTCCATGACGACTCTAACCCCACGCCGTACCGCCATCCTGACCTTTATCCGCGACCGCATCGCGCAGCAAGGCCAGCCCCCCAGCCTCGCCGAGATCGCCGAGGCGTTCGGCTTTGCCTCGCGCAGCGTGGCGCGCAAGCATGTGCTGGCATTGACCGAAGCCGGTTTTATCGAGGTCAACCCCAACCAGGCCCGGGGCATTCGGCTGCTTAATCAGCCGCCGCGTCCGGAATGGCTGGATGTGCCGGTGCTCGGTCGAGTGGCCGCCGGTTTGCCCATTGGCGCCGACGCTGAAGTGCACAGCCGTCTGCAGTTGGACCCTTCGACCTTCGCGAAAACCCCGGACTATCTGTTGCGGGTGCAGGGCGATTCCATGATCGAGGATGGCATCCTCGACGGTGACCTGGTGGGCGTACGCCGCAGTGCCGAAGCCTTGAATGGGCAGATTGTGGTGGCGCGCCTGGATGGCGAAGTGACCATCAAGCGTTTCGAACGCAGTGGCGACAGCGTGCGCCTGCTGCCGCGCAACCCCGCGTACCAACCCATCGTGGTGGGCCCCGACCAGGACCTGGCCATCGAAGGGGTGTTCTGCGGTTTGGTGAGGCAAGGTTGATGGGCGCCGTCGTTGCACTGGACACGCTGTTCAATGGCGGGCGTGTCTGGAAGGGCCGGCCCGCTGCGCCGCCGGCCAGTGTGCACCCCACCGGGCTGGCGGCGCTGGATGCAGTGCTGCCCACGGGCGGCTGGCCGGAGGCGGCCTTGAGCGAAATCCTCATGGCCAAGGAAGGGGTAGGTGAGTTGCAACTGGTGCTGCCGACCCTGGCGCGCTTATCAAAGGCCGGCGAGCGCATTGTGCTGGTGGCGCCACCTTATACACCGTACCCCCATGCCTGGCAGAACGCCGGGGTGGACCTGCGCCTGCTCTCGGTGATCCAGGCCGAGGAACGCGATGCCCTGTGGGCGGTGGAGCAATGCCTGCGTTCCGGCAGTTGCGGCGCGGTGTTGTGCTGGCCGCGCAAGGCCGATGACCGAGCGCTGCGGCGCCTGCAAGTCGCGGCGGAAACCGGACAGACCCTGGCGTTTGCCTGGCGCGCCTTGAGCGAGGCGATCAATTCATCGCCCGCGGCGTTGCGCCTGGCGGTCGAGGCCAGGCCCGCGCAGGTGCGGGTGCTCAAGTGCCGGGGCGGGCTGGCGCATCCGACGCCGATTGCCCTGGCGGGGCATTGAGGTTGCCATGCGCTGGGTGTGTATTGTCTTCCCGCAATTGGCGCTGGACGGGGTGCAGCGTGTGCACCCCGAACCGGACCAACCCCTGGCCCTGCTGGCCGGCACGCCACAGCGGCGTGTGCTGCAAACCGTCAATGACGCCGCCCGCGCCCTGGGCCTGCGCCCCGGCCAATCCCTGACCGCCGCGCATGCCCTGGCCAAGACCTTTGCCAGCGCCGAATACGACCCCGCCGAGATCGAGCGCTACCAACAATTCCTCGCCGCCTGGGCCTACCAGTTCAGCTCCCAGGTCAGCCTGTATTACCCGCGTGCCTTGTTGTTCGAGATCGAGTCGAGCCTGGGCCTGTTCGGGCCGTGGCCGCAGTTTGAAGCGCGCTTGCGCAGGGAACTGACCGAGCTGGGTTTTCGTCATCGCATCGTCGCCGCGCCCAACCCGGCAGCAGCGCGGGTGCTGGCCAATATCTACGATGGGCTGGCGGTGCAGGATGACGGCCTGATGCAGGCCCTGGCGCCGCTGCCCATCGACCGTGCCGGCCTCGACCCGCAAGCTGCCACGGCTTTGTCGCGCATGGGCCTGCGCACCCTGGCCCAGGTGCAGGCGCTGCCTCGGCATACCTTGGCGCGACGCTTTGAGGCCAGCCTGCTCAAGCACCTGGATGCACTGGCCGGGCAACGGCCATTGGCCTTGGCGTTTTATCAGCCGCCGGACCGGTTCGATGTGCGCATCGAGCTGAATTTCGATGTGCAATCCCACCAAGCGCTGCTGTTTCCCCTGCGCCGGTTGACCGGTGATCTGTCCGCCTTTCTCTGCGGCCGCGACAGTGGCGTGCAACGCTTCGACCTGCACCTGGAACATGCCCAGGCGCCGGACAGCGTGATCAAGGTCGGGCTGCTCAGCGCCGAGCGTGAAGCGGCGATGCTGTTTGAATTGGCCCGGGGGCGCCTGGAGCAGGTCCAGGTCACCTCACCGGTGCGCGGCTTTCGCCTGGTGGCCCAGGACCTGCCGGTGTTTGTGCCGCAGCGCCAGGACCTGTTCGACGACCGCCCGCAACAGACCTTGCCCTGGGAGCAATTGCGCGAGCGCCTGCGTGCCCGCCTGGGGGATGAGGCGGTGCAGGGCCTGCGCTTTCACGCTGATCACCGCCCCGAATGCGCCTGGCAAGTGGCGGCGGATAAAAACCCGTGCCCGACCCTGAATAAAGTGCAACGCCCCGGCTGGCTGCTGAACGAGCCCACATTATTAGCCGATCACGGCGTGCAGATCCTCATGGGCCCGGAACGCATCGAATCCGGCTGGTGGGACGGCGCCGATGTACGCCGCGACTACTACCTGATCCAGACCCGCGCCGGCCAGCAAGGCTGGGCCTACCGCACCCTAGGGCAGACCGATGGGCTATGGCTGCAAGGCTGGTTCTCATGAACACCACCCCCCCTTGTGGGAGCCGGCTTGCCGGCGAAAATCGCACAGGCACTGCGTTCCCTCTGGCAGCCCACGTCACCGTTAACGACCATCGCCGGCAAGCCAGCGCCTACGGGCAGTGGCGATCATGAGTTACGCCGAGCTGCACTGCCTGTCCAACTTCAGCTTCCAGCGCGGGGCGTCCAGTGCGCTGGAGCTGTTCGAGCGGGCCAAGCGCCAAGGCTATAGCGCCCTGGCGATCACCGACGAGTGCACCTTGGCCGGTATCGTGCGTGCCTGGCAGGCGGCGAAAGCGGTGGAGTTGCCGCTGATTATCGGCAGCGAGGTGCGCATCGAGAACGGCCCGAAACTGGTGTTGCTGGTAGAGGACCTCAGTGGCTACCAGCACCTGTGCCGCTTGATCACCCTGGCTCGGCGGCGTGCCGAAAAAGGCCGCTATCGCCTGCTGCGCGAGGACTTCGCGCAACCACTGCCCGGCCTGCTGGCGCTGTGGATTGCCGAGGACAGCGACACCCAGGCCGATATCCAATGGCTGCGTCGCACCTTCACCGAGCGCCTGTGGCTGGCGGTGCACTTGCACTGCGGCCAGGACGATGCGCGCCACCTGGAACAACGCCTTAACCTGGCCACCAGCCTGCACATTCCGGCGGTGGCCTGCGGTGATGTGCATATGCATGCGCGCGGCCGCCGGGCCCTGCAAGACACCATGACCGCCATCCGTCACCACGTGCCCGTGGCCGAGGCCGGCACGCGCCTGCACCCCAATGGCGAGCGCCATCTGCGCAGCCTCGACGCCCTGGCCGCGTTGTACCCGCAACGCTTGCTCGACGAGACCCAGGCCATTGCCCGTCGTTGCACCTTCGACCTCAGCCAATTGCGCTATCACTACCCACGCGAACTGGTGCCCAGCGGCCACGACGCGAAATCCTGGCTGCGCGCAGTGACCGAAGAGGGCATCGCCCAGCGCTGGCCCCAGGGTGTCGACGCCAAGACCTTGCAGCAGATCAACAAAGAATTGGTGCTGATCAGCGAGCTGGGTTACGAAAGTTATTTCCTGACGGTGCACGACATCGTGCGCTTTGCCCGCAGCCGTTCGATCCTGTGCCAGGGCCGTGGCTCGGCGGCCAACTCGGCAGTGTGCTTTGCCTTGGGCATTACCGAGATCGACCCGAGCCTGACAAACATGCTGTTCGAACGCTTCCTGTCCAAGGAGCGCAACGAACCGCCGGACATCGACGTGGACTTCGAACACGAACGCCGCGAAGAAGTGCTGCAGTACGTGTTCCAGCGCTATGGCCGCACCCGTGCGGCGTTGACGGCCGTGGTCAGTAGCTACCACGCGTCCGGCGCGGTGCGCGATGTGGCCAAGGCCCTTGGGTTGCCGCCGGACCAGATCAACGCCCTGGCCGAGTGCTGCGGGCGCTGGAGTGAAGATGCGCCGCCCTTGGAGCGGCTGCGCGAAGGCGGTTTCGACCCGCAAAGCCCGATCCTGCGTCGCGTGCTCACGCTCACCCAGCAATTGATCGGCTTTCCCCGGCACCTGTCCCAGCACCCCGGCGGCTTCGTGATTTCCGAATACCCGTTGGACACCCTGGTGCCGGTGGAAAACGCCGCCATGGCGGACCGCACCATCATCCAGTGGGACAAGGATGACCTCGACGCCGTCGGCCTGCTCAAGGTGGATATCCTCGCCCTGGGTATGCTCAGCGCGATCCGCCGCTGCTTCGATCTGCTGCGCCGCCATCGCAACCGGGACCTGGCCTTGGCGACCATCCCCAAGGAAGACCCGGCCACCTACGCGATGATCAGCAAGGCCGACACCATCGGTGTGTTCCAGATCGAGTCACGGGCGCAGATGTCGATGCTGCCCAGGCTCAAGCCGCAGACGTTCTATGACCTGGTGATCGAGGTCGCCATCGTGCGGCCCGGGCCGATCCAGGGCGGCATGGTGCACCCGTATCTGCGCCGACGTAACAAGGAAGAGGAAACCACTTATCCGTCACCCCAACTGAAGGTGGTGCTGGAGCGCACCCTGGGCATCCCGCTGTTCCAGGAGCAAGTGATGCAGATCGCCATGGTCGCCGCCGACTATGGCCCCGGCGAGGCAGACCAGTTGCGCCGCTCCATGGCTGCCTGGAAACGCCACGGCGGCCTGGAACCGCACCAGCACCGCCTGCGTGTCGGCATGCTGAAAAATGGCTACAGCGAAGCCTTTGCCGCGCAGATCTTCGAGCAGATCAAGGGCTTCGGCAGCTATGGTTTCCCCGAATCCCACGCGGCCAGTTTCGCCTTGCTGACCTACGCCAGTTGCTGGCTCAAGTGCCATGAACCGGCAGCCTTCGCCTGCGCGCTGATCAACAGTTGGCCCATGGGTTTCTACAGCCCCGACCAGATCCTGCAGGATGCGCGGCGCCATCGTTTGCAGATCCGGCCGGTGGATGTGCTGGCCAGCGACTGGGATTGCAGCCTTGAGCCCATCGACGGTGCGCAGCCGGCGATTCGCCTGGGCCTGCGCATGATCTCGGGGTTTCGCGAAGAGGATGGACGGCGCATCGAGGCCGCGCGCCAGCACCGTGCGTTCAGCGACATTGCCGACCTCGACGATCGCGCCGGGCTGGAGGCGCGCGCCCAGGCCTTGCTCGCGGATGCCGGTGCCTTGCGCTCCCTGGCCGGCAACCGGCACACCGCCCGTTGGGAAGTGGCCGGCGTGCACAAGCAACTCGGACTGTTTGCCGGCCTGCCCAGCCCGGACGAAGCCGTGGTGGCGTTGCCGGCACCCACGGTGGGCGAAGACCTGCACGCCGACTACGCCACGCTCGGCACGACGCTGGGTCCGCATCCCCTGGCGCTGTTACGCGCCGAACTGCGCAAGCGACGCTGCCGCAGTTCCCGGGAGCTGATGCAGGTCGAGCATGGGCGCAATGTCAGCGTCGCCGGGTTGGTGACGGGCCGGCAGCGTCCAGGCACGGCGAGCGGGGTGACCTTCGTGACCCTGGAAGATGAGTTCGGCAACCTCAATGTGGTGGTCTGGCGCGACCTCGCCGAGCGTCAGCGCCAAGCGCTGGTAGGGTCGCGGCTGTTGAAGGTGGATGGGCGCTGGGAGGCGGTGGGCGAGGTGCGGCATCTGATTGCCGGGCGTTTGACCGACCTGACCGCGCTGCTGGAAGGCATCCATGTGCGCAGTCGGGATTTCCACTGACGGGGTCTTGCGGCCGCTGTGCCGGATAAGCTATATGCAAATGAAACGATTCATTGCGGCCAGGCTCCAACGCTTTACAGTGGAACAGCGCTCCCCACCAACGCTATCGTCGCCAAGAGCCCAACATGCAATTTTTATCCAATACCCACGGCTGCGAAGGCTGGGGCGGTGAAATGGCCCAGCGGATTCGCGCCTTCGACTGGTCGACTACCGAGTTGGGTCCGATCGACAAGTGGCCCTGCAGCCTGAGCAGCGCGGTGCAAATGCTGCTGGCTTCCCCCATGCCCATGGTGATGCTGTGGGGGTCAGTGGGGTACATGATCTACAACGACAGTTACTCCGTGTTTGCCGGCGGTCGCCACCCGTACCTGCTGGGCAAGCCTGTGGAACTGGGCTGGCCGGAAGTCGCCGATTTCAACCGCAATGTGCTGGATACTTGCCTGGCTGGGGGAACGTTGTCGTACCGCAATTTTCCATTGGAATTGTTGCGCAACGGCCAGCCGGAAGAAGTCTGGATGGACCTTTCCTACAGCCCAGTGGCCGACGATCACCATCAACCCGCCGGGGTCCTGGTGATCGTCACCGAGACTACCGAGCACGTGAAGTCCGAACGGGTGCGCCAGGAGCTGACGCACAACCTCGAACAACGGGTGGCCGAGGAAGTGCATGCACGTTCCACCGCCGAAGCCCAGCTGCGCCAGTCGCAGAAGCTCGAGGCCATCGGTGGCCTTACGGGTGGCGTGGCCCACGACTTCAATAACCTGCTGCAAGTGATCGCTGGCAACCTGCACCTGCTGTCGCGCCATGAACCGGATAACCCCCAGGTGCAGCGCCGGGTCGCCGCCGCCATCGCGGCAGTGGAGCGCGGCGCCAAGCTGTCGTCACAGCTGCTCGCGTTCGCGCGTCGCCAACCCTTGTCGCCAGCGGTGTACAACCCGCAACGTATCTACGCAGGCCTCGGCGAATTGCTGCAGCGAGCGCTGGGCGAAACCATTCGCCTCGATGTGCAATTGCCCCAGGACTCTTGGTGCATCAACGTCGACCGCAACCAATTGGAAAACGCGCTGCTCAACCTGGCGATCAATGCCCGGGATGCCATGTTCGGTGAAGGCGTGATTCGCATCACTGGCGATAACATCATCCTCAACCCTGACGATTGCGTGGGTAAAAGCATCAAGCCTGGTGAGTATGTGCGGCTGGCGGTCACCGATATCGGTGTGGGGATGTCGCCGGCGGTCCTGGCGCGGGTGTTCGAGCCGTTTTTCACCACCAAGCGCAATGGTCACGGCACTGGCCTTGGCCTGAGCATGGTGTTTGGCTTCGTGCGCCAAAGCGGTGGGCATGTCGAGCTGTGGAGCGAGGAAGGCAAGGGCACAGTGGTGCAGATGTACTTCCCGCGCAGCCTCGGCGAAGAGGTCGAGGAAACCCACGGTGAGTCAGCGCTGCATGCCGCGGGCCACGAGACCATCCTGGTGGTTGAAGACAACGAAGACGTGCGCTGCACCGTCGTCGAACTGCTGGAGCAGTCGGGCTATACCGTGCTCACGGCCGAAGACGGTGACCGCGCGATGCATATGCTGAAGGCGGGCGTGAAACCGGAGCTGATCTTCACCGACGTGGTAATGCCCGGCCGCATCAAGAGCACGGACCTGGCCGCCTGGGCCCGTGAGCAAACCCCGCCGGTGGCGGTGCTGTTCACCTCCGGCCACACCCGCGACATTCTCTCCAGCAACCACCTGCTGAGCCCCGACATTCATCTGCTGAGCAAGCCCTACAGTCCCGAAGCCCTGGCGCAACGGGTCCGCAGCGTGCTCTGCGCCCGATAAGGTTGCACATGACTTCACAGCGCACTCTCCCCCCGATCACTGCCCAGCAGCACGGCTTTGTCCGTGTGCGCGGCGCCCGCGAACACAACCTGCGCAACGTCGATGTGGACATCCCCCGGGACGCCCTGGTGGTGTTCACCGGGGTGTCGGGTTCCGGCAAATCGTCCCTGGCGTTTTCCACGGTGTATGCCGAGGCACAGCGGCGTTATTTCGAGTCGGTGGCGCCGTATGCGCGGCGGCTGATCGACCAGGTCGGGGTGCCCGACGTGGACAGCATCGAAGGCCTGCCGCCCGCAGTAGCCCTGCAACAGCAACGCGGCACGCCGAGTGCGCGCTCGTCGGTGGGCAGCGTGACCACCTTGTCGAGCCTGATCCGCATGCTGTATTCCCGCGCCGGCAGTTACCCGCCGGGGCAGGCGATGCTGTATGCCGAGGACTTCTCACCGAACCTGCCTCAAGGTGCCTGCCCGCAGTGCCATGGCCTGGGCCGTGTGTATGAGGTGACCGAGGCGCTGATGGTGCCGGATCCGTCCCTGACCATTCGCCAGCGTGCGGTGGCCTCCTGGCCGCTGGCATGGCAAGGCCAGAACCAGCGCGACATCCTGGTGACCCTGGGCTATGACGTGGACATTCCCTGGCGCGACCTGCCAAAAAAGCAGCGCGACTGGATCCTGTTTACCGAAGAAACCCCCACCGTCCCGGTGTACGCCGGCTTTACCCCGGCACAGACCCGCGATGCGTTGAAACGCAAGGTGGAGCCGAGTTACCAGGGCACGTTCGTCGGCGCGCGGCGCTACATCCTGCACACCTTCACCCACACCCAAAGCGCACTGATGAAAAAGCGCGTCTCGCAGTTCATGCAGGGCAGCGCCTGCCCGCTGTGCGACGGTAAGCGCCTGACCAAGGCGGCACTGTCGGTGAAGTTTGCCGGGGTGGACATTGGTGAGTTGTCGCAACTGTCGTTGGCGCAGTTGGCCGAACTGCTGCGGCCCGTGGCGGCGGGGCAGGACAAGATGAAACTGTCCGTGGAAAAACGCCTGGCCGCGCAGCGCATCGCCCAAGACCTGCTTGAGCGGGTCAGCACCTTGACCGAGTTGGGGCTGGGTTATCTGTCCCTGGAACGCAGTACGCCGACCTTGTCATCCGGGGAGCTACAGCGGCTGCGCCTGGCCACGCAGCTGGGCTCGCAGTTGTTCGGTGTGATCTACGTGCTGGATGAACCCTCGGCAGGCTTGCACCCTGCGGATGGCGAGGCATTGTTCACTGCGCTGGACCGCTTGAAAGCGGCGGGCAACTCGCTGTTTGTGGTGGAGCACGACCTGGAAACCATGCGCCGTGCCGACTGGCTGATCGATGTCGGCCCGGCAGCTGGCGAGCACGGTGGGCAAGTGCTGTACAGCGGTCCGCCTGCGGGGCTGGCGCAGGTGGAGGCGTCGCAGACACGTGAGTACCTGTTCGCTGAACAACGCGTGGCGAATCACCCGCGTCGCGAGCCCACGGGCTGGCTGAAACTGGAAGGGGTAACGCGCAATAACCTCGACGACCTGAGCGTCGATTTCCCACTCGGCTGCTTTACGGCGGTCACCGGGATTTCTGGCTCGGGCAAGTCCAGCCTGGTCAGCCAGGCGCTGTTGGAATTGGTGGGCGCTGGCCTTGGGCGCGTGCTGGAAAATGACGAAGAACCGAGCCTGGAAGACGACGCGCCGCAAACCAGCGGCGGGCGGATCAGCGCCGGGCTCGAACACATACGTCGCCTGGTGCAGGTGGACCAGAAACCTATTGGCCGCACGCCGCGCTCCAACCTGGCGACCTATACCGGGCTGTTCGACAACGTGCGCAAACTGTTCGCAGCCACGCCGGCAGCGAAGAAGCGTCACTACGATGCCGGGCAGTTCTCCTTCAACGTTGCCAAGGGCCGTTGCCCGAATTGCGAGGGTGAGGGCTTTGTCAGTGTCGAATTGCTGTTCATGCCCAGCGTGTACGCGCCATGCCCGACCTGTCATGGGGCGCGCTACAACCCCGAGACCCTGGCGATCAAATGGCAAGGCCTGAGTATCGCCCAAGTGCTGGGGCTGACAGTGGAGCAGGCGGTGGACGTGTTTGCCGAGCAGCCTGGCGTGCTGCGTTCACTGCAGGTGCTGCGGGACATCGGCCTGGGGTATCTGCGCCTGGGCCAGCCGGCGACCGAGTTATCGGGTGGCGAAGCGCAGCGGATCAAACTGGCGACCGAGCTGCAACGCAATGCACGGGGCGCCACCTTGTATGTACTGGATGAGCCCACCACCGGCTTGCATCCGCGCGACGTCGACCGCTTGCTCAGCCAGTTGAACCACTTGGTGGACGCGGGGCATACGGTGGTTGTGGTGGAGCATGAGATGCGCGTGGTGGCGCAGAGTGACTGGGTGATCGATATTGGGCCGGGGGCCGGGGATCTGGGGGGGAAGGTGGTGGTCAGCGGCACGCCGCAGAAGGTTGCGACGAGCAAGAAAAGCCGGACGGCGCCGTTCCTCGCCAAGGAATTGATCTAACCGCCAACACCGAACAAGTGTGGGAGCGGGCTTGCTCGCGAATACGGAGTATCAGGCGACAAAAATATCGACTGATCCACCGATTTCGCGAGCAAGCCCGCTCCCACATTGTGACTCACTGTTGATTCAGTTGGATCTGCGCTTTCGCCTGCTTTACTACGTTTTCCACGGTAAACCCGAACTTCTCCTGCAACTTGGCCAGCGGCGCCGACGCGCCGAAGCTGTTCATCACGACCTTGGCGCCGGTCTGGCCCACGTACCGGTCCCAGCCCAACGGGCCTGCCTGTTCCACCACTACCCGCGCCTTCACCGCTGGCGGCAGCACGCTGTCGCGGTAGGCCTGGTCCTGGTCTTCAAACAATTCCCAACTGGGCATGGACACCACCTGCGCGGCAACGCCCTCTTGGGTCAGTTGCTCATAAGCCGCAACGGCCAGGCCGACTTCGCTGCCGGTCGCCAGCAGAATCACCTTGGGCTCGTCGGCACCCGCCAACACATAAGCGCCCTTGGCCGCACCGGACGCCGGCGCGTATTGGCTGCGATCCAGTGTCGGCAACGGTTGGCGCGACAGCACCACGCAACTCGGCCGATGGGTTTGCGCCAGGGCCACCTTCCACAGCTCCAGGGTTTCATTCGCGTCACCCGGTCGCAGCGTCAGCAACCCTGGGGTCGCACGCAACTGCGTGAGGTGCTCGATCGGCTGGTGCGTCGGCCCATCTTCGCCCACGCCAATCGAGTCATGGGTGAACACAAACACCACCGGCAACTCCATGATTGCCGCCAGGCGGATCGGCGGTTTCATGTAGTCGCTGAACACCAGGAAGGTCGAGGTATAGGGCCGCAGGTACGACAGCGCCATGCCATTGGCAATCGCGCCCATGGCGTGTTCACGAATGCCGAAGTACAGGTTGCGCCCGCTGTAGTCGTCGGCGCTGAAACGCCCGGCGCCGTCGAAGGTGAGGTTGGTCTTGGTCGACGGTGACAGGTCGGCCGAGCCGCCCAGCAGCCAGGGGATCTGTTCGGCAAACGCATTCAGCACCTTGCCGCCGGAAGCACGACTGGCGATGCCCTTGGCGTCGGTATCGAAATCCGGTAGGTGTTTCTGCCAGTGCTCCGGCATTTCCCCGGCACGCATACGCCTCAATTCATCGGCCAATTCCGGTTCGTACTGTTCCAGCTGGGACAGGTGCTCGCTCCACTTTTCATACAGCGGCTCGCTGCGCTCAAGCAAAACATCATGCAATTGCGTGCGCACATCATCGGGCACCAGGAAGCTGGAATCCTCGGGCCAACCATAGGCTGCCTTGGTCAGGCGAATTTCCTCTTCGCCCAGGGGCTCGCCATGGGCGGCGGCCGTGTTGTGTTTGTGCGGGGAGCCGTAGCCGATCACGCTGTCGACCACAATCAGGGTGGGCGCGCCGCGGTTGCAATGGAACGCCTCCAAGGCGTTGCTCAGGGCTTGCAAGTCGTTGGCATCGGTCACGTGCAGGGTGTGCCACCCATACGCCTGGAAGCGCTTGATCACATCTTCGCTGAACGCCAGCTCAGTGTGGCCTTCGATGCTGATGGTGTTGTTGTCATATATCCAGCACAACTTGTCCAGTTTCAAATGCCCGGCCATGGACGCCGCTTCGCCGCTGATCCCCTCCATCATGTCACCGTCGCCGCACAGGGTGTAGACGTTGTAGTCGAACAGGGTTTTTTCTTCGCGGTTGAAGCGCTTGGCCAGCCAACGCTCGGCCATCGCCATGCCGACGCTGTTGGCACAGCCCTGGCCGAGCGGGCCGGTGGTGGTCTCCACCCCAGTGGTCATACGGTATTCGGGGTGGCCCGGGGTTTTGGAGCCCGCCTGGCGAAACTGCTTGATATCGTCCAGGCTGACAGCGGCCTGACCGGTGCGCTTGCCGTCGGCATCCAGTTCCACCACACCGGCCAGGTGCAGCAGCGAATACAGCAACATCGAGGCATGGCCGACGGACAGCACAAACCGATCACGGCTGGGCCAGTCGGGATGTTGCGGGTGATAACGCAGGAAACGACTCCACAGCGTATAACCCACCGGCGCCAGGCCCATGGGCGTGCCTGGATGGCCGGAATTGGCCTTCTGCACGGCGTCCATGGCCAGGGTGCGGATCGTGTTGATGCATTGGGTGTCGACAGCGGTGGCAGCATGAGTCATGAAACCGGTCTCCCTCGGGTGGCTACCTAGAGTGGAGGGCAGGGCGCGGCAAAGGTTTGATCCAAACGCCTGCGCCGCGACGAACGGGGCCTTATTGACCCCGGACATGACAAGACCCCTCGCAATGGTCTAGCTTCTAGGGCGTAAGCCATTGATCAACTTGCGGAGGTACGCCATGCCAGTGAAACACGACCTGTATCAGGACTTGGGGTTGAGCAAGGAAGTCGTTCACGAACGCAGGGCCAATGACAAACGCCTGGACTCGCTGCTCACGCAGTACGACGACGCGGACAAGGAAGTGCTGAAGGCGGAATCGGCAAGCGCCGGCGATGAAGAGGTGGAGAAGCTGAAGAAGAAACGCTTGTTGATCAAAGACGAGATTGTGGCGAAGTTGGAGTAGGCCACCGTCCGCGTTCCTACGGGGCGCGGACACATTTATTCAGAATTGTCCGGGGGACAGGATTCTTCCCACTGCCTATCATGCCGACCGCCCACCCGGCTCTGGGGACTTTTTGCGGCGCAAGGATTGCGCTGGTGAGCCGGGTGGGCACTTCATTTCATGCCAGCAGTGTTCTCGTGCATTCATCGACAGAGCGCTGCTGCGTCTCGCCATACAGCTTCAATTCATCAATCGTCTGGCGCCCCAGTGCCTTTTCAAACTCAGCCTGGTTCGAGTTCGCCGCGTAGTGACTCTGCGCCGCATCCCCCAGGTTCGACTGGAAAATCCCCGCTGCACTCACCGGCAGGAAGTCCTCATACACCAACGGCTCCACATCGATATGGCCCGCGGCGATCAGTGCTTGCAGTGTGCGCGGTTGCTCGGCTGTGCCACGTGCTGCCACACCTTGCGCGGTGGGGAAGTAGCGGAAGTACGCCAGGCCCTGGTCACGCATCTGCGCGTGGTTATCCGGGAAGGCCTGGAAGTGCTGTTCCATCAATTCGACATAACGTGCGGCGTTGCCCTCATTGGGAAAGGCGCCGAGTTCGTCGCGTGCGGCGTTCAGGAGTTGGTCGTACAGTGCGCGGCCCTTGGGGGTGAGGGCGACGCCGCGCTGTTCGATTTCGCCAAACCGTGCGCTGTGGCTGCCTTGGGCGTCGGTGAAGGCGATGGGTTCGTCGAGGGCTTTGAAGCTGGTCTGGCGCAGCAGGATTGGGCAGTGGCGGCGGGGCGGGCCTTCGATCACGGCCTTGGGGGTGATGCCCTTGCCGGGCATGGCGGCCTGGACCTGGTCGATGTCCAGGGTGCGCGGGGTCAGGTGGTTGATGTGCGGGCCTTTGAAGGCGACCACGTCGGCGATCAGGCGGTGCTGGTCGCTCAGTTGCTGGTACTGCGCGCCGGTGACGGTGGCGGTGTGATGCCAGCGGAAGGTTTCCAGGGCCTGGCGGATAAACTCGTCGGCGTCCTGGGCATTGAGGCCGCCGTGCTGTTCCGCTTGTTCGATCAGCGCCAAGGCGCCTGGGGTGAAGATCGAACGCTTGGCCAGCGCCGCTTCGGCGAAGGCGCGCAGCTCGGGGTTTTCGATCAGTTCCAGGCGCAGCAATGAGGTGAATACTCGAAACGGACTGGTTTGCAGCGCCTGCTCGTGCACCGCGCGAAAGGCGGTGGAGTGCACCGGCACGCCGGCCGGGGTCAGGTCGTAGTAGCCCACCGGCTGCATGCCCATCACCGCGAACAAGCGGCAGATGGTCGCCAGCTCAGCGGCGGTGCCCAGGCGGATCGCGCCGTGGCGTTCCATGTCCAGGCGCTGGATTTCGCCGGTGCGTTGCAGCTGTTGCGCCAGCTGCGGTTGGGTGTCGAGCACGTGGGCATTGGTCTCGGCCACCAGCTCCATCAGCGCGCCATACAGCGGAACTTCATCCCGGTACATGTCGGACATGGCCTTGGAAAAGCCCTTGCGGATCTCGTCTGGGCTGACATGTGCGGTGCTAGGCATAGAAAAATTCCTGATGGTTGTGGCGATGAAGGTAGCCTTTGCCTGGATTCTGTTGAGCGCCAGGCCAAGTGGCAAACGAAGATTCTTCAGGACTTCATTCTGCAAATGAATGAGATGACGTGAAGATGACAAAAAACGGCCTGTGCGAAATTTCATTTTCACGCGTTTTTCCTAACTAATTCTTCACGGAACCCGCCCCGGTCGGCATGAAAGAATCGTCACGTTTGCAAGGATGAAAACGCCGTTATGCACATCACGCACATAAAAAAATGTTTAGGGGCCGTCGTTAATGAAAATTTCTACACTGGCGTTGTCGATCACCGCCGCCGTTCTTGCACAACACGCATTCGCTGACGATTTCGGGCTCGGCTCTCTGGGCACGGGCAATGGTCACAGCGGTTTCCTTGAAGACAGTCATGCGTCCGTCAGTTCGCGGACCATGTACTACAGCGCAGACAACCGCTCGGGGACCAACAACGATCTGCGCGAAGCCGCCACCGCGCTGCGTTTTGACTACAAATCCGGGTTCACCCAGGGCACGGTTGGCCTTGGTTTCGACGTCATGGCCTTCGGTGCGCTGCGCCTGGACGGTGGTGATGGTCACACCGCGGGCCCAGGCTTGGCGGGCAACGGCAACAGCTTCTTCCCGACCAAGAACAACGGCACCGAGCCTGCCGATTCCTTCGGTCGCGCGGCGGGCAATGTGAAGTTCCGCATCTCCCAGACCGAGTTGCACGTGGGTGGCGGCTTGGCGCCGGTCTTGCCGATCCTGGTGTCCAACGACAGCCGCGTGGCACCGCAGACCTTCGACGGCGGCATCCTGACCTCGAATGACATTCCCAATGTCACCTTCACTGGTGGTGAGCTGAACCGCGCCGAAGGCCGTGCCTCCAGCAACTCCACAGGCTTGAGCGTGGCAGGCGGAACCCGCGACAGCGACAGCTTCAAATTCGGCGGGGTGGACTACAAGCCGTTTGGTTCTTCCGACAATGTGGTCGCGAAAAACCTGACGTTGCAGTACTACTACGCCCAACTGCAAGACTTCTACAAACAGAACTACGTCGGCCTGGTCCACGTACTGCCGTTGGGCAATGACCAGTCGTTCAAGACCGACCTGCGCTACTTCGACAGCTCCAGCGACGGCAAGAATGGCGAGAGCGGCTACCAGTTCAACAACAACGGTGGCTACGCCAAGCACGCCAATGAAGTGGACAACAAAACCTACAGTGCGGCCTTCACCTATCAGTTGGGTGGCAGCAGCCTGATGCTCGGCCACATCGGCGTGGGTGACGACGGCGGCTTCGTGTGGGTCAACCAGGGCAGCCTGGCCGACCCTCACGCACAAGGTGCCGGCGGCAGCGACTTCTACCTGTTCACCGACGCCGTGGTCGGCCAGTTCTCCCGCGCGGGCGAGCAGGTCAACTTTGGCCAGTACTCGTATGACTTCAAGGCCTACGTTCCTGGCTTGAAGGCATCGGTTGCTTACCTGGACGGTTCGGACATCAAGTCGAAGGTCGCCGGCGGCCCTGACCAGAAAGAAAACGAAGCCGACTTCCGCCTGGACTACGTGGTGCAGGCCGGTCCTCTGAAAGGCTTCGGTACCACCTTGCGTACCGGCACCTATCACGGCAAGAACACCGGCACCGCCGACCAGGATCAAACCCGCCTGATCTTCAACTACACCTACGCCATCTTCTAAGTCTTCATGTGCACCCGGGCGTCATTGGGCTCTACACTGCCTCTCACCTGGTAGGCGATGGAGGACCCAATGACGGCCACCCCCGACACCCGAATACTTGATACAACCGAAGGCCAACGTTTGGCGCTGCCGGATGCCGAGCGATGGCGCGAGTGGGGCCCCTATTTAAGCGAACGCCAATGGGGCACGGTGCGTGAAGACTACAGCGCCGATGGCGATGCCTGGGCTTACTTCCCCCATGAACATGCGCGCAGCCGCGCCTATCGCTGGGGCGAAGATGGCCTGGCCGGTTTCAGCGACAAGGCGCAGCGCTGGTGCCTGGGCCTGGCCCTGTGGAACGAGCGCGATGCGATCATCAAGGAACGCCTGTTCGGCCTCAATAACGCCGAAGGCAACCACGGTGAAGACGTCAAGGAACTGTACTTTTTCGTCGACGGTGTACCGAGCCATGCCTACATGCGCATGCTCTACAAATACCCGCATGCCGCCTTTCCCTACGCCGACCTGATCAGCGAGAACGCCCGCCGGGGCCTGGACGATGCCGAGTACGAGATCCTCGACACCGGCGTCTTCGAAGATAACCGCTACTGCGATGTCAGCGTCGAATACGCCAAGCATCAACCCGATGACCTCTTCATGCGCGTCAGCGTGCATAACCGTTCCGACCAGCCAACCCGCTTGCAGGTAATGCCCCAGCTATGGGCGCGCAATGACTGGAGCTGGAGCTTTGACGCGGCCAAGCCGCAACTGAAGCTGGACGGGGAACAGGTACTGGCGCACCACCCTGAACTCACAGATCGTTACCTCAGCGCCTGGGGCCAGGAGGGGGTGGAATGGCTGTTCTGCGAAAACGAGAGCAACTTTCCCCGCCTGGATGGGCAGCCGGCGCCGGGGCCGTTCAAGGACGGGATCAACGATTACGTGGTCGAGGGTATTCAGTCGGCCATTCGGCGTGACAGTGGTACCAAAGTCGCGGCGCGTTTCATCGTCGAACTGGCAGGCCTGGAAAGCAAAACCCTCTACCTGCGCTTTGCGCCCGTCGACGCGCCGCAGGTCAATGCCCGCAAGCTGTTCGAGGCGCGCCGCCAGGAGGCCGATGACTTCTACGCGGCCTTGCAACACGACATCCACGATGACGATGCGCGCAATGTGCAACGCCAAGCGCTGGCCGGGTTGTTGTGGTCCAAGCAGTTGTACTATTTCGACGTCAACCAATGGCTCGACGGCGACCCGGCCCAACCCGTGCCACCGCCCGAGCGCCTGCATATCCGCAATACCCATTGGCGGCACCTGTCGAATTTCGACATCCTTTCCATGCCCGACACTTGGGAATACCCGTGGTATGCCTCCTGGGACCAGGGCTTCCAGGCCGTGGCCATGGCGCTGATCGACCCAGGGTATGCCAAGCAACAACTGCTGTTGCTGGTGAAGGATCGCTTCATGCACCCCAACGGCCAGTTACCGGCGTATGAGTGGCGCTTCGACGACGCCAACCCACCGGTGCATGCGTGGGCCAGTTGGCGCGTTTATCAGCAGGACAAGGCACTGACCGGCGTAGGCGATATGGATTTCCTTGAGCGGATTTTCCACAAGCTCCTGCTGAATTTTTCCTGGTGGGTCAACCGCAAGGACGCCGAGGGCCGCAACCTGTTCCAGGGCGGGTTCCTGGGGCTGGACAATATCGCCTTGTTTGACCGTTCGGCCACGCTGCCGACGGGTTATCAGCTGGACCAGGCCGACGGCACCGCCTGGGTCGCCGCCTATGCGCTGGACTTGATGCGCATCGGCCTGGAGCTGGCCAAGCGCAACGTGGTGTACGTGGATATCGCGGTGAAGTTTTTCGAGCATTTCCTGTACATCGCTGGCGCCATCAACCGCGTCGACGACAGCGCCGAAGGTCTGTGGGATGAGCAGGACCTGTTCTTCTACGACGTGCTGCACCGCCCCGACGGCCAGAATGAACCGGTGCGCCTGCGTTCGATGGTTGGCCTGATGCCGCTGTTTGCCGTGCTGGTGCTGGAACAGCGTGAGCATGAAGGCCTGGAAGGTTTGCGCGAGCGCTTGATGGGCTTTATGGAGCACCGGCCAGACCTGGCCAAACTGGTGTCACGCTGGAACGAACCGGGGCAGGGCAACCGCCTGTTGCTGGCCTTGTTGCGGGGCGAGCGCACCAAGGACTTGTTGCGACGCATGCTGGACGACAGCGAGTTCTTGTCGACGTATGGCGTGCGCTCCTTGTCCAAGGCCTTCGCCGAACAGCCGCTGGCGTTGAAGATGAATGGCAACACCCTGTGTGCGCGCTACCAACCGGGCGAATCCGACTCGCGCCTGTACGGCGGCAACTCCAACTGGCGCGGGCCGCTGTGGATGCCGGTGAACTACATGCTGATCGAATCGCTGCGCGAGTTTCACCGCTACTACGCGGATAACTTCTCGGTGGAGTACCCGACGGGCAGCGGTTATCTGGCGTCCCTTGAAGAAGTGGCCGACAGCCTCAGCCAACGTCTCACGCGATTGTTTTTGCGCGATGAAGATGGACTGCGACCGTCGATGTCGGGCTATGCGCAATTGGAAGCAGACCCGGCCAGTCGCGACCTGGTGTTGTTCCATGAGTATTTCCATGGCGAAACCGGGCGTGGGTTGGGGGCGTCGCATCAGACGGGGTGGAGTGCGTTGGTGGCGTTGCTGCTGCAGCCGAAAATCTAAGCTGCGCCACTGATCTGCTTTTCTGTGGGAGCTGGCTTGCCTGGGATGGCGTCGGCACTGCCTGCATCAATGTTGTCGGGTCCACCGCTATCGCAGGCAAGCCAGCTCCCACATTGAAACTCCATGGCTTGCGAAATGGCAGGCAAAAAAATCCCGCCACCGAAAGGTCTGCATCAGGTAAATTCGCCACCCCTTCAGATAAGGATGTAGACGATGGCGAATGTTTTCGCGCGGGTTGGCAGTGCAGGCCTATTGGGGGCACTGCTGATCACCTGCGGCGTGTTGATCACTTCACTGTATTCCCGAGAAAGCGCTGCGGCGCCGCTGATGATGCATTGCCGCGAATGCGAGAAAGGTGACGACACCTTCGATGCAACAAAATGGTTCAGCAGCGGCATGTACCGCCTTGAAACGGATATTGTACCCAACCCGATGCGGTCGATGACTCGCACTCATCCGGTGGTCTTCAAAGCCAAGGACAATGACCAACTGGTCGAGGCCGCGCTGCGTGGAATCGGCGATGTGCTCCCATCCTTCGATCCCCGCGCGTTTGAAGCACAGTGGCCCGTGTTAACCAAGCGCGTACGTTACAGCTACAGCTTTTTTATGCTGCCCGATGAACCCCGGGACCTCTATGACATGTACTTGCAAGTGGGCAAATACAAGCTGGTGATCGTGGTTGGGCTTGACGTCAATACCGGTGAAATCACCGCCGAGTATGAAGGGCGTGTGATTCGTGAAAACGATGGTAATGACCCTGCGTACATGGACACGTTCGAAGAAATGGATGACGCCAACACCCGCTGACCGGGAGGTTGGCTGAACGAAAAATCCCGCCGAAAGGCGGGATTTTTTTGAGCGCAGCCTTATCAGGCCGGGAACAGCTCGCTCAGTTTCATGGCCAGCATCATGTCGCCTTCGGTGCGCAGCTTGCCGCTCATGAAGGCCTGCATGCCGTCGGTGTCGCCGCTGACGATGCCTTCCATGGTTTCGCCGTCGGTGACCAGGGTCACTTGGGCGTCAGGGTTTTCGCCTTCCAGCAGTTCGCAGGTGTTGTCCTTGACCACCAGCGAGAAGTTCTGGGTGTCGTCGATACGGAAACCGAACACTAGGTCCAGGCCGTCAGCGGCGGCTGGGTTGAATTTGGCTTTCATTGCTTCTACAGCTTTGGCTACGTCAGTCATGGTTTCGATCCTTTAGGGTAGAGTCCAGTGACCTTGGGGTCACGGTTGGCCGCCGCTCATCGGAACGTGATGAGTTGCGGCGCCTTCAACAGTTGCAAGTGGGTATGACTGTTGAAGGAAGCCAGTGCCACCTCGCGACCACGGAATTTCAGTTGGTTGAGCGAAGTGTTAACAATTTGCCAGTTCAGCTCGAAGGCCTGGGCGGCGGGCATTCGGGTGATCAGGTGAAGCAGGGCGGTGATAGTCCCGCCGGAGGTGAACACCGCGATCTTCTGCGCGTTGTCCGCCGCTTCAAGAATGCGTTGCAAGCCACCCTGCACGCGCTCCACAAAGCCCAGCCAGCTCTCCAGCCCCGGCGGGTCATAGGTGCCGGCCAGCCAGCGCTCGATGATCAAGGCGAAGATGCGCTGGAATTCGCTGCGGTTCTGCGCGGCATTGCGCAGGATCTCCAGGGCTTCGGGTTCGGTGGTGAGCAAGTCGGGGAGCAGGGCGCGAATGATCGCGTCGGCATCGAATTCGTTGAAGGCGCTGTCGATTTCCAGCGCCGGTACCGGCAGGCCGAGGGTGCTGTACTGATCGAAGGCGGCGGTGGCGGTGTGCTGCTGGCGGCGCAGGTCGCCGGCCACGCAGCGGTCGAACACCAGGCCCATGTCCGCCAGGTGGCGGCCGAGCACTTGCGCCTGCTCCACGCCGACGGGCGACAGGACGTCGTAGTCGTCTGCACCGAAGGAGGCCTGGCCATGTCGAATCAGATAGATGCTGCCCACGTCCGTTTTCCCGGTACGTTGAAAGTCTGGCGAGGTTATGAGGATGCCTGCGAGCTGTCAATGAAAAAACATACGCTTGTTTTAAAAGCTCGTTGGAGCCGATCGTTGCTGGCCGTTTGATCACTGGCCCGAACGCGATGCCGTCGGTATGCTTGGGCCATCCGCGCCTGGCGCACCGCACTTGTAAGGAGAACTATGGATTTTCTGGCCGAATACGCGAGCTTTCTGGCGAAGACCGTCACCCTGGTAGTCGCTATTCTGGTGGTACTGATCAGCTTCGCGGCACTGCGCAGCAAAGGTCGTCGCAAATCTGCCGGCCAGCTGCAGGTCAGCAAGCTCAATGACTTCTACAAAGGCCTGCGTGAGCGCCTGGAATCGAGCCTGCTCGACAAGGACCAACTCAAGGCCCTGCGCAAGTCCGAAGGCAAGGCTGAAAAGAAGAAGGGCAAGCAGAAAGCCGAGGCCAAGCCACGGGTGTTCGTGCTGGATTTCGACGGTGACATCAAGGCCTCGGCCACTGAAAGCCTGCGCCACGAAATCACCGCGCTGCTGAGCCTGGCGACCCCGAAGGATGAAGTGGTGCTGCGCCTGGAAAGTGGCGGCGGCATGGTCCACAGCTATGGCCTGGCGTCCTCGCAACTGGCGCGTATCCGCCAGGCAGGCGTGCCGCTGACCGTGTGTATCGACAAGGTCGCTGCCAGCGGCGGCTACATGATGGCGTGCATTGGCGAGAAGATCATCAGCGCGCCGTTTGCCATCCTTGGTTCGATTGGCGTGGTGGCACAACTGCCCAACGTCAACCGCCTGCTGAAAAAGCATGATATCGACTTCGAAGTCCTGACCGCCGGCGAGTACAAGCGCACCCTCACAGTGTTTGGCGAGAACACCGAGAAGGGTCGCGAGAAGTTCCAGGAAGACCTGGACATCACTCACCAGTTGTTCAAGAACTTCGTTTCCCGTTATCGCCCGCAGTTGGCAATCGATGATGTAGCGACCGGAGAAGTGTGGCTGGGTGTTGCAGCCCTCGACAAGCAACTGGTCGATGAGCTGCAGACCAGTGACGAATACCTGGCCACCAAGGCCAAGACCGCCGAGGTGTTCCACCTGCACTATGCCGAGCGCAAGAGCCTGCAGGAACGCGTGGGCCTGGCGGCCAGTGGCTCGGTGGACCGGGTGCTGCTGACCTGGTGGAGCCGGTTGACCCAGCAACGGTTCTGGTAACCCCGATCCCAAGTTGATCACCTGTAGAAGCTCGGCTCCTACAGGTTTTGCGGTGTCAGGGCGGGCGCTGACGGGATGGGGTTGCGCATCAGCGTACCGACCACCAGCGCGCCGAGTAATCCCAGCAAACCCGCCACCCACAACACTCCGCTGAACCCACCCACAAACGCCTGCCGGGCCAGCGGCTGCACCAGCGCCTGTGCCGACGCCGGCAACAGGCCCATGGCTGCCGGCATATCGCCCGCCACGACCCGCGAAGCAATGCCCGCCACCTGTGCCTGCCACTGTGCATCGATTGTCGCGCTCAGCAGTTGCTCGCTGTGACTGCTCAACAACGCCCCGTACACGCCAATCGCCAACATGATCGCGCTGAAGCGCATGGTCGTGCTCATGCCTGACGCCATCCCCGCGCGGTCGCGTGGCACGCAGGCCATGATGTTTTTCTGCGTATCGCCGTTGAGCAGGCCGGCACCGGCGCCAGTGACGGCAATCGCCAGGGCGAAGGGCAGGTAGCCGCCGGTGTTCACCGCCCAGGCACTCAACAGGTTACCGCAGCCGACCAGCGTCAGCCCGGTGGCCATCATCGTTGCGGGGGCAAAGCGGGTGGCCAGGCGTGCGCCGATGCGTGGACACACCAGCATGGTCAGGGCGAACGGCAACATGCCCAGGCCCGAGGCTATCGCGGAGAACCCCAAGCCGTTCTGCAGGTAAAACGGCAGCAGCGTCATCATCACCTGGGCACACCCGGCGTAGGCAAACATCCCCAGCAGCGCGCCGATAAAGCGTGGGTGCCGGAACAATTGCAGGTCGACCATCGGCCGTTGCTGCACGCGTTCAACCCCGACGAACACACCCAGCAACACTGCGCCGCCCAACAGGCGGGCATAGGTCAGCGGGTTATCCCAACCGATCCGGTTGGCCTCGATGAGACCCCAGATCAAGCACAGCAGGCTGGCGCTGAAGGCCAGGCTGCCCCAGGGATCAAGCCGTGCGGACTGGGTATCGCGGGACTCCGCAATCGTGCGCAGCACCAGGCCCATCAGCACCAGGCCTACCGGCAGGTTGAGGTAGAAGATCCAGCGCCAACCCAGGTACTGCGTGATCAGGCCACCCAGCGTCGGCGCGGCGGTCATTGCCACCCCCATGCATGCGCCCCAGAAGGCCCAGGCCTTGGCGCGCTCCACGTCATCGTGGAAGGTGTGACCGATGGATGCCAATGCCGAGGTCAGCAACAGCGCGGCACCCACGCCTTTGATGGCGCGGGCGATATCGAGGATCAGCGCAGTCGGCGCAGCACCGCAACCCAATGACGCCAGGATAAAAATGCCCAGCCCCCAGATCAGGGTTTTCTTGCGCCCGAACCGGTCGGCAATGCTGCCGGCCGGCAGCAACAGCGCGGCGAATGCCAGCATGTAGGCGCTGACCACCCATTCGATATCGGCAAAGTTCGCCCCGAGGTCGCGGGCGATGCTCGGCAGGGTGACGGCGACGATATTGGTGTCGAGCACAATCAGCGAGCAGACCCCGGACGCGGTCAGCAAGGTAAGGCGTGGGCTGACGCGAGTCATAACGGTATTACCTCAGGGGCAATAGGGAAAATGCAGTTGACGGACATCGCAAGCGCTCTCTACTGTTCTAGTCGCTCCAGCATAAGCGTGCTGCCTCGTGTTCTTGTTAGCCTGGCGCCGCAACTTCATTACCTTTGAGCTAATCCTTAAATGGAAATTCGCCATTTTCGCTACTTTCTCGCCGTCGCCCGCCAACGCAGCTTCACCCGCGCCGCCGAGCAATTGGGTATTGCACCCCCGACCTTGAGTCGGCAGATCCAGGACATGGAGGCCAGCCTGGGTACCCGCCTGTTTATCCGTCAGCAGCGTGAAGTCAGCCTCACCGAGGCCGGGGCCGCGCTGCTGATCGAGGCGGAGGCAACGGTGCGCCAGTTTGAATGTGCCCAGCGCAATGCCCAGCGCGCCGGGCGCGGGGAGATCGGCCATATCGAGTTGGGCTACGTGGCGTCGGCGGTGTATTCCGGCGTGCTGCAGCGGCAGATGCAGGGTTTTTGCCAGGCGTTTCCCGATGTCAGCGTGAACGTGCGCGAGTGCGCCATGGCGACATTGCCGGGTGCGGTGGCGGATGGGCGCTGCGACATCGGCTATATCCGTTCACCCATGACCTTGCCGGAGGGAGTGGAGGCGGTGCGCCTGGACAGTGAAGGGTTTGTGCTGGCCTTGCCGCAGGATTCGTGGCTGTTGGGGTTGAAAGCCATCAACTGCGAGCACCTGCAAAACGAGACCTTCATCCTGCCGGAGCAAATCAGCGGCACGCTGCACGTGGCCGCCCAAGGCGGTTTTGCGCCGCGCCTGGGCCCGCAGCCGGGTGGATTGGTGGCGGTGGTGGCGCTGGTGTCATTGGGGCAGGGCGTGGCGGTGGTGCCGGCGTCGGTGGTTGGGCATGTGAGCTTGCCGGGGGTGGTGTACCGTGCGATCCAGGACAGCGACGCGTCGTCCTGGCTGTCGTTGATCTACCGGCGCTTCGAGAAAGCGCCGGCAGTCGCGCGGTACATCCAGCAGGTCAGGCAGCAGGTCAGGGCTCAAGCACAACCTTGAGGGATTTGTCGCCACGCTCCATCACCGCGAACGCTTCCTTGAAATCCGCCAGGGCGAACTTGTGGGTGACCACGTCGCGCATATCGATCTTGCGGTTGCCGATAAAGTCGATGGCGCGCGGATACATATAGGGTCCCAGGTGCGAGCCGAGCACATCCAGCTCCTTGCGGTCGCCAATGATCGACCAATCCACCGTGGCTTCGTCATTGAACACGCTGAACTCGACGAACCGCCCCAGCTTGCGCAGCATCGCCAGGCCTTGGTTGACGGCTTTGTGATGGCCGGTGGCTTCGATGTAGATGTCGCAGCCGTAGCCCTCGGTGATTTCGCGGATCTTCGCCAGCACGTCGACTTCGGCCGGGTTCCATACTTCGTCGGCGCCCATGCGCAGGGCGAGGGCGCTGCGCTCGGGCTTCATGTCCAGCACGATGAGTTTCTTCGGGTTGCGCATGCGTACTGCGCCGATGATGCCCAGGCCCAGGGTGCCGGCACCGGCGACCACCACCACGTCGTCAAAGTCCACATTGGCGCGCTCGGCGGCGTGCAGCGAACAAGCCAGCGGTTCGATCAGGATGGCTTCGTCCGGAGCGATGGAGTCCGGCACTTTATGGATGATGCCTTCCTTGGTGAAGATCATGTATTGGGCCATGGCGCCCTGCACATTGTTCTGGAAGCCATACAGGTCGTGTTTCTGGCACATCCAGTACTGGCCGTGGTTGCAAAAGCGGCAGCCCCAGCACGGCACGATCTGCTCGGAAATGACCCGGTCGCCGACCTTCACGCCGCGTTTTTCCGCGCCAGGTCCCAGGGCGACCACGCGGCACACGAACTCATGGCCGGGGATCATCGGTGGTTTCACATAGCGTGGCTGCTCGGCATCGCCCCAGAACGAGGGGGCGCCGCGATACGTCTTGATGTCGCCCATGCAGATCCCGCACAGCTCGACCTTGGTGAGGATTTCTTCGGGGCCGGGAGTGGGTACATCGACGGTTTCCAGTCGGTAGTCTTCCGGGCCATGGCAGACCACGGCCTGCATGGTTTTCGGGATGACGGGCAGCAGCTGGTCTTGCGGGCGTTCGGTGACAGTGGACATGGCAGGCCTCACAACAAAGATGAACGGATCGCTCCCGCATGAGGAGCGATCAACCGACGACGGGTTACTTGGCGCCGCTGACTTGCTTGTACAGCGCATCGGCGTTGGCGTTGGTCACGGGCACCCACGGCAGGATGTAGTTCTTCGCGCTGCCGTCCCCCCATTTCACGTCCTTGGCATACCGCTCCCAAATCACCGAGCGAGGTTTGTAGTCGCTGCCGGCCAGGGTGCGCAGGGCCACGTCCAGCGCACCTTGGGACTGGGCCTGCGCATCCTGCAGGAAGGTGGTCACTTCGTCTTTCTTGGCGGCCTGGATTGCATCCGGCATACCGTCGATGGACGTGACCGGCACGTCCTTGGAGGTCAGGCCGTGGGATTTCAGCGCCTGTACCGCGCCGAGGGCCATGTCGTCGTTCTGCGCGATGACACCATTGATGCCTTTGGGGTGGGCGTTCAGCCAGTCTTCGGTGAGCGCCAAGGCTTGGGCGCGGTCCCAGTTGGCGGTCTTTTTCTCGATGATCTTGATGTCCGGGTGCTTGCCCAGCACTTCCAGCTCGCCTTTTTCTCGGTCGATCTGCGCCGACTGGCCAATCGGGCCCTGGATGATCACCACATTGCCCTTGCCGTTGAGCTTGTCGACCATGGCCTGGGCTTGCAGGCGCCCACCTTCCACGTCGTCGTTGCCCACGTAGGGTACGGAGGCATCGGCGACCTTGGTGTTGGAGGCGATCACCACCACGTCATTGCTCATGGCCTGTTTCACCGTGCCCACGCCGGCCTTGGTGTCGATGGGCACAAACAGGATGGCGTCGTAGTGCTGCGTCACCATGTTTTCGATCTGGTTGTTCTGGGTCAGTGCGTCGTAGTTGCCGTCGAACACGGTCAGCTGCACGGTGCCGTCCTTCACGGCGGGGTGCTCCTTGAGCTCGCGCACCCAGTTCTGCATGAATTGGCCCTTGAGGCCATAGACCGCGGCACCGACTTTGTAGGTCTTGCCGTCGGCGGCCAGGGCGATGCTGCTGGCGAGGAGGGAGAGGGCCGCAGCGGCGGCGAAGGTCGTAGCAAGTTTCATGATGAGCACCCCATTTATTGTTGTAGTCAGTCGTTCATTCATTGCCTTGTGCTGATCATATGTTTATCAAATGAAAATCTGATCGGTCAAATGCTTTCGCGAAAAACTCAGAAATAGGCGTTTTTTGGGTGTTTCAGCGATATTTTCGGCATGGGTGGCACGGCTCTTGATGGGTTTTTCATGATATAAAGTTCATTGGGTGATCATATGATCGTATTTGCCGAGCGTGTTTTACAGATCTTGTAATAGTTTTGCGTTGTGGGAGATTTCCGTTTCGACTGTACGATTCAAGTCCTTTTGTCATTTCAGGATTTGCATGAACACCCTCTCGGAGCCTCCCAGTCGTCTTTCCCCAAGACATCCGCTGCCGCTGTTCCCGTTGAAGCACCCCGTATTCCGACTGCCAGCCTTGTCCCGGTCCACTGACCGCGCCTCGCCGTGTCCGGCATTCTGAACATCGACCCAAGAGACTCTATAAATGGAATGGTTAGCGGATCCAACGGCCTGGCTCGGCCTGTTGACCTTGATTGTGTTGGAACTGGTACTGGGTATCGACAACCTGGTGTTTATCGCGATCCTGGCGGACAAGCTGCCGCCGGAACAGCGTGACCGTGCGCGCTTGATTGGCCTGTCCCTGGCGTTGCTGATGCGCCTGGGCCTGTTGGCGAGTATTTCCTGGCTGGTGACCCTCACCCAGCCGCTGTTCGAGGTGTTCGACAAGAGTTTCTCCGGTCGTGACCTGATCATGCTGTTTGGTGGTGTGTTCCTGCTGTTCAAGGCCACCATGGAATTGCATGAGCGCCTCGAAGGGCATGTGGCCCAGCGCACGGGCAATGTGGCCTACGCGATGTTCTGGCCGATCGTGGCGCAGATCGTGGTGCTTGACGCGGTGTTTTCCCTCGACGCGGTGATCACCGCCGTGGGCATGGTCGATGAGCTGGCGGTGATGATGATCGCGGTGATCGTGTCCATCGGCCTGATGATCGTGGCGAGCAAGCCGCTGACCCGCTTCGTCAATGCCCACCCGACCGTTATCATGCTGTGCCTGGGTTTCTTGATGATGATCGGTTTCGCCCTGACCGCCGAAGGCCTGGGCTTCCATATTCCAAAGGGTTACCTGTACGCGGCCATTGGTTTCTCGATCCTGATCGAAGTGTTCAACCAGATCGCCCGTTCACGTCGCAAGAAGTCGGCGCAAGGCGTGTTGCCAGTGCGTGAGCGTACCGCCCACGCGGTGATGCGTTTGCTTGGCGGCCGCAGCCTGGCAGTGGAAGAAGTGGGCGAAGACGTCGCCGATCTGCTGGGTGAACCGGATGCGGCACAGGGCCCGCTGTTCGATCGACGTGAACGCGTGATGATCAGCGGTGTGCTGCAACTGGCCGAACGGCCGATCCGCACGCTGATGACGCCGCGGGCCAAGGTGGACTGCATCGATCTGGCGGACGATCCCGACAGTATTCGCCTGAAACTGATGCACTCGTCCTATTCGCGGCTGCCGTTGATCCGCGACGGTGCAGTCGATGAGCCCCTGGGCTTCGTGCACAAGAAGGAATTGCTCAAGGAATACCTGGCCGGCAACGAGCCGAACCTGGAGCACCTGGCACGCCGCGCAATTAACCTGCTGGAGAGTTTTTCGATCCTCAATGCCTTGGAGCAGATGCGCCAGGAGTCGACCCACATTGCGTTCGTGATCAACGAATTCGGTGACTTCATGGGGGTGTTGAGCATGACCGACATTCTTGAATCCATCGCCGGCGAGTTGCCGGACGCGAGCGAAATCGAGGGGCCGGATATCGTCGAAGAGGGCGATGGCTTCCGCGCCAATGGCGCCTTGAACCTCACGCAGATTCGCCAGCGCACCGGTTTCAAGGCTGTTGCGACCGAGGATTACCAGACGCTCGCCGGCCTGGTGATGAGCCTGCTCGACCGCCTCCCAGTGGTGGGCGATAGCCTGGAGCATGAGGGCTGGCGCCTGACGGTGGCGGCGGTGGAGGAGCGCCGGGTGACGCAGGTTTGCCTGGCGCCTTTGCCCCAAGCGTGACGGTGGGTAGGTGGGCGTACTGCTCGAAGGCGCTTTCCAGCGCTTGCTCGCCAAGACCGGGAAGGGCTTCGAGCAGTCTCTGGTGATGGTAGATCAGCAGCATCGGGATACGGTCGACACTTGGATGCGGTGGGGTGTCGAGACACTCAAGAATCAAGATCTTGACGTGGTCCTTGTAGCGCTCGCTGATTCGCATGAATCGCGGCATCGCGTCACTGCACGCCGCGCAGTCATGTGACATGAACACCACAAAGGCGGGCTGGTTCGTCTTCAGTTCGCGCTCAAACGCAGCCTTGTCTGCAATCACCGCATTCACGTAGTTCATCGACATTTCCCTCCAGGCTTAGCTCACGCTAAGGCGGGAAATTGTCCGGGTCTACTGTCAATGTTCACAGGTCGCCCTTGCGCTCCACGCGTTCTCGCGCCTTGCGCGCCTGGCTCGCGCATTTCTTGTATTCAAGGTTGTCCCTTGAGGCCTTCGCCTGGCGGTAGCCGTGGTGGTTCTGGCTGGTGTAGTTGGTGCTCAGGGCTGCGTTGAGCTTGCGCAGTTCTTCCTTGCATTCGCGGCGGTCGTTACTGGCCCAAGCACTGCCGGCCACCAGAAAGGAAAGCAAGACCAGGGTGAGGCGGAACTTCATCAGGGCGGAGTCCTTGTCGGAATGAATGTGCCAAGGCTAGCCCAGCGTGGGGATTTTTCCACGCGCCAGGCGCACTGCAACGGTGCGCGGTAACGCTGTTGTGGCGCACGCAACTGGGGCCTGTCACCGCTGTGTGGGGCGTTGGGTAGCAAAGTGCTTTCAAGTGCTGGCGTAACGCCGTACTCGGCATCATGTTCTATCTTACTGATTTACAACCCATTTAGTCATGACGTGTTTTTTTGTTACTGCGTGTGGCACACTTTCTGCTGTCTATTCCGTTGTTACATACTAAGTTCCGGTATAGCGGAATACACAACTCCTGGAGTGCTTGTCATGCATCACCGACCTTCCGTGTTTAAAGCGTGTGTTTTTCTCTTCGCCGCATCGGCTTCCCTCGCAAGCGTAGTGCACGCGGCGGACAGCAAGCTCGATGATGTGCTCAAGCGTGGGCACCTGATCGTGGGTACAGGCAGTACCAATGCGCCGTGGCACTTCCAGGGAGCGGATGGCAAGTTGCAGGGGTTTGATATCGACATCGGCCGTATCGTGGCCAAAGGGTTGTTCAACGACCCGAGCAAGGTTGAGTTTGTGGTGCAGTCGTCTGATGCGCGAATTCCCAACCTGCTGACCGACAAGGTCGACATGAGTTGCCAGTTCATCACCGTCACCGCCAGCCGTGCGCAGCAAGTGGCCTTCACCCTGCCGTACTACCGCGAAGGCGTGGGCCTGCTGCTGCCGAACAATAGCAAGTACAAAGAAATCGAAGACCTGCAGGCTGCCGGCGACGGCGTTACCGTGGCCGTGCTGCAGAACGTCTACGCCGAAGAGCTGGTGCACCAGGCCTTGCCCAAGGCCAAGGTCGACCAGTACGACAGCGTCGACCTGATGTACCAGGCCGTGAACTCCGGTCGCGCCGATGCCGCCGCCACCGACCAGTCCTCGGTCAAGTACCTGATGGTGCAGAACCCAGGCCGCTACCGCAGCCCGACTTACGCCTGGAGCCCGCAAACCTACGCGTGCGCCGTCAAGCGTGGCGACCAGGACTGGCTGAACTTCGTCAACACCGCGCTGCATGAAGCCATGACCGGTGTGGAGTTCCCGACCTACAAGGCCTCGTTCAAACAATGGTTCGGTGTGGACCTGCCGGAACCTGCGATCGGCTTCCCGGTTGAGTTCAAGTAAATCGAAAACCTGGGGCGTCGCTGACGGCGCCCCAATCAGGTACTGCTGACCATGAACTATCAGTTGAACTTTGCCGCCGTGTGGCGCGACTTCCCCAGCTTGCTGGCGGGGCTCGGCCTGGGCCTTGAGCTGGCGCTGCTGTCGATTGCGATTGGCTGCGTAATCGGTTTGATGATGGCATTTGCCATGCTGTCGAAACACAAGGCATTGCGCGTGCTGGCTTCGGTGTATGTGACGGTGATCCGCAATACACCGATCCTCGTGTTGATCCTGTTGATCTACTTCGCCTTGCCCAGCCTGGGTATCCGCCTGGACAAGATCCCGTCGTTCATCATCACCTTGTCGTTGTACGCCGGTGCCTACCTGACCGAAGTATTCCGCGCCGGGCTGTTGAACATTCCCAAGGGCTTGCGTGAAGCCGGGTTGGCGATCGGTTTGGGCGAGTGGCGTATCCGTGCGTATATCACCGTGCCGGTGATGTTGCGCAACGTGTTGCCCGCGCTCTCGAACAACTTCATTTCGCTGTTCAAGGACACCTCGCTCGCCGCGGCCATCGCGGTGCCGGAGCTGACCTACTACGCCCGCAAGATCAACGTCGAAAGCTACCGGGTGATTGAAACCTGGCTGGTCACGACCGCGCTCTACGTGGCCGCCTGTTACCTCATTGCCATGCTGCTCCGTTACCTGGAACAGCGTCTGGCGATCCGTCGTTAAGGAAGGTTTCCATGTACGAATCCCCCAGTTGGTTGCATGAGTTGTGGATCGCCCGGGATACCCTCTGGGCGGGCTTTCAAGCCAGCGTTTATGTGTCAGCGCTGGCGATTATCTTTGGCACCCTGATCGGCATCGTCGCCGGGTTGATCCTCACCTACGGCAAGTTCTGGATGCGTGCGCCGTTCCGCTTGTACGTCGACCTGATCCGTGGCACGCCGGTGTTTGTGCTGGTGCTGGCGTGTTTCTACATGCTGCCGGCGCTCGGTTGGCAGATCACCGCGTTCCAGGCCGGCGCGGTCGGGCTGACGCTGTTCTGCGGCTCTCACGTGTCGGAGATCGTGCGCGGTGCGCTGCAGGCCATTCCCCGTGGGCAACTGGAAGCGGGCAAGGCGATCGGCCTGACGTTCTACCAGTCCCTGGGCTACGTGCTGCTGCCCCAGGCGCTGCGCCAGATCCTGCCGACCTGGGTCAATTCCTCCACGGAAATCGTCAAGGCCTCGACCTTGCTCTCGGTGATCGGCGTGGCCGAGTTGCTGTTGAGCACCCAGCAAGTGATCGCGCGCACCTTCATGACCCTGGAGTTCTACCTGTTCGCCGGGTTTCTGTTCTTTGTCATCAACTACGCCATCGAGTTATTCGGGCGCTACATTGAAAAGCGGGTGGCCTTGCCATGAACCAACCTCAAACCAACCCACCGCTGCTGAATATTCGCGGCCTTCGCAAACAATACGGCCAGGTGGAAGTGCTCAAGGGCGTCGACCTGTCCATGCAGCGCGGCAACGTGGTGACCTTGATCGGCTCCAGCGGCTCGGGCAAGACCACGCTGTTGCGCTGCGTCAACCTGCTGGAAGAATTCCAGGGCGGGCAGATCACCCTGGATGGCGAGTCCATCGGCTACAGCGAAATCGCTGGCAAGCGCGTGCGTCACCCCGAGCGTGTGATTGCCCAGCATCGCGCCATGACCGGCATGGCGTTCCAGCAGTTCAACCTGTTCCCGCATTTGACCGCGTTGCAGAACGTCACCCTCGGCCTGCTCAAGGTCAAGAAGATGGGCAAGGACGAGGCCGTCGCCCTGGCGGAAAAGTGGCTGGACCGCGTCGGGTTGCTGGAGCGTCGCAATCACTTTCCCGGCCAGTTGTCCGGCGGCCAGCAACAGCGCGTGGCGATTGCCCGTGCGATTGCCATGAACCCCAGCCTGATGCTGTTCGACGAAGTCACCTCGGCCCTCGACCCGGAGCTGGTGGGCGAAGTGCTCAGCGTGATCAAGGGCCTGGCGGAGGAGGGCATGACCATGTTGCTGGTCACCCACGAAATGCGTTTTGCCTATGAAGTCTCGGACAAGATCGTTTTCATGAACCAGGGCCACATTGAAGAGCAGGGCACGTCGAAGGACATCTTCGAACGCCCGCAATCGCCGCGCCTGGCGGAATTTCTCAAGAACATTCGTTTTTAATCAGGAGCATATTTTTATGAGCATCACTCGTTACGGTGCCGGCAGCACTGCCGGTGGCGGCCAGCCTCGTCCTTTCGCCCGCGCCGTGGAAGCGGACGGTTGGCTGTACGTCTCAGGCCAAGTGCCTGCGGTGGACGGCGAAATCATCACCGGCGGGATCATCGAGCAAACCCGGCAGACCATGCGCAACGTAGTGGCGATCCTCGAAGAGGCCGGCTACGAGCTCAAAGACGTGGTGCGCGTCGGTGTATGGTTGGAAGACCCGCGTGACTTCTGGAGCTTCAACAAGGTGTTCGGCGAATACTTCACCCCGGAACACGCCCCGGCGCGCGCCTGTGTGCAGGCCAACATGATGGTTGATTGCAAGGTGGAGATCGATTGCGTGGCGTACAAGAAAAAAGGCTAAATGCCCGGATCTGAAGCCCAAAGCTGATCAAATGTGGGAGCGGGCTTGCTCGCGAATGCGGTGTGTCATTAAACGCACCTGTAACTGATCCACTGCATTCGCGAGCAAGCCCGCTCCCACAGGGGATTTGTGTTGATAGCAACATTCTGACCGGACCGAAAACTGCCATGACCGAAGACACCATCAAACGCCGCGCCAAAGGCCTGGACCGTGCATTCGATATCCTCGATTTCCTCAAGGAAATCGGCCAGCCCCTGCGCCCGAATGATATTGCCAGCGGCATCGGCAGCCCCAAGTCCACCGTCTACGAACTGGTTGCGTCGCTGCTTGAGCGGCGCATCCTGGAGACGGTGGGCAAGGACGGTCACGTCTACCTCGGCCGCCAGCTGTACTTCCTGGGCCAGGCGCACCTGCGCCATTTCGACCTGACCCGCGAGGCCGACCACGCCTTGCAGGAGATCGTCAGCCAGACTCACGAAACCGCGCAGATGTGCCTGCTCAACGGGCGCAAATACACGGTGGCGCTGATGCGCGAGGGCGAGCGGCATTTCCGCATTTCCTCGGACATCGGCGAAAACGCGCCAATCCCGTGGACGGCTTCCGGGCGTCTGTTGCTGGGGCATTTGAGCGACCAGCAGATCGTCGACCTGATCGACCACGATGACTTCATCCTGCCAGACGGCCAGCGCCTGGCGCTGGACACCTTCCTGGCGCAAATCCGCCAGGCCACCCTTGATGGTTTCTTCTCCTTCGACAGTGTGGCCGACACCTTTACCCATTGCTTTGCCGCCCCGGTGCGGGACGCGCAAGGCATCAGCATTGCGACCCTGTGCATCGTGGCGCCGCGCGCCGATGCGATCAAAAACTACAACGACTATCGCCGGGTATTGATCGAAAGCGCCAACAACCTGGCCCGGCGCATTAACGAATAGGAGTTTCCATGTCTGCCCTCAACGCCGTTGAAAAAGGCGCCGCCGCTGTCGGTGCCCACCTGGTCCGCGACGTCAGCCTGCCGGCCCTGGTGCTGCACCGCGACGCTCTGGAACACAACATCCGGTGGATGCAGGACTTTGTCAGCAAGAGCGGCGCCGAACTGGCGCCCCACGGCAAGACCAGCATGATGCCGGCGCTGTTCCAGCGCCAGATCGCCCAGGGCGCCTGGGGCATCACCCTGGCCAACGCGGTGCAGACCCGCGCCGCCTACGCCGGTGGTGTGCGCCGTGTGTTGATGGCCAACCAGTTGGTGGGCGCGCCGAACATGGCGCTGATCGCTGACCTGCTGGCCGACAAGGATTTCGACTTCCACTGCATGGTCGATCACCCGGATAACGTCGCCGACCTGGGCCTGTTCTTCGCCGCTCGTGGCCTGCGCCTGAACGTGATGATCGAATACGGTGTGGTCGGTGGCCGTTGCGGGTGCCGCAGCGAGCAGGAAGTGCGCGAGCTGGCCAAGGCGATCAAGGCCCAGCCGGCCCTGGCCCTCACCGGTATCGAAGGCTATGAAGGGGTGATCCACGGTGAACACGCCATCAGCGGCATTCGCGACTTCGCCGCCAGCCTAGTGCGCCTGGCGGTGGACCTGCAGAACAACGGCTCTTTCGACCTGCCCAAGCCCATCGTTACCGCCTCGGGCTCGGCCTGGTACGACCTGATCGCCGAGTCGTTCGAAGCACAAAATGCTGCCGGTCGCTTCCTCAGCGTGCTGCGCCCCGGCAGCTACGTGGCCCATGACCATGGTATCTACAAAGAAGCGCAATGCTGCGTGCTCGACCGCCGCAGCGACCTCAGCGAAGGCCTGCGCCCAGCCCTGGAAGTCTGGGCCCACGTGCAATCGTTGCCCGAGCCGGGTTTTGCGGTGATCGCCCTGGGCAAGCGCGATGTGGCCTACGACGCTGGCCTGCCGGTGCCACTCAAACGTTACAAGGCCGGTATGGTGCCGGCAGAAGGCGATGACGTGGGCGCGTGCAAGGTCACCGCCGTGATGGACCAACACGCGTTCATGACCGTGGCGCCGGGGGTTGAGCTGCGCATTGGCGACATCATTTCGTTCGGCACTTCCCACCCATGCCTGACCTTCGATAAATGGCAGGTTGGTTGCCTGGTGGATGAGCAGTTGCAGGTGGTTGAGAGCCTGCATACCTGCTTCTAGACCCAGTCGCTCCCTTCGCGAGCAAGCCCGCTCCCACATTTTGAATATATTCACAGATCCAAATGTGGGAGCGGGCTTGCTCGCGAAGGGGCCATCAGCCCCACCCGAGAACCCGCCATGACCACCCAACCCCGCATCGCCCTCATTGGCGAATGCATGATCGAACTGCAACACCGCGCCGACGGCAGCCTGCACCAGAGCTTCGGCGGCGATACCCTGAACGCGGCGGTGTACCTGCGCCGCGAACTGGGCGACACCGGCAGCGTCGACTACGTCACCGCCCTGGGCGACGACAGTTTCAGCGACGCCATGTGCCAGCAATGGACAGAAGAAGGCCTGGGCCTGGGCATGGTCCAGCGCCTGGCCGGACGTTTGCCGGGCTTGTATTGCATCCAGACCGACGCCAAGGGCGAGCGCAAATTCCTGTACTGGCGCAACGAAGCCGCCGTGCGCGACTGCTTCACCACGCCTGCTGCCGAACCGATCCTGGCCGCCTTGCCGGACTACAACGTGGTGTACTTCAGCGGTATTACCCTGGCAGTGCTGGGCGAGATTGGCCGTGGGCGCTTACTGCAAACCCTGATCGAAACCCGTCGACGAGGCGGCAAGGTGGTGTTCGACAACAACTATCGGCCGCGCCTGTGGGCCAGTGTCGAGGCAGCGCGTGCCGCGTATCGCACGGTGTTGGCCGAGGTGGATATCGCCTTGCTCACCGAGGATGACGAGCGTGCGTTGTTTGGGTATGCCGACAGCGAGCAGGTGTTCGCGGCGTATCCGGCCATTGACGAAGTGGTGCTCAAGCGGGGCGCCGATGACTGCCTGATCCGCTGCAACGACGAGCGCTTTGACGTGCCGGCGCTGAAGGTCGAGAACGTGGTAGACACCACGGCGGCGGGGGATTCGTTCAGTGCGGCGTATCTGGCCAGTCGGCTCAAGGGCGGCTCGCCGCAGCAGGCGGCATTGGCCGGGCATCGGTTGGCAAGCCGGGTCATCCAGGTGCCCGGCGCACTCATCCCCCGAGCCTGACACCGCCCCTTTAGGCGCCGGCAAGCCGGCGCCTACAGGGGGTGTTGATCAATCGCGGTAGAACACTTGCACCAAGTGATAACCGAACTTGCTCTTGATCGGCCCGTGCACCACTTTCACCGGCTTCTTGAAGATCACCGCATCAATCGCCCCCACCATCTGCCCTGGCCGCACTTCACCCAGATCGCCGCCGCGCTTGCCGGACGGGCAGGTGGAGTACTTCTTGGCCAGCACATCAAAGGCTTCGCCCTTGGCAATGCGCTGCTTGAGTTGTTCGGCTTCTTCGCTGGTTTTCACCAGGATATGACGGGCTTGGGCTTTCATTGATCTCTACCAGGTGTGCGACGGCGCGCGATTATGCCTGAACTCATGGGTCGACGCTGATCATGCTGCGGATTTTGGTCGCCAGCAGGTCGATGGAAAACGGCTTGGCAACCATGTCCATGCCATCCTCCAGGAAGCCCTGGCGCTCGGCGGCCTTTTCGGCGTAGCCGGTCATGAACAACACGCGCAGGCCCGGGCGATGCTGGCGGGCGATCTCCGCCAATTGCCGGCCATTCATGCCCGGCAGGCCGACATCGGTGACCAGCAAGTCCACGCGCAGGTCCGACTCCAGCAGCGGCAAGGCCGCGCGGGCATCCGCTGCCTGGTGCGCGGTGTAGCCCAGTTCGTCGAGGACATTGACCACCAGCATGCGCACCGCCGGGTCGTCCTCGACCACCACCACAGCCTCACCCGCCAGCGCCAGGGGCGCCTCGGCCGAGTGCGGCGCCAGGGTGCTTTCCAGCGACGTGCCATGCAGGCGCGGCAGGTACAGGCGCACGCAGGTGCCCTGGCCCGGCTCGCTCTGGATGGTCACATGGCCGCCCGATTGCTGGGCAAACCCGTAGATCATCGACAGACCCAGGCCGGTGCCCTGGCCGATGGGCTTGGTGGTGAAGAACGGGTCGAAGGCCTTGGCGAGGATTTTCGGCGCCATGCCGGTGCCGTTGTCGCACACGCCGAGCATCACGTAGTCGCCGGCCTTGACCGGTTCCAGGGTGGTGATGTCGGTGCCGTCCAGGTAGCTGTTGGCGGTTTCGATCAGCAATTCGCCGCCATCGGGCATGGCGTCGCGGGCGTTGATCACCAGGTTGAGCAGGGCATTTTCGAGCTGGCTGGCGTCGGTGTTCACCGGCCAGATATCGTTGCCCAGTTGCACCTTGAGCGTGATGTGCGCGCCCTTGGTGCGGCGGAACAGGTCTTCCAGCGACGCCACCAATTGGTTGGGGTCGGTCGGGCGCCGGTCCAGCGACTGGCGCCGCGAGAACGCTAGCAGCCGGTGGGTGAGGGCAGCGGCGCGGTGGGCGGAGGACACGGCGGCGTCGGCAAAGCGGCCGATGTCATCGCTGCGCCCGGCGGCAATATAGCGCTGCATCAGGTCGAGGCTGCCGATGATGCCGGTGAGCATATTGTTGAAGTCATGGGCGATGCCGCCGGTGAGCTGGCCCACCGCTTCCATCTTCTGCGCATGGCGCAGCGCGTCTTCGGCGCGCTCGCGCTCGAACATTTCGTTCTGCAGGCGCTGGTTGGCCTCGGCGAGTGCCTGGGTGCGCTGGGACACGCGTTCCTCAAGGTTTTCGTTGAGGTGGCGCAGGGCCTCTTCGGTGAGTTTGCGTTCGGTCTCATCGATCACAAAAATGTAGAAGCCATTCACCGAGCCGTCATTGCTGAAGCGCGGCAGGTACTTCATCAAGGCATGCCGTGGCCGGCCGTCCCGGTGCGGGGTGACGGTCATGAAGCTGCAGGCCTTGCCCTTGAGCGCGGCCGCGATCTTGTCGGCGCGCCCGGCATACACCTCGTCGCCGAGCACTTCGCGGATGGTCTTGCCGTACAGCTCCTGGGGCGTCATGCCGTACCACTCCAGGTAGGCGCTGTTGTTCAGGCGGAACCGCTGTTCATGGTCGACATAGCCGATCAGCACCGGCATGGCGTTGATGATCAGTTGCAGCTCGGTCTGGCTTTGGCGCAGCGCCTGTTCGGTGTGCTTGCGTTCGGTCAGGTCCAGGGCGGCGCCGAGGAAGCGCGCCGGGCGGCCTTGGTGATCCTTGTAGCAACGCCCGCGCGCAAATACCCAGCGCACTTGGCCGTCGGCTTGCAACAGGCGGTATTCCTCGGCGTACTCGGTGCCAAAGGTGATGCAGTGCTTGATGCTGCGCGCCACCATGCTGCGGTCTTCGGGGTGCACGCCGTGCAGGTAGTCGCTGATAGGCAACAGGCCTGCCTCACTGGGGTCGACACCGTGCAGGTAGGCGAAATGCGCGTCGGCGATAAAGCGGTCTTCACCGATGTCCCAGTCCCAGGTGCCCACTGCATCGGTGGCGGCCAGCGCGAGCTGCAGGCGCTGTTCGGTGTTGTGCCGGGCCTTGCGGCGTTCGTTGGTTTCAATGGCGGTGACCAGGATCCCGGCCACGCTGCCGCTTTCATCGCGGATCGGGCTGTAGGTCAGGTCCAGCCAGATTTCGGTGTCGCGATTATGGCGTTGCAGCACGAAGCGCTGCTCGCTGAAGGTGCGCACCTGGCCACTGAGCACTGCGTCGTAGATGGGCGCGGTAAAGCTTTCCAGCTCCGGCCAGGTCTGGTGCGCCGGCTGGCCCATGGCCTCGGGGTGCTTGTTGCCGGCCAGCAGGGCGAAGCCGTCGTTGTAGAGTTGCGTGAGCTGGTTGCCCCACAGCAGGAGCATTGGCATCGGCGAGTGCACGACGATATCCACGGCGGTGCGTAGGCTTTGCGGCCAGTCATTGGCCTCACCGAGGGGGCTTTGCGCCCAGTCCAGCCGCGCTATCAATGCAGCGGCGTCGCTACCGGTGGATGTTCCCTTCATGTAAAAGCCCTGAGCGTAACGCTTTGAAAGATGACAACACCCATTATCCCGCGAGTCGGGAATGGGTGACTACCCCCGAAAAATAGCATGCATTGGGGGTTTGTCCTCAAATCAGTACGCCAGGGCTGAAACCTTTCATCCATCCGTCAGTTCAGGGCGGTCGCGAAATTGTTCCAAGGCTTGCGGGTTGGCCAGGGCGTCGGTGTTCTTCACCGGCTCGCCGTGCACCACGTTGCGTACCGCCAATTCCACGATCTTGCCGCTGATGGTGCGGGGGATATCGCTGACAGCGAGGATCTTTGCCGGTACGTGGCGGGGCGTGGTGTTGGCGCGGATCACCTGGCGGATCTGCTGTTCGAGGGCGGCGTCCAGTTCGACGCCGTCGTTGAGGCGCACAAACAGCACCACCCGCACGTCGTCCTGCCAGCGTTGGCCGATCGCCAGGCTCTCTTGCACCTGTGGGATTTTTTCCACCTGGCGATAAATCTCTGCCGTGCCGATGCGCACGCCACCGGGGTTAAGCACCGCGTCGGAGCGCCCGTGAATCAGCAGGCTGCCGTTGGGGCGTTGCTCGGCGTAGTCACCCTGGGCCCACACGCCGGGAAACTGGCTGAAGTAGGAGGCGCGCAGCTTCTGGCGGTCCGGGTCGTTCCACAGGCCAATGGGCATGGCCGGGAAGTGCCGGGTGCACACCAGTTCGCCTTTTTCGCCGACCAGGGGTTGGCCTTGGTCGTCCCACACTTCAATGGCCATCGCCAGGCTCTTGCACTGCATTTCGCCGCGCCGTACCGGCAACACCGGGTTGCCGATCACAAAGCAGGAAACGATATCGGTGCCGCCCGACATCGACGACAGGCACAGCTCGGCCTTGATCTCCCGGTACACGTAGTCGTAGCTCTGGGGTGACAGCGGCGAGCCCGTCGAAATCAGCCCTTTAAGGCTACCCAGGTCATGGCTCAGGCGCGGTTGCAGCCCGGCTTTTTCCAGGGTGGCGAGAAACTTGGGGCTGGTGCCGAACACGCTGATCTGCTCCGCGTCGATCAGGTCGATCAAGCGTTCGGGGCCGGGGTGAAACGGCGAGCCGTCATACAGCACCGCCGTGGCGCCGATGGCGAGCACCGACACCAGCCAGTTCCACATCATCCAACCGCAGGTGGTGTAGTAGAACAGGCAGTCCTCGCGGGACAGGTCGGCATGCAGGCCGTGTTCCTTGAGGTGGGTGAGCAGCACGCCGCCGGTGCCGTGGATGATGCACTTGGGCACGCCGGTGGTGCCGCTGGAATAGAGGATATAGAGCGGATGATCGAATGGCACCGCGACGAATTGAGGCTCGCCGCCGGGCTGATAGAAGTCTTGCCACAGCGCGACGCGGGCGTGGGTCTGATAGTCCTCGATCCTTGCCTGGGGACGGGCGTAAGGCACGATGATCAACTGCTCCAGGGACGGCAGGCGTTCGAGGATTTCATTGAGCTTGGCGGTCTGGTCGATGTCTTTGCCGGCATAGCGGTACCCGGCGCAGGTGATCAGCACCTTGGGCTCGATCTGGCCGAAACGGTCGATCACGCCCTGGGTGCCGAAGTCCGGCGATGAACACGACCAGATCGCGCCGAGGCTGGTGGTGGCGAGCATGCCCACCAGGGTCTGCCAGGTGTTGGGCATGCACGCCGCGACGCGGTCGCCCTGGGTCACGCCGGCCGCCCGCAAGCTGTGTTGCAGGCCGGCGACATGGGCGGCGAGTTCGGCGTAGGTCAGCTGTTCGCGCTGGCCGTCTTCGCTGATGGCTACCACGGCTGGGTGATCATCGCGGCGGCGCAGCAGGTGCTCGGCAAAGTTCAGGGTCGCGCCGGGAAACCACTGGGCGCTGGGCATCTCGGCGTCTTCGATCAGCACCGCGGTGGGCGGGCTGCGAAACTGCACATCGAAGAACGCCACGATGGCCCGCCAGAAATCCGGGCGCTGGTCGATGCTCCACTGGTGCAGAGCCGGGTAGTCGCTGAGCTGCACGTTGTAGCGTTGGTTGATGTAGCGGCGGAACTGGTCCATCCGCGTGTTCGCGATGCGTTCCGGGGAGGGTTGCCACAGAATGTCGGACATCAGCAAGGTCTCTTGTTCTTATCTAGGTCTTCCACACAATACCGTTCAAATGAGGGAGGGGGCTTGCCCCCGATGCGGGAGTATCAGTTGATACATGGGGTGACTGACCCAGCCCTATCGGGGGCAAGCCCCCTCCCACATTTTGAACGCCAGTCTCTGGTGTTACTGGGCCAGCCAGCCGCCGTCGATATTCCATGCGGCGCCGCGCACCTGGCTGCCGGCTTCGCTGCACAAGAACAACACCAGTTCGCCCAATTGCGGTGGGGTGACAAATTCCAGCGACGGTTGCTTCTCAGCCAGCAGGTCATGCTGCGCCTGCTGCGGGTCTACGCCGTTGGCCGCGCGATCATCGATCTGCTTCTGCACCAGCGGCGTCAGTACCCAGCCGGGGCAGATAGCGTTACAGGTGACGTTGCTGGTGGCGGTCTCCAGGCCCACCACTTTGGTCAAGCCGATCACGCCGTGCTTGGCCGCCACGTACGCTGCCTTGCCCACCGAACCGACCTGGCCATGCACCGAGGCGATATTGACGATACGCCCCCAGCCCTTGGCTTTCATGCCCGGCAAGCTCAAGCGTGTGCTGTGGAACACCGACGACAGGTTGATCGCAATGATCGAGTCCCAGCGCTCCGCCGGGAAGTCTTCCACCGCCGCCACGTGCTGGATGCCGGCGTTGTTGACGAGGATGTCCACGCCGCCGAATTCGCGCTCGGCGTAGGCGATCATGTCGGCGATCTGCGCCGGGTCGCTGACGTCGGCCGGGTGGTGGCCGACCTTGCCGCCAAAGGCCTGCACCTGGGCGATCACTGCGCTGGCGTCGCCGAAGCCGTTGAGGATCAGGTTGGCGCCAGCCTTGGCCAGGCTCAGTGCAATCCCTAAGCCGATGCCGCTGGTGGAGCCGGTGACCAGGGCGGTCTTGCCGTTCAATGTCGTCATGAAAACCTCACACAATGCCGGTGGCGTAGAAAGTACCGATCACCACGAACACCGCGAGGGTCTTGATGATCGTGATGCCGAAAATATCCTTGTAGGCTTCGCGGTGGGTCAGGCCGGTGACCGCCAGCAGCGTGATCACCGCGCCGTTGTGGGGCAGGGTGTCCATGCCGCCGCTGGCCATGGCCGCGACGCGGTGCAGCACTTCAAGGGGGATATTGGCCGCATGGGCTGCCGAAATAAAGCTTTCGGACATTGCCGCCAGGGCGATGCTCATGCCGCCCGACGCAGAACCGGTGATACCGGCCAGCAGGGTCACGGTGATCGCTTCGTTGACCAGCGGGTTGGGGATGCCCTTGAGCCAGTCCGCCAACACCAGAAAGCCCGGCAACGAGGCGATCACCGCACCAAAGCCGTATTCCGATGCGGTGTTCATCGCCGCCAGCAACGCACCGCTGACCGCGCTCTTGCTGCCTTCGGCGAGCTTGCTTTTGATCGCCGAAAAGCCGAATACCAGCACCACGATAATCCCCACCAGCAACGCGGCCTGCACCGCCCAGATCGCGGTGAGCTTGGCGATTTCAGTGGTCACCGGGGTGCTCATGCCTGGCAGGCTGAGGCTGTGGGTCTTGCCGTACCACTGCGGGATCCAGTGGGTGAACAACAGGTTCATCACGCCCACCAGGATCAGCGGCGACAGCGCGATCCAGGGGTTGGGCAGGGTGAGGTTCTCGGCGGTCTCCGGCTCGTTGCGCAACTCGGTGCCATAGCCTTCACCGGCACGCTGGGCCTTGTTGCGCTGGCGTGCCAGGTAAAGCATGCCGGTGCAAAACACAAAGATCGTACCGATCAGGCCCAGCCACGGTGCCGCCCAGGCGGTAGTGTTGAAAAAGGTGCTGGGGATGATGTTCTGGATCTGCGGCGTGCCGGGCAAGGCGTCCATGGTGAACGAGAACGCCCCCAGGGCGATGGTGGCCGGGATCAAGCGCTTGGGGATATTGCTCTGGCGGAACATCTCCGCCGCGAACGGGTACACCGCAAACACCACCACGAACAGTGACACGCCGCCATAGGTGAGCAGGGCGCAGACCAGCACGATCACCAGCATCGCCTGGCGGGTGCCGAGCAAGCGAATAGCCGCCGCCACGATCGAGCGCGAAAAACCCGACAGCTCGATCAGCTTGCCGAACACCGCGCCAAGCAGGAACACCGGGAAATACAGTTTGATAAAGCCGACCATTTTCTCCATGAACACCCCGGTAAAGGCGGGGGCGACGGCGGACGGGTCGGTGAGCAAGACAGCGCCGAGGGCGGCGATGGGGGCAAACAGGATAACGCTATAGCCACGGTAGGCAGCCAGCATCAGCAGCGCCAGGGCTGCCAGGGCAATGATCACACTCATGGTGTGTCTCCATCGGATTGTTATTTTTGTGGGGTGAGGCTTTGGAGGAGGGCTATAGCGAGATATGTGCCAAATTCATAACTTATTGATATTTATAAAATTTCTATAAATTTGTAGCGGCATTCTTGACTGTTGTCTCTATTTTGAGACGGACAGGGATCAAATGTGGGAGCTGGCTTGCCTGCGATAGCGGCGTGTCAGTCAACAATTGTCCAGCTGAACCACCGCTATCGCAGGCAAGCCAGCTCCCACAGTAGATTATCTTCATATTGAGATTATTGTCTCTTTAGTGAGACTGAGCGAGACCCAACGCCACCATTTTCTTGTACAACGTCGACCGCCCGAGCCCCAATCGCTTGGCCGCCTCCACCACATTCCCCTCACAGGCCCGCAACGCCGCGCCGATCACCTGCCGATCAAACCGCTCCCGCGCTGCGCTGAAGCTTTCTCCCTCGACTGCCGCCACCGCGCTGCCACGTTCCACCGGCGTAAAGGTGCCGATGGCTGCGCGGATGGCCGGGGCATTCAACACCAAGTCATCACTGAGCAGTGCCGCCCGCTCCAGCACATTGCGCAGCTCGCGGATATTCCCCGGCCACGCATGCTGCGCCAGCAGCGCCAAGGCTTCACGGTCCAGTTCGTGCTGGCTGCGCAGTTCTTCCAGGATCGCCTCGCTCAATGCCGGAATATCGTCCAGTCGCTCCCGCAGCGGTGGCACCTGGATCGGCAGCACGTTGAGCCGGTAATACAGGTCGGCACGGAATTCGCCGCGCTTGATCGCTGCTTCCAGGTCCATGGACGTGGCGGCGATCACCCGCACATCGCTGTGCAGCATCTCGTTGGAGCCGACCGGCTCGAATTCCTTTTCCTGCAACACCCGCAGCAATTTGCTTTGCAGCGGCAGGGGCATGTCGCCGATTTCATCAAGGAACAAGGTGCCGCCCTGGGCAATCTGGAACTTGCCCGGACGGCCCTTGCGGTCGGCGCCGGTAAACGCACCCGGTGCGGTGCCGAAGAACTCGGCTTCGAGCAGGTCAGCCGGAATGGCGGCACTGTTGATGCTGACAAAGGCCTTGTGCGCCCGGGTGGAAGCACCGTGAATCGCCTGGGCGAGCAACTCCTTGCCGGTGCCGGTCTCGCCCAGCAACAGCACTGGGGATTCGGCACTCGCGCTGCGCCGCGCCCGGCGTTTCACTTCGAGGCTGGCGGCGCTGGTGCCGATGAAATGCGCAAAGTTGTACTTGCTCTGGCGTGAGCGCAGCAGCGAGCGCGTGGAAGCCAATTCCTGCTGCATGCTCAGGTAGCGCTCGATCAGCGGTGACAGGTTGCGCAACTCATCAAACAGCGCAAACCCGATCGCCCCGATCACCGCGCCCGCCTCGTTGTGGATCGGCAGGCGCATCACCACCAGCGGGCCCTTGGGCGTGTCCTGGATATCCAGCAGGATCGGCTGGTCATTGCGCACCACCTGGCGCAACAGGCTGTTGGAAATCACCTGTTCACACGGCTGGCCGATGGCCTCGTCGGCGCTCTTGAGGCCGAAACGCTTGGCGTAGCGCTCGTTCATCCACACGATATTGGCGTCGCGGTCGACAATCACCGTGCCTTCGCTGGACTGCTCGATGATCTCGAACAGCGACTGGATGGCCAGGCCACGCACCTGCTGATAGTCCTTGAGGTTATCGGTGATGTTCATGTTTAGGCTACCAGCACAAATTGAATATGGAATCGCGATCCTTGTGGGAGCGGGCTTGCTCGCGAAGGCGGCGTGTCAGCAAGCATATCCGGCACTGATACACCGCTTTCGCGAGCAAGCCCGCTCCCACAGAGGGCGTGTTTACAAGGGAATATGCGCCGCTGCCAGCAGCTCTTTGGTGTATGGATGTTGCGGTGCATCGAACACCTCATGGCTGGCGCCGCGCTCCACCACCTGGCCGTCCTTGATCACGATCATGTCATGGGCCATGGCGCGTACCACGGCCAGGTCATGGCTGATAAACAGGTAAGTCAGGCCGTACTTGTCTTGCAGCTCGCGCAGCAACGCCACCACTTGTTTCTGTACGGTGCGGTCAAGGGCCGAGGTCGGCTCATCGAGCAGCATCAGCGCCGGCTTGAGCACCAGCGCGCGGGCGATGGCGATGCGTTGTCGCTGGCCACCGGAAAACTCATGAGGGTAACGGTGCCGGCTGGCGGGGTCGAGGCCCACGTCCTTGAGCACCTGGATCACCTGCGCATCGCGCTCGGCCAGGCTGCACGGCGCGTGCACTTCCAGGCCTTCGCTGATGATCTGCTCCACGGTCATGCGCGGGCTGAGGCTGCCGTAAGGGTCCTGGAACACCACCTGCATTTGCTTGCGCCATGGGCGCATCTGCTGGTTATTCAGCGGGTCGAGGGCTTCGCCCTGGAAGCGGATGCTGCCGGTGGAGTCCAGCAGCCGCAGGATCGCCTGGCCCAGGGTGGATTTGCCCGAGCCGGACTCGCCGACAATCCCCAGGGTCTTGCCGCGTTGCACGCTGAGGCTGATGCCGTCTACAGCACGCAGGTAGGTCTTGCGCCGGAACAACCCGCCGCCGAGGGGGAACTGCACGGTCAGGTCGTCCACTTGCAAAACGGTTTCGCGTTCGTCACTGCACAGCGCATCACCGTCCGGTTCGGCGTCCAGCAGCAGGCGGCTATACGGGTGTTGCGGCGCATTGAACAGGCTCTGGCAATCGGCCTGCTCGACAATCTCGCCGGCGCGCATCACGCACACGCGCTGGGCGATGCTGCGCACCAGGTTGAGGTCGTGGCTGATCAGCAGCAGCGACATGCCCAAGCGTTGTTGCAGGGACTTGAGCAGCAACAGGATCTTGCGCTGCACGGTCACGTCCAGCGCGGTGGTGGGTTCGTCGGCGATCAGCAGTTCCGGCTCGCACGCCAGGGCCATGGCAATCATCACCCGCTGGCGTTGCCCGCCGGACAGTTGATGAGGATAGGCCTTGAGCCGCTCCTGGGGTTTCTGGATGCCCACCAGGTCAAGCAATTCCAGGATGCGCGCCTGGGCTGCCTTGCCACCCAGGCCCTTGTGCAGCAGCAGGGTTTCGCCAATCTGCTTTTCGATGCTGTGCAGCGGGTTGAGCGAGGTCATCGGCTCTTGGAAGATCATGGCAATGCGGTTGCCGCGCAGCTTCTGCAAGATGGTAGCCGAGGCGCCGACCAGTTCCTGGCCACGGTACTTGATGGAACCGGTGGTTTCAGTGCCGGCCTCCGGGAGCAATTGCAGGATCGAATGGGCCGTCACCGACTTGCCCGAGCCCGACTCACCCACCAGCGCCAGGCACTCGCCGGGGCGCACGTCCAGGCACAGGTTGCGCACCACAGTCTGGCCGCTGAAGGCGACGCTGAGGTCGCGGATTTCGATCAGGTTCATAGGGGGGCACTCATGAGCGTGGGTCGAAGGCATCACGCAATGCCTCGCCGATAAACACCAACAGCGACAGGATCAGCGCCAGTGTGAAGAACGCCGTCAGGCCCAGCCAGGGCGCTTGCAGGTTCTGCTTGCCCTGGGCGATCAGCTCACCCAGGGACGCGCTGCCGGCGGGCATGCCGAAGCCGAGGAAATCCAGGGCGCTCAGGGTAGAAATCGCCCCGGTCAGGATAAACGGCAGGTAGCTCAAGGTGGCCGTCATGGCGTTGGGCAGAATATGCCGGCGAATGATCTTGCCGTCGCCCAGGCCCAGGGCCCGTGCAGCCTTGACGTATTCCAGGTTGCGCCCGCGCAGGAACTCGGCGCGCACCACGTCCACCAGGGCCAGCCAGGAAAACAGCGCCATGATCCCCAGCAGCCACCAGAAATTCGGTTCGACAAAACCCGACAGGATGATCAGCAGGTACAGCACCGGCAGCCCGGACCACACCTCCAGCACGCGCTGGCCAATCAAATCCACCCAGCCGCCGTAATAGCCCTGCAATGCGCCGGCCGCAATCCCGATGGCGGCGCTGATCGCGGTGAGCGCCAGGGCAAACAGGATCGACACTCGCGCACCAAAGATCACCCGCGCCAACACATCCCGCGACTGGTCATCGGTGCCCAGCCAGTTCACCGCCGAGGGCGGGCTGGGGGCAGGGCGGGTCAGTTCGTAGTTGGGCGTGTCGTCGCTAAACGGGATCGGCGGAAACAGCATCCAGCCGCCGTCCTGCTTGATCAGCTTTTGCACGTAGTCACTGCGGTAGTCGGCCTGGAAGGGTAACTGGCCGCCAAACTGTTGCTCGGTGTACCGCTTGAACACCGGGAAATACAGCTCGTTCTTGAAACTCAGCACCAGGGGCTTGTCATTGGCGATCAACTCACCGCCGAGGGTCAGGATAAACAGGCCGATAAACAGCCACAGCGACCACCAGCCACGCCGGTTTTTCTTGAACCGTTCGAAACGCCGGCGTGCCACGGGAGACAGGTTAAGCATCAGGCGTTCCTCGCGGCGAAGTCGATACGCGGGTCCACCAGGGTGTAGCAGAGGTCACCGATGAGTTTTATCAAGAGGCCGAACAGCGTGAAAATGAACAACGAACCGAACACCACCGGGTAATCGCGGGACACCGCAGCTTCGTAGCTCATGCGCCCCAGGCCATCGAGGGAGAAGATCACTTCGATCAGCAGGGAACCGGCAAAGAACACCGCGATAAACGCCTGGGGAATGCCGGAGATCACCAGCAACATCGCGTTGCGGAACACATGCCCGTAGAGCACGCGCCGCTCGCTCAAGCCCTTGGCGCGCGCGGTCACCACGTACTGGCGCGTGATTTCATTGAGGAATGAGTTTTTGGTGAGGATGGTCAGCGTGGCGAACCCGCCGATCACCAACGAGGTCACGGGCAGGACCAGGTGCCAGAAATAGTCGGCGATCTTGCCCACAGTGCTCAGCTCATCGAAGTTCTCCGACACCAGGCCGCGCACCGGGAACCAGTTCAGCGAAGTGCCACCGGCAAACACCACGATCAGGAACATCGCGAACAGGAACGCCGGCATGGCATAGCCGATGACAATCGCGGTGCTGCTCCACACGTCAAAGCTGCTGCCGTGGCGCACGGCCTTGCGAATCCCCAGGGGGATCGACACCAGGTAGGTGATCAGCGTGGCCCACAGGCCGAGGGAAATGGTCACCGGCATTTTTTCCAGGATCAGGTCGATCACGGTCTTGCCGCGAAAGAAACTGTTGCCGAAGTCCAGTTGGGCATAGCTCTTGAGCATCAGCCACAGGCGTTCCGGCGCGGGTTTGTCGAAGCCGTACTGTTTCTCGATGTCGGCGATCAGCTTCGGGTCCAGGCCACGGCTGGCGCGAGAGCCGCCGCTGATGCCTTCGCCGGACGAGCCGCCGACACCGCCGCCGCCGATCCCTTGCAGGTGGGCGATGGCCTGTTCCACCGGGCCGCCAGGGGCGGCCTGCACGATCACGAAATTCACCAGCAGGATGATCACCAGCGTCGGGATGATCAGCAGCAGGCGCCGCACGATATAGGCGAACATCAGCGCGCACCTCCGCGTTTTTTCAGTTCAGCGTTCATTTGCTCGTTGGTCAGTGGCGTGGGGCTGATTTCCCACCAGGTTTCCAGGGCTTCGTCGTTTTTCGCCTCGATGGCCGGGCGGCCGAAGCGGTTCCACCACGCGGCGGACGTGCCGGGCGGGTAGTAGTTGGGGATCCACAGGTAGTTCCATTGCAGCACGCGGTCCAGCGCGTGGGCGTAGGTGAGCATCTGCGCTTGGGTATCGGCCTTGACCAGGCCCTTGATCAGGCTGTCGACGGCCGGGTCCTTGAGCACCATGTAGTTGTTGGCACCGGGGTCAAAAGCGGCGGCCGAGCCGAAATAGTTGTACAGCTCCATGCCCGGCGATGTGGTGACCGGAAAGCCGGTGACGATCATGTCGTAGTCCCGTGCCATCACCCGGTTCACATACTGGGAGGAGTCAATGCGGCGGATATTCAGGGTGATGCCGATCTGCGCCAGGTTGCGTTTGTACGGCAGCAACAGGCGTTCCAGGCCGCTTTGGGCGTTGAGGAAGGTAAATTCCAGCGGCTCGCCCTCGGCGTTCACCAGTTTGTCGCCGTCCGGTTTCCAGCCGGCTTCCTCCAGCAAGGCCAGGGCCTGCAATTGCTTGTCGCGGATCATGCCGCTGCCGTCGGTGACCGGCGCTTTGAATACCTGGGTGAACACCTCGTCCGGCACCTGGCCGCGCAAGGGTTCAAGAATCGCCAGTTCTTCTGGGGTCGGCGGCTGGCTGGCCGCCAGCGGGCTGTTGGAGAAGAAGCTCTGCTGGCGGATGTACATGTTGCGCATCATCTGCCGGTTGGCCCATTCGAAGTCCCACAGCATCGCCAGGGCCTGGCGCACGCGGCGGTCCTTGAACATCGGTTTTTGCACGTTGAACACATAGCCCTGGGCCGGTTGCGGCATCTCCTTGGCCAGGTGTGCGCGTTGCAGGCGACCGTCATCCAGGGCCGGGCCGTTGTAGCCGATGGAATAACCGGTGGCGGAAAATTCGCGGTTGAAATCGTAGGCGCCGCCTCGCAATACCTGGCGGGCCACTTCGGTGTCGCCGAAATACTCCAGGCTCAGGTGATCGAAGTTGTACAGGCCACGGCTGACGGGCAAGTCCTTGCCCCACCAATTCGGGTCGCGGGTAAAGGTGATGGTGCTGCCGGAGTCGATCTTGCTGACGGTATACGGGCCGCTGCCCAGCGGGGCCTCATAGCCGCCGCCGTTGGCGAAGTCGCGGGTTTTCCACCAGTGCTCCGGGAACACCGGCAGGGTCGCGATATCCAGAGGCAGGGTTCGGTTTTCGTTGCTGGAGAAGTCGAAGCGCACCTGGCGCTCGCCCTCGACTTCGACGTGCTTGACGTCGGCGAACAGGGTACGAAAGCGCAGGCTGCCCTGGGTCATCAGCAGGTCGAAGCTGTAGCGCACGTCTTCGGCGGTGATCGGCTTGCCGTCGGCGAAGCGTGCCTTGGGGTTGAGGTAAAAACGCAGCGACAAGCCATCGTCGGCGCGCTCCATTTTCTCGGCGACCAGGCCGTAGACCGTGTAGGGCTCGTCGAGGGAACGCTGGGCCAGAGGGGCGTAGAGCCAACCGTCGACCTGGGACACACCGATGCCTTTGTCGATATACGGCAGCACATGGTCGAAGCGCCCGATCTCGATGGCCGAGCGGCGCAGGCTACCGCCCTTGGGGGCGTCGGGGTTGGCGTAGTCGAAATGGGTAAAGCCGGCGGGGTACTTGGCCGGTTCGCCGTACACCGTCAGGTAGGGTTGGGGCGCCGCGATCACGGCGGAACTGGCCAGCAGCAGGGCCAGGGTCGAGCTCAGCATGTAGGAAAAAGCCAATCGCATTGTCAGCCTTGAACGCCGTATGAAGAAGAAAATGGATTTGTACGCTAACGGCATCAGCGTCGCCAGTCATCACATGCACAACGGCCCACCAAAAGGCGGGCCGTTGTTTATAGCATCAGCACAGATTGGATCAGTTCTGGCGGCTGGTGACTTCCAGCAGGTGGTAGCCGAACTGGGTTTTCACCGGGCCTTGCACGGTGTTGACCGGGGCGCTGAACACGACGGTGTCGAATTCCTTGACCATCTGGCCTGGACCGAACGAACCCAGGTCACCGCCTTGGCGGCTGGATGGGCAGCTGGAGTTGGCTTTGGCGACTTCTGCGAAATCGGCGCCGCCTTCGATTTGGGCCTTGAGTTCGTTGCACTTGTCTTCAGTGGAAACGAGGATGTGACGGGCGGTGGCTTTGGCCATGGGAAGTAACTCCTTGAATAAAAAAGGTGAGCCTACCGGATTCAGTCGGTTATTTCCTGGCAAAGTTCCGCCGGATGACTCGAGTGGCTCAGGCGCGGGCCATGGCGCCGCTGCGGGTCAGCCATTCGATAAACAGCGCAAACAGCTCGGCCTGGGAACTGATCACCAGTTTGGTGTACAGGTTCTTGCGGTGCATGCGCACGGTTTCCGGTGAAATACCCAGGACCTGGGCGGTGGATTTCACCGAATGCCCGCGCAGGATCAAGTGCGCGATTTCCCGCTCACGCACCGTGAGCACGCCGCTGCCGAACCCCATGAACGCCGCTTCTATCTGCTGATGCGCCTGGGTCTGGGTGAAGGCGTCGTCGCTGATTACCTTGGCCAGGCCGCCCGTGGTACCGAAACGCCGCAGCAATTCGCGGACCATGGCCTGGGTGGCCTTCTGCACGGCCAACTGTTGCCCGGTGAACTGGCCGGCGCTCAGGCCCTGGAACATGCACAGCGAAATCTTGCTCTGGGGGCAGAGGTCGACAATGTAGTAGCTCTCTTGGGCACCGCCGCTGCGCAAGTAGTAGGTCTTGTAGTACTCGCTGTTGAAGAAGTCGTCCGGGGCAATCTCGGCCAGGGGGTAGAAACCTTCGGCAAGGCCCTTGTCCACCGCGAGGCAGAAGGGGTCGAGCAAGTAGCCACGGGAAAAGTAGCGGTGGATGATTTCATCCTGGTAGGCCCGGGGAATGCCCTGTTGGTACAGCAGGTGCGGAGGCAGGCCCTGGCGTTCCAGGCTGATCATCATCGATTCGATGGGGGTGAGGGTGCAGAGGGCTGTGGCCAGGTGTTCGAGGAACGACGCCTCGTCCACATGAATAAGCGCCTGGCCCAGGGCGTGGTGCCAGGCTTCCAGTTGCTGCAGGGTGGGGGCAAGGCTGGCGGTCGTCATGACGGCCAGTCTACCCGGCTGCCTGTGCCCAGGCCACCACGCCGAGACAGGCTCGGCGCTGGCGGTCATCGGCCCTGGTACTCGCCTCTCTCGCGCAGCTCTGCCGCTGTGTCGAGGATGCATTCGCGCAAGGTTTCCACCACTTCATCGACCTGGGCGTGGGTGATGATCAAGGGCGGTGACATCACGTTCAGATGCCCGATGGGGCGCACCAGCAAACCCTTGGCCTGGGCGCGCAGGTGGATTTTCTCGCCGATGTTGACGGCGTCCGGCAGCAGCGCCTTGGTGCGTTTGTCGGCGACGAACTCGATGCAGGCCATCAAGCGCTGGCAGCGGATATCGCCCACCAGTGGCAGGTCGGCCAGGGTTTTGAGGCGCTGTTCCAGGTACACGCCGACATCCTCGACATGCGCCAGCAGGTGCTCCCGTTCGATGATCTCGATATTTTTAAGCGCCGCCACGCAGCTCACCGGATGGCCGCTGTAAGTAAACCCGTGGGTGAAGCAGCGACCCTTGCCCGGTTCGCCGATGACTTGCCAGATGCGGTCCGAGAAAATGCACGCCCCCAGGGGCAGGTAGCCGGAAGTCAGGCCCTTGGCGGTGGTGATGATATCGGGCTGCATGCCAAACACCTCTTCGGAGGCAAAGAACGCACCGAGACGCCCGAACGACGTCACCACTTCATCAGCGACATACAGTACGTCGTGGCGCTGGCAGATTTCCCACATGCGCCGGTGGTAGCCCTTGGGCGGGATGATCACGCCGCCCGACCCCATGATCGGCTCTGCAAAAAACGCCGCCACGTTTTCCGCGCCGAGGGTGAGCACCTTGTCTTCGAACTCGTTCACCAGGAAATCGAGGAAGTCCGCCTCGCTCATCCCCTCTGGCGCCCGGTAGTAGTTGGGGCAGGAAATGTGGTGGAACAAATCGCTCATGAAATCGAATTCCGGCGCGCGGTCGGCGGCCTTGTTGCCGATGGACATCGTCAGGAACGTGCTGCCGTGGTAGGCACTGAAGCGCGAGATGATGTGCTTCTTGGTCGGCTTGCCGCGACTGTTCTGATAGAACTGCACCAGGCGGTAAGCCGTATCGACCGCCGTTGAGCCGCCCGTGGTGAGGAACACGTGGTCCAGATCGCCAGGTGCCAGGCTGGCGAGCTTGGCACAGAGTTCGATGGCGGTGACGTTGGCCATGTCGCAGAAGGGGTTGGAGTACGCCAGTTGGCGCACCTGGTTGGCGATCGCCTCGGCCATTTCTTCACGGCCCAGGCCGATATTCGTACACCACATGCCGCCGACAGCGTCCAAGTAGCGGTTACCGTGGGTGTCGTAGATGTAGGCGCCATCGCCCATGGCGATGTTCAACGAACCCTGTTCACGGTGTTCGTCGAACATATGGAAACCGTGCATGTAGTGGGCTTTGTCGGCAGTGTCCAGCGCGTCGTGGTCGAACTGGGCGAAGAAAGCAGGATTTGGCAGGGTCATGGCATTTACCTTCAATGGCTGGGGGTCACTTGCCGGTCTTGACGGCATTCCAGGTACGGGTGATCAGGCGCACGGCGGCCGGTGGCTGGCTTTTCTGGGTGAACAGCCGCTGCATCGTCACTGGGTCCGGGTAGATCGCGGGGTTGTCGCGGACATCGGCGTTGACCAGCGGTTTGGATGCCAGGTTGCTGTTGGCGTAATGGATGGTGTTGCTGACGCCCGCCATGGTCCGGGGTTGCAGGAGGAATTCGATAAACCTGTGGGCATTGGCGACATGGGGCGCATCGGCCGGAATGTAGAAGTTATCGAACCAGATCAACGAACCCTCCTTGGGGATGAAGTAATCCAGCTTGATCTTGGCCCCGGCCTCCGTCGCGCGAGCCTGGGACGTGGCGTAGTCGCCCGACCAGGTGGTGGCCAGGCACAGGTCGCCATTGGCCAGGCCATTGATGAACCCACTGGAGTCGAATTTGCGAATGTAGGGCCGCACGGCCATCAGCACGTCCTGGGCGGCCTTCAAGTCCTTGGGGGCGACGCTGTTGGGGTCCAGGCCGAGGTAGGTCAGGGCCAGGGGAATCATGTCGGTGGGCGAGTCCATGAAGGTGATGCCGCAATCGGCAAAACGGGAGATCACCTTTGGGTCGAAGATCATCGCCAGGGAGCCGATGGGCGCGTCCGGCATGCGCGCCTTGATCATGTCGACGTTGTAGGTCACGCCATTGCTGCCCCAGGTGTAGGGCGCGGAATAGGTGACGCCGGGGTCGTGGGCCTCCAGGCTTTTGAGCACCAGGGGGTCGAGGTTTTGCCAGTCTGGCAACTGCGCCTTATCCAGGGGTTGGAAGACGTTGCCCTTGATCAGCAGCGGCACCAGGGAGGCGTTGAGCAGGGCCAGGTCATAGCCGGAGCGCCCGGACAGCAGTTTGCCCTGTACGGTTTCGTAGGAATCGTAGGTGTCATAGATCACCTTGATCCCCGTGGCCTTCTCGAAGTCGGCCAGGGTGGTGTCGCCGATGTAGTCTGCCCAGTTGTAGATGCGCAAGGTGTTGCCTGGGTCGTCGGCGGCCCGGCTCAAGGTGGAGCAAGCAAGCGATACGACGCTGAACAGGGCGATAAGGGCTTTACGCATGGGGACCCACCTTGAGTTGTGCGTGTTGTCAGGCCGAGGGACTGATTGCACTGTCAGGCAGGTGGCGGGCAGGCGCCATACCCCGTTCGGGTAGGGTTCAGGTCAGGACGATATAGTCGTTCTGCTGGATGATCGGTCGGTGCGGGCCCTGCACCAGGTGGACATAGCGACCATCCACCAGGTCGATGGGCAGGCAGTCGTCGATATCCAGCACGCCATCGGTGTGGGGCTGGGACCAATGGCGCAGCATCTGTTGCTTGCCCTTGCTCATGGCCTCCTGTTTGTTGCGCGCCACCACCAGCAGGTAGTGGTGGGCTTCGCCAAAGCTGTTGGCCTCGTAACCGCCAAGGTTGATGAAGTACAGGTGATGGGCGCCGGCGGCAGGTGCCAGAGGGCTGATGTCGACTTTCCAGCCGTCGACGCCATCCACCGCCATCCACGAATCGATATGCACGCCTTTTGGGCTGCCGAACCAGTCGGCGCGCAGTTGCGGGTAGGCCGCTTCCAGCGTGTCCGCCACCGCAAACACCACATCGTGAACTTCAATTTTCGCCCGTGAGTGCTTACCCCCGAGCATGACGACAAACAGCATTGCAGGTTCTTCCTGGCGACTTGGCAGAGGCTAACCATACTTCGATTGAACCCTTTTGTCCGGCCAATGCCACACTGTTAATCCGCGAACTCATCAGGAGGTTGTCATGCGTACCATTGATCTGGCGGGCGTTCCCGTCCCTGTCATCGGCCAGGGAACCTGGCGCATGGGCGAAAACCCCGACCAGCACCGCGCTGAAGTCGCGGCGTTGCAACTGGGCATCGACGAGGGCATGACCCTGATCGATACGGCCGAAATGTACGGTGAGGGCGGTGCCGAAACGGTGGTCGGCGAAGCCATTCGTGGGCGCCGCGACCAAGTGTTCCTGGTGAGCAAGGTCTACCCGCACAACGCCAGCCACAAAGGTGTGCCTCGTGCCTGTGAAGCCAGTCTCCAACGCCTGGGCACGGACTACATCGATCTGTACCTGCTGCACTGGCGCGGCCAGTACCCCTTGGAAGAAACCGTCGAAGCCTTCGAGCGCCTGCGCGAGGCCGGCAAGATCGGACGTTGGGGCGTCTCCAATTTCGATGTCGCCGACCTGCAGGAACTTGCATCCCCGGCCTGCGCCACCAACCAGGTGCTCTACAACATCGAAGAGCGCGGCATCGAGTTCGACCTGCTGCCCTGGTGGCAACAGCACCACTTGCCCTTGATGGCGTACTGCCCAATCGCCCAGGGCGGCGAACTGTTGTCCAGCCCGACCCTCAAGCAGATCGCCCGCCGTCACGAGGTCACACCCGCCCAGGTTTCCCTGGCCTGGGTGCTGCGCCAGGACGGCGTCATCGCAATCCCGAAGGCCGTCACCCCCGAGCATGTGCGACTCAACGCTGCCGCCGCCAAGCTGGTGCTGGATGAGCACGACCTCGACGCCATTGATCGCGTGTTTGGCGCACCCCAGCGCAAGCACCCGCTAGCGATGGTCTAGTCGCCTGTCAGGCGCGGCGCCGTCCTTGGCGCCGCACCTGGGGAGGCCCGGTTTAACCCGCTACCGGGCTGCGCCAGTCATCCGACCCGGAAGTGCCGGACACTTCATGGGTCCACACGATCTTGCGATAAGTGAAGTACACATCCTCCAGGTGGGTGAAATGGGCGTTGTCCGGGTCCTGACAGTTGGGCATGCGTGACTGGATGTCCACGATGGTTGCACCCTCCAGTTCGATGGTGAAGTAGTGCTCCTGGGTGCCGGCTGACGAAGTGCGCAGCCATTCCAGCCGGCACTTGACCTCTTCGCCGCTGGTCAATGCGCTGAACAGCAAAGGTGAGGACTTATCGAAGACTTTGCTGATCATCAAGGGCTTGTGGACCCTCTGGCCGGTTGGCTGGCCCGATTGTGGGTCGCGCGGAATGATCACCTGGTGGGAGAAGCCCTGGACCAGGATCTGGTCCTCATGGCCTTCCTGGTAAATGTTGCCTACCGAGTCCTGGGTAAACGTGCCTGCCGTGATCAAACCTTGTTTTACACCGGTAACGGAGAGATACGCGGGTGTTGGCATGACGGAGTTCCTTGTCTGATTGATGAGGTAGTTCCAACCGAAGCGTTTGTCGGCTGGGTAAGTTGCCTATAACAAGAAGCGTGCCTGAAAGTGTTCCGGTCAATGAAATAAGGGGTGTAATGTTGTTGGGAGGGTGATGGTTAGTTAGTTGCGGCAATAAAGCTAGAATTTATAGGTGAAAGGGTGCGCGTTAGTGCGCATTTATTTGCTCATGTTATTGGTGTTGTAAATAAACGAATTTTCACAGGAGTAGTAGGAGCGGGTGCGCAAAATGCTGCGCACTCGATAAATTAAGGGTCTTGTAGGAAAAAGATTAAGTAACGCTCCATTGCTTGCTGAATGTTTTAGGCATGACTAAGGTTCGTGAGCTTCGCAGGAAAGCCAGCGAAGTTTACAGGGGGTAGTTGCCTCTGCTTGTTTCGTTAGTTGCGCAGGATGCCGCATGTCTTATTCAGACAACCTTTATGATCATTACCTTGAACTTGCACGGTCGCCTTGCATGCAAACACGTTTTGCTGGCGAAGACGTGCGGTTTTCGAGTGAGTATGAAGTTCTGGAATCTGAGCTGGCCAAGGCGCAATCGATGCATGGCAACGGTCAGCCTGACTGGCACAAAGTGCTGGAGACCGGCGAGTGGGTGTTGCGCCAGCAGTCCAAGGACCTGAGGGTGGCGGTGTGGCTCACCTGGGCATTGCACCAGCGTGAGTCCTACCCGGGGTTGCTGGCCGGGCTCGGGTTGCTGCGCTACCTCTGCGACCATCATTGGCCGCAGGTCTATCCCGAAAAACTGCGTACCCGAGGGGCGGCCTTCGGATGGTTGGTCCTGCGCCTTGAACCCCTGTTTACCCAAGGCCTGGCACTCCAGAACCAGCTGCCGTTGTTTCACGCCGTGCATGAGCACTTGGTGCGTCTTGATGAGGTGTGGGCCGAGCACCTGGGAGATGACGCGCCGTTGCTGTTGCCGATTCGCAGGCAATTGGCCCAGCGCCTGGAGCGTGCTGCGCAGGGCGATTCCCCTACGCCAGGGTTGAGCGGCGTCATTGCCCACGTCAAGCAAGCCACCAGCCAACTGCTCAAGCCCGAGGCCGTGGTGGACAGCGAAAAAGACGCCCATCGGTTACTGCGCGCGTTACAGGAACAGGCCCGTCCATTGTGTGCATGGTGGTTGCGTCAGAACGCCACTGATCTACGCGCATTGCGCCTGAATCGAACATTGATGTGGCTGGCACTCACCCGCTACCCGGACGCCAGCAACGAACGTGTCACTGCTCTGCGTGGGCCCGCCCCAGACAAGCTCAAGCGGTACCAGGCGCTTTTCACCCAGGGGCATCACGCCGACCTGGTGCTTGAACTTGAGGCCAGCCTGGCGGGTGCGATGTTCTGGTTCGATGGGCTGCACCTGCTCTGGCAATGCCTTGACGCGTTGCAAGCCGAGCAGGCCAAGACCGAACTGGAAGTGACGTTTGCACTGTTGTTGCAACGCCTGCCGGACTTGCCAGCGTTTTGCTTTCACGACGGCGTACCGTTTGCCGACGCCGCCACTCGCGAGTGGATCACGCTGCAGGTGACGCGTCACCTGCAAAACCCTGAGTCGCCCGCGGTGGTTGTGGATGCCGAAACCGAACCCTGGGAGCTCGCCTTGCAGGCTGCCACGCCTCGCCTTCGAAAAGACGGGCTCAAGGCTGCTATTCAAGCTCTCAAGCCCGGCATGCAAGCCGCGCACAGTGATCGCGCACGCTTTTATTGGCGGTTGGCCCAGGCGCGCCTGTGCATCAACGCGGGCAAGCATGAGCTGGCGAAGATCCAGCTCGAACACCTGGACCTCGAACTGCAACGTACCGGCCTGGAGCGTTGGGAGCCGGAGCTGGCGCTTCACGTGATGCAGCTTCTGTACCGCTGCTGCGACCTCCTGCCGCAAGACCACGCCGTGTGCGAGCGCAAGGAAGACACCCATCGCAGGCTGTGCCTCTTCGATCTGGAAGCGGTACTTGAATAGGCTTTCGAGCCACTTGAAAAAGGAAAGACACCATGGCCAAAGAAGGTTCGGTAGCCCCCAAGGAACGCATCAACATCACCTTCAAACCCGCCACCGGCGGGGCGCAGGAAGACGTTGAGCTGCCGTTGAAGCTGTTGGTGCTGGGGGATTTCACCCAGCGTGAGGATGCCCGCAAGCTTGAAGACCGCAAGCCCATCGCGATCGACAAGAACACCCTCGATGACGTGCTGGCCAAGCAGGCATTGAGCCTCACGCTGAACGTGCCCAACCGTCTGCAGGAAGAGGCAGACGTTGAGGAACTGGCGATTCAGCTGCGCATTAATTCCATGAAGGATTTCAATCCGGCGAACCTGGTTGAGCAGGTTCCCGAGTTGCACAAGCTGATGGCCCTGCGCGAAGCACTGATGGCGCTCAAAGGGCCCTTGGGCAACACGCCGAGCTTTCGCAAGGCAATCGAACAGGCCCTGGCAGATGACGATTCCCGCGCCAGGGTCCTGGCGGAGCTGGGGCTGGACACTCCTGTCGCCTGACATTCTTCAGTAAAAGGACACTGACCGCATGACCACACAACAACACTCGCTGCCGGCACAAACCGCTGAACACCACAGCATTCTCGACACTATCGTTGCCCAGACCCTGCTGAACGTGGACGACGAGGCGTATGGCATTGCCAAGAGAGGCGTCTCGGCATTTATCGAAGAATTGATCAAACCGCAGAATCAGGGCGAGCCGGTCAAAAAGCGCCTGGTCGACCGGATGATCGCCGAGATCGATGCGAAACTGAGCCTGCAGATGGACGAGATCCTGCACCACCCGGACTTCCAGGCCCTGGAAGCGTCCTGGAAGGGGCTGCAGTTGTTGGTTGACCGCACCAACTTCCGCGAAAACATCAAGATTGAGCTGCTGAACGTCTCGCGCCAAGACTTGCTGGACGACTTCGAAGACTCACCGGAAGTGACCCAGTCCGGGTTGTACAAACACATCTACAGCGCTGAATACGGCCAGTTTGGTGGCCAGCCCGTCGGCGCGATCATCGCCAATTACTTCCTGTCCCCCAGTGCGCCTGACGTGAAGCTGATGCAGTACGCGTCCAGCGTGGCCTGCATGGCACATGCGCCGTTTATTGCCGCTGCGGGGCCGGCGTTCTTCGGGTTGGAAAGCTTCACCGGCCTGCCGGACCTCAAGGATCTGAAGGACCATTTCGAAGGCCCGCAATTTGCCAAGTGGCAAAGTTTTCGCCAGAGCGAAGACGCACGCTACATCGGGCTGACGGTGCCGCGTTTCTTGCTTCGTACGCCCTATGATCCCCTTGAATGTCCGGTGAAGACCTTCGCCTACCAGGAAAACGTGGTCAACAGCCACGAGCACTACCTGTGGGGCAATACGGCCTATGCGTTTGCCACGCGCTTGACCGACAGTTTCGCGCGGTTCCGCTGGTGCCCGAATATCATCGGCCCGCAAAGCGGTGGGGCGGTGGAAGACTTGCCGTTGCATCACTTCCAGAGCATGGGGGAGATCGAAACCAAGATCCCGACCGAAGTACTGGTTTCTGACCGCCGTGAGTACGAGCTGGCGCAAGAGGGCTTCATCGCCTTGACGATGCGCAAGGGCAGTGACAATGCGGCGTTCTTCTCGGCCAGCTCGGTACAAAAACCGAAATATTTCGGTATCAGTCCCGAAGGTAAGGAAGCCGAGCTGAATTACCGCCTGGGTACGCAGTTGCCCTACATGATGGTGGTCAATCGCCTGGCCCACTACCTCAAGGTGCTTCAGCGTGAACAACTGGGTTCGTGGAAGGAGCGCACCGATCTGGAGTTGGAGCTCAATAAATGGATTCGCCAGTACGTCGCCGACCAGGAAAACCCCAGTGCCGAAGTCCGTGGGCGACGGCCCCTGCGCGCAGCCCGCATTGTGGTCAGTGACGTCGAAGGCGAGCCCGGCTGGTACCGCGTCAACCTGAGCGTGCGACCGCATTTCAAATACATGGGGGCTGACTTCACGCTGTCCCTGGTTGGCAAGCTCGATAAAGAATGAGCAGAGCCCAGGGAATGACCTACCACCGAAGCCTTTTCGAGCGACTCGAACGCCCGGCAGCCAACCCCGACTCTGGCGTGACCTCTGTCGCCATCCATCTGGGGAAAATGCTTAGCATCCGTGCGGGCAGTGCGCAGACATTGCCGGACTACGGCTTGCCCGACCTCAATGACATGAACCAGAGCCTGCATGAATCGTTGAGTCAGTCGCGCCTGTTGATCGAGCGATTTATCCGGGCTTACGAGCCGCGTTTGAAGGACGTGCGGGTCAGGTCATTGCCCCGGGATCATGACCCTTTGGCCCTGGCGTTCGCTATTGAGGCGACGCTGGTGGTCAAGGGGGCCCGGCAGCCCGTGGTGTTCACCGCGCGCCTGAGTGACGGCGGCCGGGTCGAGGTATTGCCGGATGTCGTTTAACCGTTATTACCAAAGCGAGCTGAGTGCCTTGCGGCAGCTCGGGCGACGGTTCAGCGAACGCAACCCGGCGCTCGCGCCCTTTCTTGCCGAGTCTGGCCAGGACCCGGATGTCGAGCGTTTGCTGGAGGGCTTTGCGTTTCTCACCGGTCGCTTGCGCCAGAAGCTGGATGACGAGCTTCCAGAGCTGACGCATTCGTTGATGCATTTGCTCTGGCCCAACTACATGCGCCCGGTCCCTGCGTTCAGCATCCTGCAGTTTGATCCACTCAAACACTCAGGCCCAGGTGTGTGGGTCGCGCGGGACACAACGGTTGAAAGCACGTCGGTCAATGAAGAACGCTGCCGTTTTCGTACCTGCTACGACACACAGGTCCTGCCGCTGCAACTGAATGCGCTGGAGCACATTGCTCAGGGCGAGCGGGCGGTATTGAGCCTGCGCCTGGGCATGAGCGCCGAAGGTAATTTCAGCGAGTGGACCTTTGATCAGCTGCGCCTGCATCTGGCGGGAGATCGCTATATCAGCCAGGCGCTGTACCTGAGCCTGTTGCGTCAACTTGGAGGCATCGAGGTACTGCCTTTTGGTGACGATGGCCTGCCAGTGACTGGGGCGGACGGGCAGGTGCTGTCATTCCGGCTGGGTGCCGATCAGGTGCAGCCTGTGGGGTTCAGTGAGGAGCAAGCCTTGATCCCGTATCCGCAGAATACCTTTCGCGGGTATCGACACCTGCAGGAGTACTTCGCCTTTCCCGACAAATACCAGTTTGTCGACGTGGGAGGCTTGGACGTACTGCATCGATTGCCTGGCGAGTTGCTCAAGCAGGTGAGGGGGGTGGTGTTGCGTTTTGAATTGCGCTGCCCGTGGCGTGAGTCCCAGAAGCCTACCCTGGAAAACGTGAAGCTGTACTGCACACCCATCGTCAACCTGTTCAAGCATGACGCAGTGCCGATTCGCCTGGATGGCAAGCAGGATGAGTACCTGCTGATTCCTGGCGAATACTCACGGGAGAATGCGTGTGTCTTTTCTGTAGACCGCGTCACCGGTTGGCAGCCTGGAGGGCTTGGGTACCAGGCCTACGTCCCGTTCGAGTCCTTCGAGCATCACGGCGATACCCACCCGTCTGGAGGGGCTCCAAGCTACAGCATTCGCCAACGGCCTTCGGCACAGCATGCCGGACTCGATACCTGGCTCGGGTTCGGCAGCGGGCTGGTGCTGTACCAGCAAACACTGTCGATCGAAATGACGTGCACCAATCACAACCTGCCGAGCCTGCTGCAGGTAGGCGACATCAACCAGCCTGGCGAACAGATGCCCGAGGGTTTGTCGTTCCGCAATATCTGCGCACCGACTGCCAGCTTCTCCGCACCCCTGGACCAGGACTTTCTATGGCGACTGATCAGCAACATGTCGCTCAACTACCTGTCATTGAGTGACATCAATGCCTTGCGGGTGGTCCTCGAAACCTACGACGTGCCGCGCTACCACGATCGGCAAGCCCAAAAGGTCAGCGCAAGGCGGTTGGGCGCGATGCGATCGGTCAGTCACGCAGCTGTTGATCGGCTGCACCGTGGTGTGCCGTTTCGCGGCGTGCGCATCGACTTGGTCATCGATCCACAGGGCTTTCTGGGGCAGGGCGAAGTGTTTTTGTTTGCGTCGGTGCTCAACGAATTCTTTGCGCTTTACGCCAGCCTCAACGCCTTTCACGAACTCAGAGTCACCAGCACACAAGGAGACGTGTACCTATGGCCACCACGGATGGGGCTGCAACCCCTGCTTTGACGCAACTGTGCCGAAGCATTCGCGAATACACGCTGTTCCAGGCGGTTTTGCAGGTTATCAAGCGCCTGCGGGATACCCATCCGCTGCTGGATGACGACGCGCTGTACGACCTGTTGGAGTTTCAAGCCAACCCGGGCCTGGGTTTTCCGGGACACGATATTGATCGAGTGGAGTTTTTCATTGAGCACGATCAATTGCGTGCGCGTTTGCGCCTGAACGTGTTGGGCCTATGTGGCGCGGGGTCGCCCTTGCCGGCGTTTTATGCCGAGCAGGCCTGTGCCGACGGAGCGCCAGGCCGGGCGACCCGCGACTTCCTTGACATGTTTCACCACCGTCTGCAACGGCTGATGCTGCCGATCTGGCGCAAGTATCGCTATCGGACGTGTTTCCAGGCAGACGCCAGGGATGCTTTTTCCGAGCAGATGTTTGCATTGGTCGGGTTGAGAGGGCAGCAGATTCGCAGTGCTGCGCCATTGAACTGCACACGGCTACTGCCCTACCTGGGGCTGCTCAGCCTGCGCGCGCATTCGGCCGCCTTGATCGAGACGGTGCTGCGTTACTACTTCAAACACAACCGCTTGTTCATCGAGCAGTGGGTCCAGCGCAGGGTTGTCATCGCTGCGTCACAGCGAAATCGCCTCGGTGCTGCGAACAGCATGCTTGGCCACGACCAAGTGCTGGGGAGCCGGGTCGCGGATCGAAGCGGCAAGTTCAGGGTGCATCTGCAAGGCCTGGGCTGGCAGCAGTTCCATGGGTTTCTGCCTACCGGTGCTGACTACCCGCTGCTGTGCTCATTGGTGCGGCTGACGGTGCGTGACCCCTTGGAATATGACCTGCGTCTCGTACTGGCCAAGGCTGAAATCAGGCCGCTGCACTTGGGTGAAAACAACGTATGCCGGCTCGGCTGGACCAGTTGGCTGGCGCATGAATGCGCCGACGGTGTGGTCATTGTGCCGAGCACCGCTCACTAGGGATGAATCATTATGATGAATGTGGACCTGCAACAACTTATCCAGACATTGACCTTCCCGACCCGTCGAGACCTGGAGCGCGCAGCCGAACGGTGCGTCACGCGCGGCGGCAGGGAAGTGCTTGTAGAGGACCTGTTGCTGACCCTGCTGGAACAGCACGACGGCCTGTTGATGCGTGCCTTGGGGGATGCAGGCATCGAAACCGGCGACTTGCACGCAGCGCTGCAACCTAAAGGCGAGGCGAGCGCGTCGCGCAATCCTGTGTTTGCCCCGGCGCTCGTGCAATGGTTGCAACAGGCCTTGATGGTTGCCCATCTGGAGCTGCGGCAGACTGACGTCAATCACGCAGCGTTGCTGCTGGCGCTGTTGCGTCACCCGCTGCAACACGCAGGCAGCGCTTATCAGCGGGTGTTAAACCGTTTGGATGCGACGCGTGTGCTCGGGTTTGCATTGAGCCAGGCGCCCCAAACGGCGCCTGCGCCGAGCAGTGAGTCCTTGCTGGGGCGCTTCACCCATGACCTGACACGCCAGGCTCGCGAAGGTCACATCGACCCGGTGTTGTGCCGTGACGCCGAGATCGGTCAGTTGATTGACATACTCATGCGTCGGCGCAAGAACAATCCGATCCTTGTCGGTGAAGCCGGTGTGGGCAAGACGGCCGTTGTCGAAGGCCTCGCGCTGCGTGTCGCCGCCGCACAGGTGCCGGGCGCGCTCAAGGACGTGCGGGTGTTGACCCTGGACATGGGGCTGCTCCAGGCCGGGGCGAGTATCAAGGGCGAGTTCGAGCGGCGCCTCAAAGGTGTGATCGACGAGGTCAACGCCTCGGCAAAACCTGTGATCCTGTTCATTGACGAGGCGCACACGCTGGTGGGGGCGGGCGCCCAGGCCGGTGCGTCCGATGCGGCCAATCTGCTCAAGCCGGCCCTGGCCCGTGGTGAGCTGCGCACCATCGCTGCGACCACCTGGACGGAATACAAGAAATACGTCGAGAAAGATCCGGCGTTGGCGCGGCGTTTTCAACCTGTGCGGGTTGGGGAGCCGAGTGTCGACCAGGCGATTTCAATCCTGCGCGGGTTGGTCCCGGTGTATGAGCGCAGCCACGGTGTTTACGTACGCGACGATGCTGTCGTCGCGGCGGCGCAGATGAGTGCCCGCTACCTGGCCGGGCGGCAGTTACCCGACAAAGCGGTGGATGTGCTCGACACCGCCTGCGCTCGTTTGCGTATCCGTCGGGAGACGCCGCCCGAAGCACTGCGGCACCTGAACGCGGAGCTGGCCGAAGGCGCGCGGCAACAGCAGGCATTGACTCGCGACCGGGATGCCGGGCTCAGTGTGGATGAACAGGTCTTGCACGCGTTAAGCCTGCGCATGAACGCTGCGGACGACGAGCGTCAACACCTGGAGCAAGGCTGGCGGGAACAGCAGGCATTGGCGCCGCAGGTGTGCCCGCGCCTGGTGGCCCAGGTTATCAGTGCCTGGACCGGTATCCCGGTTGAGCAACTGGCATTCGAGCACAGTGCACGGGTGCTGGGCTTTGCCGATGCGTTGCGTTCGCGCATTCGTGGCCAGGAGCAAGCGATACAGGCCTTGGACCGCAACCAGCGGGCCGTCGCTGCGGGGCTCAATAAGGCCGACGCACCGGTGGGTGTCTTCCTGCTGGCAGGCCCGAGTGGGGTGGGCAAGACCGAGACTGCGCTGGCGCTTGGCGACTTGCTGTACGGCGGTGAGCGTTTTGTCACCACGCTCAACATGTCCGAATTCCAGGAAAAACATTCGCTGTCGCGGTTGATTGGCGCGCCACCCGGTTATGTCGGTTTCGGCGAGGGCGGCAGGCTGACGGAGGCCGTACGCCAACGCCCGTATTCGGTGGTGCTGCTCGATGAGGTCGAGAAGGCCGATCCGGAAGTGTTGAACCTGTTCTATCAGATTTTCGACAAGGGCCTGGCCAATGACGGGGAGGGCCGGGAGATCGACTTTCGCAACACCCTGATCCTGATGACATCCAACCTGGGCAGTGAGTGCATCGGCCAATTATGCGCAGACGGCCAGCGGCCAGATGTGCAGGTACTGCAAGAGGCGATTCGCCCGCTGCTGCGCGACCACTTCAAGCCTGCGTTGCTGGCTCGGATGCACGTGGTGCCGTATTACCCGATCTCGGACGAAATCCTGCATGACCTGGCAAGGCTCAAGCTCGAAAGCCTGGAACAACGTTTGCACCTGCGCAAGCTTGCCTTCAGCTATACGCCGGAACTGGTCGCACACATGGCCGAGCGGTGCACCCACGCTGACAGCGGTGCCCGTTACATTGACCAATGGATTGAGCGCCATCTGTTGCCGCAGGTGGTGGACCGATTGCTGGAAGCCATGGCCCAGGGCGAAACGCTGTCACGGGTGCATGCTCGCGTGGACAGTGAGGGCTATCCCTTTTGTGAGTTCAGCCAATGAGGGATACCGCATTTACCCCGATCGCCCAGCCCCAGGCCAACGCCGACCAGCTGCTCGCCTGGTTCATTCGCCTGGGCATCGACGGCGAAGAAACCACGTTGCCCGGCCTGTGTGTCGCGGCGGCGGCGCAACTGAGCCAGTGTGAACTCAGCCAGTTGTACGGGCGCAATGAGTCCACCGGCCAGCTTGCACTGATTGCCCAGCATTTGCCCGGTGCGCAGCCCGCCGTCGATCCCGCCTGCACCCAGGATTTTCAGCATGAACAAGTGTTGAACCATGTGCTCAGCCACCGCGCCGCCTTCAGCCTGGAAGATCTCAGCGGTGGCGTATACGAATGCGGCTTCCTGCCTGCGCTGGCGTCACCTTGGCGAGCGTTGTTATGCGTCCCGTTGTTCAATCGAGACAAGGCCATCATCGGCGTGTTGCTGTGTGCCAGCCAGCGTCCGCAACATTTGCAGGAGTGCAGCGACGCCTTGAGCCAACTGGGCAGCTTTGCCCTGATTCAATTGGCGTTGCAGCGTCGCACGTGTTCCGAAGGCCGTTTGACTCAAACGTGTGACAGTACGCCACCACCCCGTGCGGCGCTGGGTTTGATCGGCAGCAGCACCGCCATGGACGAAACGTATCGGCTGATCGGCAAGGTTCTGCATGCGCCCTATACCGTGTTGTTGCGCGGCGAAACCGGCACCGGCAAGGAGGTGGTGGCGCGCGCGATCCACGCTGCCGGCCCGCGCAGCCGCAAGGCATTCGTGGTGCAAAACTGCGCGGCGTTTCCCGAAGGGCTGCTGGAGAGTGAGCTGTTCGGTTATCGCAAGGGCGCATTCACAGGGGCGGAGCGCAACCACACCGGGCTGTTCGACACGGCTCACGGCGGCACGCTGCTGCTGGACGAAATCGGTGATATGCCGCTGTCACTGCAGGCCAAGTTATTGCGGGTCCTGCAAGAAGGCGAAGTTCGCCCATTGGGCGCGACTACGGCGCATAAGGTCGATGTGCGCATCATCGCCGCGACTCACCGAGACCTCGCCGCGATGGTCGCCCAAGGCAGTTTTCGCGAAGACCTTTACTACCGGCTGGCGCAATTTCCCATCGAGCTGCCGCCCTTGCGTGAACGCGAAGGCGATGTGTTGCTGTTGGCCCGTGAATTCGCGCAACAGGCTTCTACTGCGCTTGGGCGTGAGCCGGTGATGTGGTCCAACGCTGCCCTTGATCAGCTCTCGAGCCATGCGTTCCCCGGCAATGTCCGTGAACTCAAATGCCTGGTTGAGCGCGCGGTGCTGCTCTGTGACGACGGTGTGATCCTGCCGGCGCATTTGCCCTTGTCTGCGCCCCCTGCCAATGCACCCGTCGATGCGACGTTACGCCAACGCCTGGAGCGGGTCGAGCGGGTATTCCTGATCGATTGCCTGCACAAGAACCGTGGCAATCGTACCCGTGCGGCTCGTGAACTGGGCGTCGCACGGCGCACGCTGCTCTACCGTCTGGCGCGTTTGAAGATCCCGGTTGGAGATGCCCGTGAGGAGTGCTGAGTGGGAAACGTATGGGCGGCTTAATTTCATGGGAGAAACCTGATGCCTTTTCATCGGTGGCAAGCCGTTGTGCTTGTGTTGTGTTTGTTGAGTGGCTGCAACGCCAATTATGTCTTTGATGATGCCGACTACCGTCCGTTGGGTGACCCCGAGGCGATGCGTCGTGGCCAGTTAGCAGGGGAGCACAGCCATGCAATTAGTATTCGAAGTCTGTAGGACCACCAGCGATTTGCCGCCGGCTCGCAAGACGTTTGACGGCGTCGGCGGCGTAATCGGTCGTGGGGCGGGGTGCGACTGGATTATCCCTGACGCCAATCGCCTGATTTCCAGTCACCACGGCCTGGTCAGCTTTCGCGAGGGCCAGTACTTCCTGACGGATATCAGCAGCAACGGCATCGGCGTGTCAGGCAGCATGGAGCGGCTGTGCAAGGGGCAGGCACGGTTGATCAGTGCGGGGGATGTGTACCAATTGGGAACCCTGGAAATTCGTGCCCGCCTGCTGGAGCCTGCCCGGCAGTCCTTGGCCAGGGATGACGTGATTCCAGACGATGCATTTCTGGGACTTGACCCTGTTCATGAGTTGGATCGCGAGCCGTTTCGTGGCGATGCGTCAGCGTTGCCGGACACCTTGGACGCCTCCGCACAGGCGATGCCACCCTCGCTGTGCCAGGGGCCCGTGGACCGTGACCACTTGGTATTGCCAAGGTGGGCTGAGCCGGACGAACAAGTGACTGCGCCTCTCCCGGCAATGGCTGCACCTGCCAGCCCGGACGCATTCTGGTCGCAGTTTGCGCAGGCGTTGGGCATCCAGGTCGACACCCTCGATACATCGGGGCGCGAAGCCCTGGCGATCAAGGTCGCGGGACTGTTCAGGCAAACCCTCGAAGGGTTACAGCAATGCCTTCGCACCCGTGATGAGCTGAACAGTGAGATCCAGGGCGCGTTGGTGGTCCCGGTGCGTCATACCCGCAACCCGTTGAACGACTGTGCCGACACCCAGGCTGTCGTGTCGTCGCTGTTGGGGACTGGCGAGCCGGGCCAACTGTCGGCCGAGCAGGCCGTTGCCCAGGTGTGTCGAGACCTGCAGGTTCATCAACTGGCCCTGGTCGTCGCCTGTCGAGCCACCGTAAGGAGCGCGTTGGCGGCTTTTGCGCCAGGGCATCTGTTGCTGTGTTTCGAGCGCGAAGGCAAGCCCTCGCGGTTCCACACCGATGGCGTGCACTGGCGAGCCTATCAACGCCACTATCGACGGCTGGCTGAAGACACGTCCCTGGGCGAGCAATTATTACGCACTGAGTTTTCCAAGGCCTACGAGGAGCAGGTGCGCCTGGTCTCCACGCTGCATTCCGGGTACCCAGGATGATGTTCATGTATCGAGTCACTGCCAGCTCAATGCTGCTGGTGCTTGGCCTGTTGGCTGGGTGCAGCACGCTTTCGCCTTTGTCGACCCTGACCAAACTGGACCTGACGTTGACGTCCAGCGACGACGTCAACCCCGACCTTCATGGTCGTCCATCGCCAGTGGTGGTGCACCTGCTTGAGTTGCGCCACCCCGTGGCCTTTGAACACGCCGACTTCTTCAGCCTCTATGGCCGGGCCGAGCAGACACTGCCCAAGGATTGGGTCGCCAGCGAGGAACTGGAGCTGCGTCCGGGTCAGCAGACGGCGCTCAAGCTCAGTGTCGGGCCACACAGCCGGTATGTCGGCGTGCTCGCGGCCTATCGCGACTTGCCCCACGTGCAATGGCGGCTGGTGGTGCCCGTGGTCCCTGGGCAACGGAGCCGGGCCGAAATCATGCTGGACCAACAGGGTATGCGGATAGCACCCCGTCATACCGACAGGACGGAGGACTGAGATGCAAACCCACAACGTTATCTGGCAAGAAGGCATGCTGCTCAGGCCCCAGCATTTGCAGCACAGCGATCGCTACTACCATCGGCAACTCAACCGCACGCGCCTGCTGAACAGCGATGCCTGGGGTTTCCTGACCCTGGAAGTGGACGTGCAATACCTCAACCTGGGCAAGGTGGTTGTCACCCAGGCCAGCGGTGTATTACCCGATGGCAGCCTGTTCGAACTCAGCGGTGCGATGGAGCCCCTGGTGCTACAGGTTCCTGCCAACGCAGGCAGGCAAGCGGTCTACCTGGCGTTGCCGCTGGCGACTGACAATCAGGTGCACGTGCGCAGGCAGGAGCAAAGCGATGTCCTTGCGCGTTACGTCGCTTATGAAACCGAGATAGGGGACACCAATGCCGGTGTCGATTCCCTGTGCCAGGTCCACTGTGCACGCCCGGATTTGCGCCTGGTGTTGGGCGAGCAGCCCAGTGATCCGTCCTACGTGAAACTGCAGGTCGCCCAGGTGTTGGCTTCGACCCAAGAAGGTGGGGTGCGGCTGGAGGCGGATTTCGTGCCGACGTTTCTCTATCTGCAAGGCGCCGGCTATGTGTCGTCATGCGTCAAGGAAGTGATCAGCCTGCTGGCCAACCGTGGCGAGGCGATTGCCGCCCGCATCCAGGGCAGTGGTGCCTCTGCCGGGGCACAGGTCGGTGATTTTCTGATGCTGCAATTGATCAATCGTGCGGAGTTGATTTTGCGTCACTACCTGAGCCAGGCGCAGGTCCGTCCGGAGCAGGTGTTTCGGGAGTTGCTGTCGATTCTTGGCGAGCTGTCAACGTTCGCCAGCGACAACAAGCGCGCGCAATGCTCGGTGCACTACCAGCACGGTGATCAAGGCGCGAGCTTCCGTGGGCTGATGGAGGGGCTTCGCACCTTGCTTTCATGGGTGCTGGAACAACATGCCATTGAACTGACGTTGCAACCGCGCCAGTACGGGGTATTGGTCTGCCCGGTGAACGATCTCAAGCTACTCGGCTCGGCCACGTTCATTCTGGCGGCCACTGCCCAGTGCGATACAGAGGAGCTGCGCCATCGCCTGCCATCACACCTCAAGATCGGCCCCGTTGAGCGCATCCGCGAGCTGGTGAACCTGCACCTCGCCGGCATCAAGGTCAAGCCGCTGCCGGTAGCGCCGAGGCAGATTCCGTTCCACGCGGGCAAGACCTATTTCATGCTCGAACTCAGTCCCCGCGACATCGCGCAACTGGAGCAGTCGGGTGGTTTCGCCTTTCACGCCAGCGGCGAGTTTGCCGAGCTGCAACTCAACTTCTGGGCTATCAGGAACTGAATGCCATGACGATGGACAGTGAATACCCGCAGGACGAAAAAACCGTGCTGCTCGACCGAGAGGGGCTAGGCCCGGCGCATGGGGCCGTCACGGACTTCCCATCGCCGCCACGTTTCGAGCAACTGGAAGACCGCATGATCTATAGCGCCCACTTGCAGGGCGCGCAGCGCTTCAGCGTGGGCTCCAATATCCTCCTGGCAGCGGCCTGGGAACTCTTGTTGCAGCTCGTGCAACTGAAAACCGGCCCTGCTCGGGAAAGCCTGTTGTCGCTCAATGACCAGCTTTCATCCGAGGTCAATGCGTTTGAGGCACGAGCCCTGCACCAGGGCGCTGAAAATAGTCAGGTGATGTCGGCGCGCTATGTGCTCTGCACTGTGATTGATGAGGCGGTGGTCACCACTTCCTGGGGCAGTCGCAGCGACTGGTCGAAGACGAGCTTGTTGAGCCGCTTTCACAACGAAACCTTCGGCGGTGAAAAGTTCTTCCAGTTGCTGGAGCGCTTGTCCCGCGATCCTGTCAAGCATGTGGCCATGCTGGAGCTTATGTACGTGTGCCTGTCGCTGGGGTTCGAGGGCAAATACCGGGTCATGGAGCGGGGCAGGGTGCAGCTTGAGAGTATGCAGGATGCGGTGTATCGCCAGATCCGGCATGTGCGCGGTGAGCGACTGCCTGTCTCGCTTTCGCCCGCGTCGATGAAGGTAACTCGATCGCGCGTCCGCTTTATTTCTTTCACCTGGGTTGCCCTCGGTGTGCTGGCCTGCTTACTCGTGATGTATTCAGGCTTTGCCTGGGTTTTGGGGCAGGAGCGCATGACGGCGCTGCAACCTTTTCAATCGTCGGTGTCAGGCGCGTCCCAGACGCCCTTGTAACGCAGGGAGCAATGAATGAACGCATTCTTCAAGGGCGTGGGCACGGTGCTGCGCAAGAGTTGGGCCTGGAGCCTGTTACTGGTGTTTTCCTGTGCGCTGCTGGTGTGGTTTTTCGGGCCTTTGCTGGCGGTGGATGACTACCGTTTCTGGCAAAGTTCCACTGCCCGTTTGCTGACCATCAGCGCGATGCTGTTGTTCTGGGGATTGGCGATGGTTGTGGTAGGCGCACGCCGCGCTGTTCGCCTCGATCAGCCTGAACACCAGGACCGTCATCGACGACAGGCATTGATCAGCAACGAAATTGGGCACATACGCGGGCGCTTTAAAGAGGCCCTGCACACCCTGAAAACTTCACGCTGCTATGGTGAACGCAGCGAACGCTCACGCAACGAGCTGCCCTGGTATCTGTTGATCGGCGAGCAGGGGAGCGGCAAAACGGCGTTGCTGTCCGCCAATGGGTTGCAGTCACCCCTTGACCGGACCGAAGCGGCGCGTCCAGGCACGAGCGCCTACTGTGACTGGTATTTCGCGGATGAGGCGGTACTGGTCGAATTGGCTGGCCGCTACTTGGACCAGCCGGACCCTTCGGTAGACGGGTCAGGTTGGTCGGCGTTGCTGGGCCTGCTCAAATCGTGGCGCCGATCTCGGCCGCTCAATGGCGTGGTGGTGACGCTGTCAGTTGATACGCTATTGCGCAGCCATGAACACGACCTGCAACTGCAGGCGCGTAACGTGCACACCCGCTTGCAGGATATTCAGCAGGTATTGCATGTGGATGTGCCGGTTTACCTGGCATTGACCCAGGCTGATCGGTTGCCTGGGTTTGCCGAGTTCTTCGATGCGCAACAGGGCGACAGCGCCGACGATGTGTTGGGTGGTTGCTTGGCAGCCGGTACGACCGGCATTGACGTCGCCGAAGTGCGTGAAGCATTCGACGCGTTGCTGCAGCGCCTGGGCGCCGAGCTGATCCCGCGTTTGCATCAGGAGCGAAACCTTGAGCGACGGGGCCAGATGCTGGAGTTCCCCCGGCAGGTTGCACGCCTCGGCGATGGCTTGGGCCTGTTTATCGAGACTGCGTTTTCCGCCCATCGTAATCAGCGTATCAATGGCCTGCGAGGGTTCTACCTGACCAGCGCGAAGTCAAGCGATGGACGTGCTCACTTTGTCCAGGGCCTGTTCAATCGCGTGATTTTTGCCGAGGCTGATCTGGCCGGGCTGCATTCCCCGGAGCGGCAGCGTATACGTCGACGTCACGGGGCATTGGCGCTGGCTGCATCAATCCTTATCGGCGCAGTGGCAGCGTTATGGATGCACAGCTATTCGTTCAACCATCAGCGGTTGGTACAGCTGCTGGCATTGACCAGCCCCACGCCTTCAACCCCGCTCGGCCTGGACGATAGCCCGGCATTGTTGGCGTTGCTGGACAGTCGGCTGGCCGCGACACGCGTATTTCCACCGCAGGCAGCGGCACGATGGGTCGATCGGGCCGGTTTATATCAAGGCGACGTCAGTCGTCCGCTGTTGGACGGCGCCTATGAAGAGTCCCTGCGTCAGCAACTGCTGCCCTTTGTCACCTCCCTGCTCGAAACGCAGGTGCAAGCGAGCCTGGGTGACCGCGAGCGCTTGTTGGATAGCCTGCGCGCCTACCTGATGCTCAACCTGCGCGATCGACGTGATACGGCTTGGCTGGCGGAATATGTGGCCGGGCAATGGCCTGCGGGGAATGCAGGGGATACATTGGCACATAAGCGACTGAGCGAATACCTCATGCGGCTCCTTGAACAACCCTTTGAAGTGGCGTTGAACGATGAGTCGGTAGCCCAGGCTCGCCAGGCGTTACGCGGCGAATCACTGGCCGAGGTGGTCTACCGTGCACTGCGTGATCAAGCGCGGAATCTGGAGCCTCACCACTTGGCTGCAGGTCCGGCGTTCTCCAGGGGCGAGTCAGCCGTTCCGGGGTTCTATACCAAAAAGTACGTTGAGTATTTCGAGCGGCAGGGCCCTCAGTTGGTCAATGCCATTGCCCAGGATAATTGGGTGCTTGGTGAGGCGACTGATCTCAGCGTAATGGCGTTGCGTAAGTTGATGCTGGAGCTGGAGCAGCGCTATTTCAGTGAATACGCCGATGCCTGGAGTGAAGCGCTTGGTCGACTCCGACTGGTAGAAAGTGACAGCCTGAGACAAAGTGCGCAGCAGTTGGCAAGCCTTGCATCCAGCCAGTCGGGGGTGCTGCAGGTGTTGCAGCAGGTGCGCGAAAACACCCGTCTGGTGCCGGCATCGCAGCGGTTTGAGGCGGTTAGCCAGCACGCGGGTGTGTTGGGCACGGCAGCCACAGGCGTGCTGAACAGCGTGGTGCCGGCGGATACCGCCCGACGTGCATTGCAGCGCCGCTTCGAGCCATTGCACCAATTGCTCGATGACGAGCAGAACCCCGCTGGCGAGTGGATGCAGGCATTGCGCCTGCTGGACGAACTGCAGCTGCAATTGTCGACACTGAGCCGGGAGAGTTCGCCGGAGCAGGCAGCGTACAAGCTGGCCAGGCAACGCATGGAGGGGCAGCAACCGCTCTTGGGGAACCTGCGGGATACGGCCATGCGCTTGCCTGCGCCGCTCAAGGGCTGGTTCGAAGGGGTTGCCGAGCAGAGTTGGCGCCACCTGCTGGATGACGCCTATGTGTATATCAATCAGCGTTATCAAAGTGAGGTCCATGGCTTTTACGCGAAGGCGATTCGGCAACGCTACCCGTTCAATGCCCATGCTGGCGGCGACGTCGCCCTGGATGATTTCCAGGCCTTCTTCAAACCGCGAGGGACGATGGAGCGCTTCTATGATGGCTTCCTGCGGCCCTTCGTCAGTGCCGAGGGTAACCGCTATCGTTTGCGCAGTCTGGAGGGGCACAGTCTGCCGGTGTCGCGTTCGCTGCTGGATCAACTGGCCAAGGCCCAGACCATCCGCCAAGGTTTTTTCACCGAGGACCAGGGGGATTGGGCCGTTCGGTTTACGCTGGCGCCCTACAGCCTGGACCAGGCTGTCAGCCGGGCGACGCTGCGGGTAGGCGATCAGCAGTTGGAATACCGGCATGGCCCGATTGTGCCAATGGCGTTCCGTTGGCCGATCGACACCGATAACGGTCGCGGCAGCCTGATACTGGAACGCGGTGCAGAGCGGCCATTGGGCATCGAAAAAGACCGGGGCGCCTGGTCGCTGTTCCGGCTTTTCGAGCTGATGCAAAACGAGGCCGCCAGCGGCAGGGACGCGCAGATACTCAAGGCTGACCTTGCCGGTTTGCGTGCCAATTACCTGCTCACCAGTCAACGCAACCCCAGCCCGTTCCAGATGGCGACATGGCGGACCTTCCGCCTGCCGGAGCAGCTGTGAGCCGGGCGCTCTCCTGGCGAAGCGCCGGGCAAACGGCGCAAGGCAAGCGTCGCACGCACAACGAGGATGCCTTCCTCGACTGCCCGCAACGCGGTTGCTGGGCGGTCGCCGATGGCATGGGCGGCCACACGGCCGGGCATGTCGCCAGTCAACGGGTGGTCAGCAGCCTTGCTGCGCTGTCGGGCGAAGGCGGGTTGGACCAGCGGGTCAAGGCGATCCGAGGCAGCCTGCGCGGCCTCGACAGCCAACTGCAACCCGCCGATGGGCTGTCGGGCATTATAGGCAGCACGGTCGTTGTGCTGGTGCTCGAACACGACCGCGCGGCGTGTATCTGGGCCGGGGACAGTCGCTGCTACCTATGGCGCGGGCAGCGTTTGTATCAGCTGTCGCGTGACCACTCCTTGCAGCAGCATCTGATGGACAAACAGCACTTGAGTCCCGAGCTGGCCCAGGCTCATCCCGGCGCAAAAGCCTTGACCCGCGCGATCGGTGCTCGACAGCCACTGAGCCTGGAGGTGCTGGAACTGGGCGTCCACGCCGGGGATGTGTTTTTGTTGTGCAGTGATGGCCTGTACCAGGGGCTCAGCCACAGCGCGCTGGGGAGCGCCATGAGCGCAGGCACGCCACGTCAGGTGGTGGATCGATTGTTCAGCGATGTGCTGCGTGGGCCGGCGCCGGATGACCTGACTGCCGTGGTGGTCCAGTCATGAGCGAGGCGCCGGCCTTGCCAAGCCTGCTTGCGGGGCGCTATCAGCTTGAACGAGTCCTTGGCAGTGGCGGCATGGGCGTGGTCTATCGTGCCCGGGACCTGCTGCATGAGGCGTTCGGCGAGCCGGACTGCCGAGTGGCGTTGAAGCTGTTGGGTGAACCTCTTTCCATGTGCGACGACGCCCATGTGTTGCTGTACAGCGAGTTCGCTATGACCCGCAGCCTGCGCCATGAGCACGTCGTCCGTGTGTTTTCTTTCGAGGTCGACACGGATCACCAATTGGCATTCTTCACCATGGAAGTCATGCCTGGCCTGACGCTGGACCGCATGCTGCCGGAGTGTCCCCAGGGGCTGCCCTGGCACGCGTTGCAGCCCATGGCGTTGCAACTGCTCGACGCCTTGGACTACACCCATCGACAGGGTGTCCTGCATGGCGATGTGAAACCGGCGAACATCATGGTGGGAGAGCAGGGGATGCGCCTGTTCGACTTTGGCCTGGGGCATGCCGAGGTGCAGGCGAGGGCCGGGCTACCCGGCTTGAGCCGCAGTCGCCTGAACGCCTGGACACCGGCCTATGCCGCGCCGGAGTTGATGGCGGGAGGGGCACCGTCGGCCAGTGCCGACCTGTATGGGGCGGCGTGTGTGCTTTATGAACTGGCCGAGGGGCGACGCCCCGGTGATCGCCAGGGCCATCAACGGCTGCCTCGGCCCAGGCAATTGCCCAGGCATTGCTGGCCGTCGTTGTGCTCAGCGCTGGCGATGGACCCCGAGCAGCGAACGGTCAGCGTCGCCGAACTGCGCGAGGCGTTGGCGAACCGGCGACGTCGCTGGTTCCTGGGGTAATGCGTCAACCGGCCAGGTCATGCAGCTGGCAGTACTCGGTCCAGCTCAGCCCTGCCATCTGCGCCACCTCCTTGTGCACCTCAAGGCGTTGGGCCTCGAAGGCTTCGGCGGATTCGCTGGTGAGCTTGAGGGTCAATTCCCAGGCAAAAAGGCCCTGGCGCTCGGCCTCTGCTTCGAAGGCTTCATGCAGACGCTCGGCGCGGTATTGGGCCAGGGTTTCGCCCTTGGCCTGGGCGGCCAGCGGGTTCAGGCTATCGAGTTCGGTGGCGACATCGGGGTGTTCGTCGAGGAATCTGTCCAGCGCGAGCTGGTGGTTATCACCGGGTTGTGACAAGGGCTTACTCCAAACATAGAGAGGGTCAGGCGGACATTCACACAGGCCTCATTGAAGCAGATCCAGGGATAAGTCTGGGTGTGGACATTCAATTTTTTGGCAAGATCACGGAATTGCCTGTCGTCCACTGCGGAAAATTCACCCGGATGAATGGCAAAAGGCTTTCGCTCATCGTGCCAGGACGTGTAGCGTTAGCCCGTGTTTCCGGCCCTGCCTTTCAGGGACAGTGGGCGATGGGCAGGGGGATGGGTCATGGCACAAACGCTGTTCAAGCTGTTCTTCACGCAACGTCTGGCTGCGTTGGCCAGCACCGAGTCGCTGCGGGCGATTCGCGAAGGGTTGTTGTGGATCCTGCCATGCCTGCTGGTATCGGCGGGCTTTCTGATCCTGTCCGAATGCGCCCGCGTCCTTGGCTTCGACCCGCAAGTGGTGGCGTTCCTGGCGGGCCTGCACAACCAGATCAGCTCGGTGATCCCGCTGCTGGTCGCCGCTTCCATCGGTTATATGCTGGCGATCCAGCATCGTCTGCCGCAACTGCCGGTGGCGTTCCTGTGCCTGGCCCATGTGGTGGTAGCGACCTTTATCCTGCGCGAATACCCCAGGGCTTCGGCCACCTTCGTACTGTTTATCGCGATTGCATCGCCGTTGCTGAATGTGCCGGTGATTGCCTGGCTGCACCGGTTTCGCTGGACCCGGTTGGTCAATGAAGACCTGGTGGGGCACAACCTGCGGGGCGCCATCAATATGGTGCTGCCGGGGGCCATAACCGCCCTGGCATTGGTGGTGGTGTTGTCCTTGTTGCTGCAGATTCCGTATGTAGCGCAGTTGCAAGGCCCCCAAGTGCTGAACGCGCTGCAGTCGCCCTACGGCAGCGGCCTGTTCGTGACCCTGATGAATTCGCTGCTGTGGTTTTTCGGCATCCACGGCGTGTACGCCATGCAACCGCTGTTCGACGTGCTGGACCAGGCGGTGGTGCTCAATAACCTGGCACTGGCGGCGGGTGAGCCGATCAAATATGTGTTGAACAGTGGCCTGTTGGGCAGCTTTGCGTTTATCGGCGGCTCGGGCGGTGCCTTGTGCCTGTTGCTGGCAATCCTGCTGTTCTCCAAGAGCCAATCCATGCGCCTGTTAGCGGTGGCGAGCCTGCCGCTGTCGCTGTTCAACGTCAGTGAGGTGCTGTTGTTCGGTTTGCCGATCATCCTCAACCCGCGTTTGTTCATTCCGTTTCTGATCGTGCCCGCGTTGAACGCCATGGTGGCGTTGACAGTGGTGCAGATGGGGTGGGTGTCGCCGGCGGTGGTCAGCGTGCCCTTCACGGCGCCGGTGTTGCTCAATGCCTACCTCAGTACCCACGGCGATTTGGCTGCGGTGGTTTTGCAAGTGGCGCTGCTGGGCCTGGGCACCCTGGTGTATGCGCCGTATGTGCGCGCAATCCATCGCCAGGCCACCGAAGGCGGTACGGTGTACCTCAAGTCCCTGGACATGACCTTCCGTGGGCTTGAGGAAAAGGGCCGCCTGCGAGAGCTGGACCCGATACTCGCCTCCCACAAGATTCTGGCGCGCCAGGCCACTGAGATGAGCCGCATCCAGCAGATCAGCGACTACGAGTTCTACCTTGAATTCCAGCCGCAGGTCTCGACCCGAACCGGCCTGTGCACCGGTTGTGAAGCGCTGATGCGCGCCCGCGATGCCCAGGGCACGGTGCATTCGCCGTGGGAGTTCCTGCAGTGGCTGGCCCAGGCGCGGTTGATGCCTGACGTGGATGTGTGGGTGGCGTCCCAGGCGGTTCGCCAGTACCAGAAGTGGCAGAAGCTCGGTTTTGCCTTGCCGATGACCATCAATATTTCCAGCGCGACCCTCACCGACGCGGCGTACGGTGAGCGCCTGGTGGACATCCTCGCCCAGGCCCATGGGCAGGTGTCGGTGGAAATCACCGAAGACGCGTTGGTGAGTGATATCCAGGTCACGCGCCAGACCATCCAGAAGCTGCAGGCCATCGGTGCCAAGGTCTACATCGACGACTTCGGCACCGGGTTTTCGGCCTTGAGTTACCTGCACCAATTCCCGGTCGACTTCATCAAGATCGACCGCAGCTTCGTGGTGGCCCAGCACGACCCCAAGGGCGCCCAGGTCATGACCGGCATGCTGCGCTTCTGTGAGGCGTTGAACCTGGGCGTGGTGGTGGAGGGCGTCGAGACTGCCGAGCAATTGGCCTTCCTGAACAGCGGCGCCGAGTTGATTATCCAAGGCTGGTATTTCAGCAAGGCGCTGTCGGGTGACCAGTTGGAAGCCTTCGTGCATGAGCGCGCCGCCTTGGCACAGGTTCAATAGCCGCGTTGAGTCTGCTCGATGTCCTTGAGCAGCCCGTCGATGCCGGCCAGGCGCGAACGGTTATCGTGGTCCCAAGGGTGAAAGCCGGGCTTGAAGTAGTGCAGCCATGGCACCAGCATCCGTGGGAAAACACCCCTCGGCCCATATAGAAACTTCAACATGCGCCAGAAGCCCTTCACGTGCCCACCGGCTTTGCGGTCGGCTATCAGCAGGCGCAGGTGGAAGTCGAACACCACCAGCCAGAAGAACACCGTGGTGGTCAGCATGGTCCCGGTGCGCAGCAGGTAGCGCTTGGGCCCCGGCTTGATCACGCGGTTCCACACATCGAAGGCGACGGCCTTGTGTTCGGTTTCCTCCAGGGCGTGCCAGTACCACATCTGCTGGTAGCCCTTGAGTGAGTCGCCAAAGCGCGACGGGTCGCTCAAGAGTATTTCCGCAAGCATCGCGGTGTAGTGCTCAAGGGCGATGGTCACCGCCAGGTTGAAGGACGGCGGCAGGTGTTTCTTCTGCAGGTCGAGGATGAATTTAAGGCGTCGGTCCAGGGTGTGCGCCGGCAGCCCTGCACATTGCAATAGGTCGTTGTAGGCGACGTGCTCGCGGCTGTGCATGGCCTCTTGGCCGATAAAACCCTGGATCTCTTTTTTCAGTTCTGGGTCGTCGATGTGCTGGCGGTAGTGGCGCACGCTGTCCATGAAAAACAGCTCGCCCTGGGGGAACAGCAACGACAGCGCATTGAAAAAATGCGTAATGAACGGACCCTGTTCATGCCAGTCCTTGATGCGCTCGGCGGGCAGGGCGAAACGGATGTCACGGCGGATCGGCAACATAGTGTGTGCTCCTGTTCAGAGGCGAGGCTCGTCGTTGGTTTCAAACACCGGCGTGCGCGGCTTGGGGGCCATGCGCTTGCTGGCGAACACCACCAGCGCTTGATAGGCCGCCGGCAGGCAACGGGCGAGCAGGTCGAGGAAATACGCGTCGCGGCCGATCAGCACGCGACGCTTGTTTTTGCGCACGCCGTGCAGGATCACCTTGGCGGCCTGGTCGGCGTCGGTAATAAACAGCTTTTCGAAATCGGCACGGGCCTGCTGTTCGCTGTGGATCAGGAAACCGGTCATGTTCGCGTCGATGCGGCTGCTGCGGCAGATATCGGTGCGAATGCCGCCGGGGTGCACGCAGGTGGCCGACACGCCGCAGCCCTGCATGTCCAGCTCCTGGCGCAGGGATTCGGTAAAGCCGCGCACCGCAAACTTGGTGGCGTTGTAGCCACTCATGCCTGGTTGAGCAAACAGGCCGAACACGCTGGAGGTGTTGATCACGTGGCCTTCGCCTGACGCTTTCAAGTACGGCAGGAACGCCTTGGTGCCGTGGACCACTCCCCAGAAGTTGATGCCGACGATCCATTCCAGGTCGGCATAGTCCACGCCCTCGACGGTGCTCGACAGGGCAACCCCGGCATTGTTGAACACCAGATTGACCCGGCCGTGTTCAGCCACGCAGCGCGCGGCCCAATCCTCCATGGCCTGGCGATCGGAAACATCCAGTATCTGGGTGGTGATCACCACGGGGGCCAGGGTCGAGGACTTGATCAGCGCCAGGGTCTGCTCCAGTCCCTGGCCGTTTTTATCCGCGAGCGCCAGGTGGCAACCTTCCCGCGCCAGGGCCACTGCCAGGGCGCGGCCCATGCCGGATGCCGCGCCGGTAATTGCCGCTACGCGGCCATTGAATGACTTCATGACAGGCTGCCTTCCGGGGTGGAGTGGGGGGCCGACACGGGCCGGCTGGGTGGATTGATCGGTAGCAGGTCGGCCACGTAATCCTTGAGCGCAAACTGGCGGGTCACCTGTTTGAAGCGCCAGGTCGAGCCGGGCCACAGGGTGGTGTTCTTGCCGGTGCGTGGGTCGAGGTACCAGCTCTGGCAACCGCCGGTGTTCCAGATGGTGCGCTTGAGCTTGGCTTGCAGTTGTTGGTTGTAGGTGCTCTCCACGGCGGCCTTGACGTCCACGGTGGCGATGCGATGCCGTTGCATTTGCTGGAGCGCGTCGAGGATGTAGGTCACCTGGGCTTCAATCATCAGGATCATCGAGTTGTGCCCCAGGCCCGTGTTGGGCCCGACGATCAGGAACAGGTTGGGATAGCCAGGCACCGTGGTGCCCTTGTACGCATGGGCGCCGTCTTGCCAGGTGTCCATCAGGTCCACGCCACCGCGCCCGATGATGCAGTCGCGGGGCAGGGGATCGGTGGCCTGGAAGCCGGTGCCGAAGATCAGGCAATCCGCCGGGTGCTTGATGCCGTCGCTGGTGAACACACCGTCCGCTTCGATGCGCAGCACGCGCTCGGTCACCACCTCGACATTGCTGCGCGACAAGGCGGGGTAGTAGTCATTGGAGATCAGCACCCGCTTGCAGCCGATGGTGTAGTCCGGGGTCAGGGTCTTGCGCAGGGACGGACGCGCCACTTGCTTGTGCAGGTGGCGCAGGGCGATTTTCTGTACCATCTTCATCAGCCGCGGGTTCAGGGCAAAGCCGACCACGCGGCCTTCCAGCGCCCAGTAGAACGCGCTGCGCACCAGGCGCTGGGTGAAGGGCAGGTGCTTGAACAGCCAGCGCTCGACGGGAGAAATCGGTCGGTCGGGCTTGGGCATGATCCACGGTGGGGTGCGCTGGAACAGGTCCAGATGAGCCACCTGCGGTGCAATCTGCGGCACAAACTGAATGGCACTGGCGCCGGTGCCGATCACCGCCACGCGTTTACCCTTCAGGGAGTAGCTGTGGTCCCACTGTTGGGAGTGAAAGCGCTTGCCCTTGAAACTGTCCAGGCCCGGAATATCCGGCAGAGCCGGGCGCGACAGGCCGCCCATGCCCGACACCAGCACCCGCGCACTGACCTGGCGGCCATCGCTGAAGCTCAACTGCCAGCGTTGCTGCTGCTCATCGAACACGGCACGTGTAAGCCCCATACCGAAACGCAAGTAGGGCGCCAGGCCAAAACGCGTGGCGCATTGCTCCAGGTACGCACGGATTTCCGCTTGCGGCGCGAACTGCCGCGTCCAGTCCGGGTTGGGCGCAAAGGAAAACGAATACACATGGGACTGCACATCGCAGGCGCAGCCGGGGTAGTGGTTGTCCCGCCAGGTACCGCCGAGGGTGTCGGCCTGCTCGGCGATGAAGAAGTCGGTAAACCCGGCTTCCTTGAGCTTGATCGCCATGCACAGTCCGGCAAAGCCGGAGCCGATGATGGCGATGTCGATTGAGTCACGCTGGGCAGTCATAAGTAGTCCCTCGTCGGCATCGGGTGTGCGCCTTTTCTTGTTGTGTCTTTTAGATAGAACACCATTGCAAAGAAAAATTGAATTACTTATTTTAAAAAAGATTTTAAATAATCTACCTGAAAATATCGCCTACGCTAGTCCCAGGTTCCTCATGTGCGCGCTGTCCGACGGGCAGGCACGAAGTTCAGGTCCAGGGTGTGGACGATGGCTGAGGCCCGATCAATACCGGTCGGGTCGCCAGCTGCAGGGATGCAGAGGACCGAGCTATGGCTGTTGAATGGGTTATCGCTGCGGCTGTATTTATAGGCGCGAGCGCCGTTTTGTGGGGCTTCAGCACATGGATGACGCGGCGTATCGAGGCCGCTGTTCCGATCAATGGGCGCTTCGTGGAGGTCGAGGGCGAGCGCTTTCATTATTACGAAGAAGGCAAAGGCCCGCCGCTGGTGATGATTCACGGGCTGATGGGCAGCAGTCGCAACTTGACCTACGCCTTGTCCGGACAACTGCGTGAGCAGTTTCGCGTCATCACCCTCGACCGTCCGGGGTCGGGCTATTCCACGCGCCATAAAGGCACCGCCGCCGACCTGCCTGCCCAGGCACGGCAAGTGGCGGCCTTTATCCATACGCTGGGCCTGGATAAGCCCTTGGTGCTGGGGCATTCCCTCGGCGGCGCCATTTCCCTGGCGCTGGCGCTTGACCATCCTCACGCGGTATCGGGGCTGGTGCTGGTGGCGCCACTGACCCATCCACAACCGAGGTTGCCCCTGGTGTTCTGGTCACTGGCGGTGCGACCGTCCTGGCTGCGGCGATGGGTGTCCTACACGCTGACCGTGCCCATGGGCCTGCTGACGCGCCGCTCAGTGGTCAAGGGCGTGTTCGCCCCCGACAGTGCCCCCGAGGATTTCGCCACCCGCGGCGGCGGGCTGCTGGGCATGCGGCCCGACAACTTTTACGCCGCGTCCAGCGAGATCGCTCGGGTCAATGACGACCTGCCGGACATGGTCAAGCGCTACCCGCAACTGACGCTGCCCATCAGCTTGATCTATGGCGCGCGGGACAAGGTCCTGGATTTTCGCAAACACGGCCAGGCCCTGGCCGACAAGGTCCCGGGCCTGAAGCTGCAGGTGGTGGAAGGGCGCGGGCATATGTTGCCGATCACCGCCACCGCAAGAGTCGTAGAGGCGGTGCAGCAGTTGGCCAAGCGTGTGCGACCTCCGGAAAGCGCCGCGATTCTGCATCCACCGTTCGCCTTGGCGAACAAATAATCGTGGCCCTTACTGCGCAGCGGTTCGTCGCAAATGCTTGCCCTAGAGACCTGACCAAACGGCTGAAAAAGAGACTGCCGAGTCACGTTCAACAGGGTTCGAAAAAGTAGTTGACGACCTATCGATTCCGCGCTATTTCTTTAAAAAAATATTTCAATGTTTATTTTGAAATGATTTTTGAAATGCCTAAGAGCGAATAAAAATGAAAAAAACGTCTTTTATCGCATGGTTGAATTCCTGGAGCATTCAGCGCTCCCTGAACCTGTTTTCCACTGCCCTCCCACGGAGGTTGCCATGAATCAGACACTGGCAGCCCCAAGCGTATGGACCGACGGCAAGCGTCACCTGTGGTGGCTGGGCATCATGCCCCTGGCCACGCCTCTGCTCTCCGGTGCCCTGGCTATCACCACCGGTATCCAGCAACTCTGGTGGGTTGGTGTATTGGTGATCTTCGGCCTGATTCCGCTGATCGATGGCTTGCTCGGTGAAGACGTGAGCAACCCTCCTGAGTCCGCCGTCACCCACCTTGAGTCCCAGAGCTACTACCGCTGGATCGTGTACACCGGCGTAGTGTTCGTGATCTCGTCAGTGGTGATCACCGGCTGGCTCGCCGCTGGCGGTATCGACTGGATCATCCAGGGCGGCCTGTTGCAGGCTGCCGCGAACCTGGAACCGTCCAGTGGGTTGTCCCACGCCGCCAGTTACATCACCGCCCGCACCCAACTGCACGGCGAGCCGAGCTGGTTTACCTACTTGGGCATGGCCATGTCGACCGGCGCCGCCACCGGCATTGCGATCAACACGGCCCATGAGCTGGGGCACAAGCCCAACGCGCTGGAAGTATTCCTGGCCAAGGTCACCCTGGCACCGACTTTCTACGGGCACTTCTACACCGAACACAACCGTGGGCATCACGTGCGCGTCGCCACGCCGGAAGACCCGGCCAGCTCGCGCCTCGGGGAAAGCTTCTGGGCTTTCCTGCCACGCTCGGTCTGGTTCAGTGCCCGCTCGGCGTGGAACCTGGAACGTGAACGCCTGCGCAAGCTCGGCTTGCCGGCATGGCACTGGCAGAACGGCGTACTCAGCGCCTGGATGTACAGCGTGGTGTTGTGGGGCGCGATGATTTATTGGCTGGGGGCGGCGGTGATTCCGTTCCTGATCATCCAGGGCATCTACGGCTTCTCGCTGCTGGAAGTGGTCAACTACGTCGAGCACTACGGGCTTAAACGCCAGAAGTTGCCCAATGGTCGGTATGAGCGTTGCTCGCCACGGCATTCTTGGAACAGCAACCGTATTGTCACCAATATCTTCCTGTTCCAACTTCAACGGCACTCTGATCACCATGCCAACCCGACCCGTAGTTACCAGTCGTTGCGCCACTTTGATGAATCGCCGCAACTGCCCTATGGCTACGCGAGCATGATTGTCTGGGCATATGTGCCGTACTTGTGGCGCCGCCGCATGGACCATCGTGTACTGAATCATTACGCCGGGGATATCACTTTGACCAACCTTCAACCTTCACAACGGTTGAAGTACCTGGAGAAGTACAGCAACAGCGCCAAACCGTTTTAAGTTCATGTAACACATTGTTTGCGTACTCGGGGCCTGCGTGCCGCGCAGGCCTCTATCGCCCGGGATTTTCCAGATCGGTTGCCAGAAAATTGTTTGACCCGAACAAAAATAATTAAAGGGAAGGACGTACACCATGCAAGCACCTGCCAAGTTCACCACCCACATCGTATTGGCCGCGCTGGGCCTGATCGCCTATCACCAGGCCCAGGCCGCGCGTATCGAGCCGGCCGGTAGCGCCTTTACGGCCCAGGGTCCCATCAGTTTCTCCAAAGGTGCGCTGATCAGCGCCGATTGCACCATCAAGGTGGCCGGCAAGGTCGCAGCCGATGGTTCATCAGTGAACGTGGACAAAGTTGAATTCGACGGTGGCCTCAAGTGCAGCCGGGTCGAAGCCACCAACTTGCCATGGATCTTAGTGGCCAAAGACACCAAGAGCGGCTCCATGTCGAAGATCAGCGTCGATGTGCATGCATTCGGCCTCGGCGGCAAGTGCGGCCCCTCGACCGCCGACGGTACCTGGGATAACGCCACCGGCAAGTTGGAAGCCGCCAATGTCCCGATTGGCGAAGACTGCAAGATCAAGACGGTGTCGATCAAGATGCCGCCGAACTTCAAAGTTGTTGAATAAGCGTTAGATGTTGTTTCGGTAATTGAATTGAAATTTGGCTGGAAAGGGAAGTTCTGCAGTTTCACCGTGACCTCTCGTTCATGGCCATTACCCCTGGCGAAATGACTTCGCCATAACATGTGAGGAAAAACAATGAAAAGCTTGAAAACCCTCGTATCGTTGTCTGCTTTGGCTGTTTGCATGGGTGCTGCTTCGATGGCGAACGCCTACAGCATCAGTCCTGTAAGCACAAGCTTCACTGCGCCAGGCACCATCTCGGTGAAGTCGCCTTCGTCCTTCCAGGCCACCGTTAACTGTGGTGCCACGTTTACCGGGAATGTCGATGCGACAGGCGTTGCCAAGATCACCGGCGTCGCGGTCACCGGTGGCGGCCTTTGCGCGCTGCCCAAGATCACCGGTCTGCCTTGGACCCTGACTGCCACCGGCCCTGCCGCCGGTTCGGTGACAAACGTCGGCTATACCATCGCCAGCTCGATTCTGTACCCAGCCTCCAATTGCGGCCCTTCGACGATTACCGTGGGCTACAGCGGTGGTGTGCTGACCGCTGCCAACCAGACCCTGAGTGGCAGTTGCACCGTGGTGAGCCTGAGCGTCACCCCAAGCCCTGCGTTGACGATCGTGCCTTGAGGCGCGCGTAAGAACGAAGGGTTGATCACCCGTTGAAAACTGGCGCCTTGACTGGGCGCCAGTTCATGAATTGCAAGCCGAAAGACGAACCGGCAGGGCTGGCTCAGAGAGATAACAATAAGGAGTGCCGCATGAATAATAAGAAACAACATGTGCAGGTTTTGTTGGGGCTGGCGTTGATTGGCGGGGCAATGGCGACCGCCCCGGTGCAGGCCGGTGGTTTTTCGACACCGACCTACGGCGCGCCAGGTTGGGGGCGGGCATTTGGCGGTGGTTCGCTGTTCAAGAATGACCCCAGCTCGGCATACAACAACCCGGCGGCCATGGCGTTTGTGGAGCACAATGTTGCGCAATTTACCGTCGACTACGCGCGCATCAAGATCAAGTACAAGGGCGATGCCTCTGATTATGCGGGCAACCCCATTTCCAATACGCCATTGGATGCCAATGGTTTTCCCGATGTTGCGGCGACCACGGTCAATAACAACGATGGCGGCCAAGGCGGGTTTACTGCCTGGTTGCCGACCGGTTTCATGGTCATGCCCCTGGGGGATCGCTTCGCATTCGGCTTGAGCCAGGTGGTGCCCCAGGGTATGCGTTCCACTTGGGACCAGGACTCGAAACTGCGCGACTTTGCCGTGGATACCAAGATTGAAACCGTAGGTTTGACCGGGTCCCTGTCGTTCAAAGTGAATGATCAATTCTCCATCGGTGGTGGTGTGATCGTGCAGCACAGTAAGGGATTCGTCAGTCAGAACGTCGACTTGTTATCTGCCGCGGCAGTGTCCGATTCGGTGCTGGGAGGGATCAATTTCCCGTCGGATGTCGGCAGTGCGCTGATGCGTGTCAAAGTTGACAATATCTCGGCTGGCTGGTTTACCGGCGTCGTTTGGAAACCTACCGAGCGCGATACGCTTGGCTTGAATTACCACGCTAAGATCAAGAACAAGATGACCGGCAAATACAACATGTACGCCGATCAGTTTTCCTACAACCTGATGACACAGCCGAGCCCGTTTGGCGGCAGCGGTACATTGGTGAACACCGCTTATCCAGGGTTGGAGCTCATGCCGGACGGCGCGCACGCCAGTGTCCAACTGGATATTCCTGCCACAGCGGGTCTGGACTGGGTACACCAGTTCAACGATCGTTTCACCTTGGGAGCCAGCGTGACGTGGACGCAGTGGTCCTCATTCAAAGACCTGACGCTCAAGTCCGGTGGCAACACGATTGTGTCTATCCCGTATAACTATAAGGACACCTGGATGTACTCCCTCGGTGGTGACTATCGCTTGACCGACGAGCTGACCCTGCGAGCGGGTGTCGCGCTTGATCAGACGCCGACACGCAATTCGACCCGCGACCCGCGGATCCCGGATGGCGACCGTACATTCCTGTCGTTGGGGGCTGGCTATGACGTGAAAGCAATCAAGGGGCTGAGTGTCGACCTGGCCTATTCCCATCAGTTCGTGCAAGAGGTCAAGCTCAAGACTCAAAACGTTGATCGCCTGGGCGGTGCAAGCCTCGATGGCAAGGCGGAGTCGTCGGGTGATGTGGTCAGCGTATCGGCCACTTACGCGTTCTGATGCGTTGTGGAGAGTGATGGCAGGGAGGCATCAAGCGCATCTTGGTGCCTTCGTCCAGGCATTCATCCTCATTTCATGGGTAGTTTCCAGCGTAGTGACAGACCCGGCTGACGTGTTCAGCCACTCTTTTTTCGCCCAAGCATTAAATAAAAATTTCAAAACAAAATTTGAATTTAGCGTTCCGAGTTTGTAGTGTGGCTTTACGCCGCAGCTCACATCGAGCGGCCAGCGTAATGGTCGTGCCCTGAATCGAATTGAGGTATCCCCATGATTATCTGGTTATTGGTGGGTTTCGCAGCTGCGATTGCCCTGGCGTATCGACAAGCCGCTGCCATCCACTGGTTGGGGGCAGGCCTGATCTGGCTGGCGGCGGGTTACCTGTTCAACGTGGTGGCCGGTTTCGGCATGAGCGTTGCGGCGCTCCTGGTGGTGTTGCCCGCAGCGATGATGACGATCAAACCCCTGCGCCGCACCTTGCTCACCAGCAAGGCCCTGGGCCTGTTTCGTACAATCATGCCGGCTATGTCCGACACCGAACGAGCGGCCATCGAGTCCGGCACCGTGTGGTGGGACGCCGAGCTGTTCAGCGGCAAGCCCAACTGGCAGCGCCTGCTGCAAGCCGCACCGGCCAGCCTGAGCGCTGAAGAGCAAGCCTTCCTCGATAACGAAGTCGAAACCCTGTGCGATATCGCCAACGACTGGGAAACCACCCAGGTCTGGCAGGACATGTCGCCCGAAGGCTGGCAGTACACCAAGGATGCCGGGTTCCTCGGCATGATCATTCCCAAGCAGTACGGCGGCAAAGGCTTCTCCCACTACGCGCACTCGCAGGTGGTGATGAAGCTGTCGACGCGTTGCTCGGCGGCCGCCATTTCGGTGATGGTGCCCAACTCCCTCGGCCCGGCCGAGCTGCTGTTGCATTACGGCACCGATGCCCAGCGCAATTACTACCTGCCGCGCTTGGCGCGGGGTGAAGACATCCCGTGCTTTGCCCTGACCAGCCCGTATGCGGGGTCCGATGCCGGGGCGATTCCCGACTTGGGCATCGTCTGCAAAGGTACCCATGAAGGCGAGGAAGTCCTGGGCTTCCGCGTGACCTGGGACAAGCGCTACATCACCCTGGGCCCGATTGCCACGGTGCTCGGCCTGGCGTTTCGCGCCGAAGACCCGGATGGCTTGCTTGGCCAGCCCGGCTCGCTGGGGATCACCTGTGCGTTGATCCCGACGTCCCATCCGGGGGTAAACAGCGGTCGCCGCCATTGGCCACTCAATGCCGTGTTCCAGAATGGTCCTACCACCGGCAAGGATGTCTTCATCCCACTGGAATGGGTGATCGGTGGCCGCGAGCAAGTCGGTAACGGCTGGCGCATGTTGATGGAGTGCCTGGCAGCCGGCCGGGCGATTTCCCTGCCGTCGGCCAACGTCGGCCTGGGCAAAGTCGCGGTGCGCGGCACCACCGCCTACGCGGCGATGCGCAAGCAGTTTGGCCTGCCCATTGGCAAGTTCGAAGGCGTGCAAGCGCCGCTGGCACGCATGGCCGGGCACCTGTATGCCTGCGATGCGGTGCGCAAGGTCTCGGTGGCGTCCCTGGATGCGGGAGAGAAACCGTCGGTGATCTCGGCGATCGCCAAGTACCACGTCACCGAGCGTGCGCGGATCATCGTCAATGATGGTATGGACATCGTCGCCGGCAAGGGCATCTGCATGGGCCCGAACAACTTCCTGGCCCGTGCCTATCAGCAAAGCCCCATCGCGATTACGGTAGAAGGCGCGAACATCATGACGCGCTGCCTGATCATCTTTGGCCAGGGCCTGATCCGCTGCCATCCCTATGTGTTCCGTGAGATGGAAGCCGCGCGCAACCCGGACCGGCGCCAGGCGCTGGAAGCGTTTGACAGCGCGATGTTCGGCCACGTGAGTTTCGTGCTGGCCAATACCGTCCGCGCAGCGGTGCATGCCCTGACAGGCGGGCGGTTGATTTCTGCCCCGGCCAAGACCGACCCGGCACTGGCGTCCTACTACCGCCAGGCCAATCGCCTGTCGGTGGTGCTCGCGCTGACGTCGGACATCTCCATGGGCGTGCTGGGCGGTGCCCTCAAGCGCAAGGAAAGTATCACCGGGCGCCTGGGCGATATTCTGTCGCAGCTGTACATCCTGTCCTGCGTGCTCAAGCGCTTTGAGGATGACGGCCGGCCCCAGGCAGACCTGCCGCTGGTGCACTGGTCGGCCCAGGACGCGTTGTTGCGCGCCCATGAAGCGTTGGCCGAAGTGCTCGATAACTACCCGTCGAAAGTGGCCGCAAGCGTGCTGAAGGCGTTGACGTTCCCGTTTGGTATCCCGCTGCGCAAACCGTCGGACCGTCTGCTGGCCGAAGTTGCTGATGTGGTGCAGACACCGGGCGAGACCCGCGACCGACTATTGGCCAATTCCTACATACCCCGTCCGGAAATCGACAAGTTGGCCTACGGCGAACTGGGCTTCCGCCTGCTGCCGCAAGTCGAGTTGATCGAGGCCCGACTCAAACCGGCGGTCAAGCAGGGCCTGATCGCGCCGATGCCGATCTCGGCCACGGCCTTCACCGCCTGGCGTGTCAAGGCGCGCGCGCTGGACTTGATCAGCGATGACGAGGACACCTTGCTCGGCCGTTATGTGGAATACGCCGACCACGGCATCCAGGTGGACGACTTCCCCCAGGACTTCGGCTTGCTGGAAGCGTTGCAGCAGCGCAAGCAGGCGTTGGAACCGACGACGAAACGTCGCAACAACCAAAGCGAAAACGCCTCGGTCAATTAGGAAAATCACGGTCAAGGTGGGAGCTGGCTTGCCTGCGAAGGCATCACCTCGGTGCGACTGACACACCGAGTTGACTGTATCGCAGGCAAGCCAGCGCCCACAGGGGATCGGGTTTTCACGGTCAGAATGTGTTGTGAGTGAATGTCTCTATGAGTGACAGCTACCTTTCGTTCGTCAATTCCCCCTGGGGTCGGCGCCTGGCCCAGGCCGTCGGCTTGCCGCAGCCCTTGCCGCTGCAACGCCATCGCAGCGGCCAGCAAGGGCTGGTCAACCCGGTGATCGTCGCCGGGGCAGGGCGCCTGGCCGTCGAGGTGCAGCGGGTGTTCGCGGCCACCGACACCGTCATCGCCACGCCGGCCACGCTTAAGGCGCCGTCCACGGTCAAGGTGCAGGGCGCGGTGTTTGATGCGAGTGCCGTGACCGACCCGCACCAATTGGATGAGCTGTATGTGTTCTTCCACGCCAATGCCAAGCGCATTGGCCACCATGGCCGCGTGATGGTGCTCGGCACCGCGCCGGAACACTGCCAGGACTTGCCCCAGGCCATCGCCCAGCGCGCCCTTGAAGGCTTGGTGCGTTCGCTGGCCAAGGAGTTGCGGCGCGCGATCACCGTGCAGTTGGTCTACGTGGCCCCCGGCGCCGAAGCCGCGCTGGACAGCAGCCTGCAGTTCTTCCTGTCGCGCCGCTCGGCCTATGTCTCGGGGCAGGTGATCCGCCTGGAGGCACCGGTGGACGGCCAGGTCAGCGTCAATTGGGACAAACCCTTCGCCGGCCGTCGCGCGCTGGTCACCGGCGCTTCCCGTGGTATCGGCCTGGCGATTGCCCAGGTGTTGGCACGGGACGGCGCCCATGTGGTGTGCGTGGACGTGCCCCAGGCCCAGGCGTTGCTGCAACAGGCCGCGGAAAGTGTCGGCGGCTCGGCGCTGCCGCTGGACATCACCGCAACCGATGCAGCCTCGCTGTTGCAGGCCCACGTCAGCCAATACGGGGCCTTCGATGTGGTGGTGCATAACGCCGGCATCACCCGTGACAAGACCATCGCCAAGATGACCGAGGATGCCTGGCGCAGTGTGCTGGCCGTGAACTTAGAGGCGCCGTTGCAACTCAGCCATGCACTGCTGGACAGCCAGGGCCTGAACTCCGGCGGGCGCATCGTCTGCGTGTCGTCGATTTCCGGCATCGCCGGCAACCTTGGGCAGAGCAATTACGCCACCTCCAAGGCTGGCGTGATCGGCCTGGTGCAGGGCCTGGCACCGCGAGCGGCGGCGCAGCACGTCACGGTGAATGCAGTGGCACCCGGGTTTATCGAGACGCAGATGACCGCGAAAATCCCGCTGATGATCCGCGAAGCCGGGCGGCGCATGAACTCGATGTCCCAGGGCGGGCAACCTATCGATGTGGCCGAGACCATTGCCTGGCTGGCACACCCGGCGTCAGGCGGGGTCAACGGCCAGGTCATCCGTGTGTGCGGCCAAAGCCTGCTGGGAGCCTGAGTCCATGGACTACGTGACGCAGATCATTGACCCGCCGCCATCACGCACGCGCTTGCTGCTCGATGGCGTACGCGCCTTGCGCAAACCCAAGCTCGACGGTGCGCCCGTACTGCCCAAGGAACGCCTGGTGCGCTCGGCGGCGCAGTTGTCTGCCGCTGATATTGAAGCCTATGGCCGCGCCTGTGGTTTTCGCCGCGAGCAGGGCGTGCCGTTGTCCTACCCCCACGTGCTGGCGTTCCCATTGCACCTGATGCTGCTGACGCGGCCGAGCTTCCCGTATCCGGCCAGCGGCATGGTGCACCTGGCCAATCGCATTCGTCAGCACCAGCGCTTGCACCCAGGCCAGGCGTTGCGGCTGGAAGTGTATGGCGAGCGCTGGGTTGCCCATCCCAAGGGCCAGGCGCTGAGCATCGCCACCCGTGCGTACGGCGCCGACACACTGGTGTGGGAAAGCGACAGCCTGTACCTGCGCCGGGACGTCAAGGACCCGGTGGGTGAACCGTGGGACGACGTATTGCCGCTGCAGGAAGACGGTTTGCTGCGTACCCAGCGCTGGGTGTTGCCGGCTGACTTGGGCCGGCGCTTTGCCAAGGTGTCAGGGGATTTCAACCCGATTCACACCTCGGTGATTGGCGCCAAGCTCTTCGGTTTTCGCCGCGCCATAGCCCACGGCATGTGGACCCTGGGGCGCGCACTCGCCGCGCAGCAACCGCCCGGCGGGCTGGACCAGGCCGAGGCGCATTGTGACTTCAAGTTGCCGATCTTCCTGCCTGGCCAGGTTGCTCTTTGGAGTCACCCGGTGACCGGTCCGCGCCGCGAATTCGAAGTGCGCAATTTCGCCGGTGACAAACCCCACATGCGCGGACTATTCATCTGGAAAGAGAGCGTGGAATGAGTGACTACAGCTTCAACCCGGCCCCGGTTCGTCGCGTCGCGATTATCGGCGGCAACCGCATCCCGTTTGCTCGCTCCAACACGGTGTACGCCCACGACAGCAACCAGGACCTGCTGGTCGCCGCCCTGCAGGGCCTGGTCGACCGCTACAACCTGCACGGCCAACGCCTGGGCGAATTCGCCGCTGGGGCGGTGATCAAGCATTCGCGGGACTTCAACCTGGCGCGCGAGTCATTGCTGTCCACCACCTTGTCGCCGTACACGCCTGCCTACGATGTGCAGCAAGCCTGCGGCACCGGCCTGGAAGCGGCCTTGCTGGTAGCGAACAAGATTGCCCTGGGTCAGATCGACGTAGGCATCGCCGGCGGTTCCGACACCACCTCCGACGCACCGATCGGCATCAACGAATCCCTGCGCCACACGTTGCTCGCGGCCAACCGCGCCAAGGGCATGGGCGCAAAGTTGCAGGCGCTGTTCAAGGTGCGGCCATCGATGTTTTTCAAACCATTGCTGCCGCGCAATGGCGAGCCGCGCACCGGTTTATCCATGGGCGAACACTGCGAAGAAATGGCCAAGCGCTGGCAGATCAAGCGCCTGGCCCAGGATGAACTGACCCTCACCAGCCATCAACGCCTGGACGCGGCCTACAAGCGCGGTTTCTTCGATGACCTGATCAGCCCCCATCGCGGCCTGGCTCGGGACAATAACCTGCGCGCCGACGCGAGCCTGGAGAAACTCGCCGGCCTGTCCCCAGCCTACGACCGGCAAAACGGCACGCTCACTGCGGGCAATTCAACACCGCTGACCGATGGCGCCTCGGTGGTGCTGCTGGCCAGCGAGGAATGGGCGGCCGCGCACGGCTGGCCGGTGCTGGCCTATCTGCGTACCGGCGAAACGGCGGCGGTGAATTTCGTCGATGGCACCGAGGGCCTGCTGATGGCTCCGGCCTATGCGGTGCCGCGCATGCTCAAGCGCGAAGGGCTGAGCTTCGATGACTTCGATTTCTTCGAGATCCACGAAGCCTTCGCCGCCCAGGTGCTGTGCACGCTCAAGGCGTGGGAAGACGCCGATTATTGCCGCGAGCGCCTAGGCTTGGATGCACCGCTGGGCGCCATCGACCGCGCCAAGATGAACGTCAACGGTGGCTCACTCGGTTGCGGCCATCCCTTCGCCGCCACTGGTGGCCGGCAATTGGCGGCGTTGGCCAAGATCATCCATGAGAACGGCGGCGGGCGCGGCTTGATTTCCATCTGCGCGGCGGGCGGGCTGGGCATTACCGCTATCGTCGAAAAGTAGCTCTATCAAAAACAACAACAAGGAGACTGCCATGAACGCTGTAAGCCTGGAACATACCGAAC